>CAIYCW010000081.1 GCA_903924855.1 uncultured Rhodospirillales bacterium | reverse complement strand
TGGCCTGTCACACCCCACTCAGACATCGGGGATAAACCGATGCAGGTCCAGGACGGCAGTCCTGGTCGGTGCAGGGCGAAGCCCTGCCCGCGCGGAGCGCATCCGGCCGCAGGCCGGAGCAACCGAGCAAACGCCCACCTCAACGAGATGCGAGCGTTGCCTGGGGGCGGGGTGTCTGGCAGCTTAGGGCGAGGTTAGGGAGAATTCCGAGATGGCGGTCAACAAGGTTTATCCGGATGCGGCGGCGGCACTTTCGGGTGTGATGCGCGACGACATGTTGGTGATGTCGGGTGGGTTTGGGTTGTGTGGCATTCCCTCGGTTTTGATCGAGGCGATCCGGGACACCGGGGTGAAGGGTCTCACGGTGGTGTCAAACAATGCCGGCATTGACGATGCCGGGTTGGGTCTGTTGCTGCAGACGCGGCAGATCAAGAAGATGATCAGTTCGTATGTGGGTGAGAACAAGACCTTTGCCGAGCAGTTTCTGGCCGGTGAGTTGGAGATCGAGTTCAACCCGCAGGGCACGCTGGCGGAGCGCGTTCGCGCGGGTGGGGCCGGGATTCCGGCGTTTTTCACCAAGACCGGCGTGGGCACGCAGATTGCCGAGGGCAAGGAGGTGCGTGAGTTCGATGGCGCCAAATATGTGATGGAGCGCGGGTTGTTTGCCGACCTTGCGATCATCCATGCCTGGAAGGCCGACACCGAGGGCAATCTGGTTTATCGGAAGACGGCGCGGAACTTCAACCCGATGATGGCGACGGCCGCCCATATGGTGGTGGTTCAGGTGGAGCATCTGGTGCCGGTGGGTGAGATTGATCCGGACCACATCCACACGCCGGGGATTTTCGTGAACCGGATCGTGCATGTGCCGGGGCTGGAGAAGCGGATCGAGCAGCGCACGGTGACCAAGCGCGCAGCGGCGTGATTTTGAAGCCGGCACCGGCCCTCTCCCCCACCCGGCCACCCATCCAGAATACTGCCGTGGGTGATCGGGTGGAGGAGAGCGCCGATGCCGGCTTATCGTGAAACGAACAAGCTCAGGGAAGACGATCATGGCCTGGACACGCGATGAGATGGCCGCCCGTGCGGCGCGGGAGCTGCAGGACGGGTTTTATGTGAATCTCGGCATCGGGATTCCGACGCTGGTGGCGAACCACGTGCCGGAGGGCATGCAGGTTCAGCTGCAGAGCGAGAACGGCATGCTGGGCATTGGCCCGTTTCCGTTGGAGGGGACGGAGGATGCCGATCTGATCAATGCCGGCAAGCAGACGGTGAGCGAGCTGCCGACGACGAGTTTCTTCGACAGTGCGGCGAGTTTTGCCATGGTGCGTGGCGGGCACATCGATCTGTCGATCCTGGGTGCGTTGCAGGTGGCCGAGAACGGCGATCTGGCGAACTGGATGATCCCGGGCAAGATGGTCAAGGGCATGGGCGGCGCCATGGACCTGGTGGCCGGGGTGAAGCGGGTGATCGTGCTGATGGAGCACACCGCCGGCGGCAAGCCCAAGCTGTTGAAGCAGTGCACCCTGCCGCTGACCGGCCAGGCTGTGGTGGACATGGTGGTGACGGAGCTTGGGGTGTTGGAGGTGACACCGCAGGGTCTGGTGCTGCTGGAGGTGGCGCCGGGTGTGACGGTTGCGGAAATCCGCGAGAAGACCGAGGCGAGCTTCACCCTGGCGCCTGGCCTCGCTCTCGCGGCCTGACGCGGATCACAGGTCATGCGTTGTTTTTGCTTCTTTTTTTTCAAAAGAAGGAGCATCTGCCTGCGCCAATTCCTGTCGTGCCTCGGCCAGCAGCTCCGCTGTGAGCGTGTCTGGTGTGAGATGCGGCAGGCGGCGGGTGGCGCGGAGATATTCGAGCAGTGCGATTTGCTCAGAGCAGGCTTCCGCCTCTGATTTTGGCAGATACATGACAGACCGTCCTTTGCCCTCTTGATCGCTTTGCATGGGCAGTCTATATCGCCGCCTCCCGCATGACGGGAGGGTTCTTCCCCAAGGAACCCTTTGAGAGATGGGGCTGTAGCTCAGTTGGGAGAGCGCCTGAATGGCATTCAGGAGGTCAGCGGTTCGATCCCGCTCAGCTCCACCATCTCCACCGGCACTGGTCAATTCCCCCTGATGCGGATTAATGAGGCGCATGCGCGCTGACTGTCCCCTTTTGCGATTGCTGCGTGGCCTGCTGGCCGCGGTGTTGCTGTTGGGGTTGTGGCAGTCCGCCCCCGCTGTTTCGCAGACCGCCGTGCCAGCGTGGATTGCGGATGCGATCTGTCATGCGCCGGGCGGGGATGATGGCGGGTCCGCCCCGCATGCTGACTTGCATGAGCATTGCGCGTGGTGCCAGGGGGCGGTGCCGCTGGCATTGCTGCCGGAGCCCTCCGTGCTGCCGATCCCGCGTGAGGCGCTGGCAGGGGCGCTGCCTGTGGCGCAGGCGGGCTTGCGGCTGTCGCGTGATGTTGCGTTCTATTCCTCCAGGGCACCGCCCACGATCGCCTGATCCGGCTCAGACACATGTTCTGGCGTGCCACCTTGCGGGCGCACGCGGGTTTCGCATCGTTTTGGAGATATCCCATGAAGTTTCTGTTGATCCTGGCCGCCCTGACGGGCGCGCCGGTTGCCGCCTTTGCCCATGCCCATCTTGTCACCGCAACACCCTCCGCGGGGAGCCAGGTTGCGGCCCCTGCGGCGCTGGTGATCAGCTATTCCGAGGCGTTGGAGCCCACACTTTCGACGATCGAGGTGACGGATGCGGCGGGCAGGCGCGTCGACAAGGCCGACCTGCATACGACATCGGCGGACGGCAAGACGGTTTCGGTCAGTCTCGGCACGCTGGCGCCGGGTGAGTATGCCGTGGTGTGGCATGCGACATCGATCGACACGCACAAGACCGAGGGTCATTTCAGCTTTACCGTTGTGAAGTGATGCAGATGGCCGACTGGGTGCTGCTGATCCTGCGCGTGGCCACGCTGGTGGCGGAGGCGGGGATTTTCGGCACGCTTGCGGTGCAGGCGCTGTCCGGCCCGGCTTCAGCCGGCCGGGCGGCGCAGGACCGGCTGCTTGCCGGGTTGTTCGGCGCGCTGTTGGCGTTGTTGCCGGGCTTCATGGTGGCGCAGGCGGCCGTGATGGTGGACGCCCATGGGGTGGCTGGCATTGCGGATGCCGTGTGGCTGGTGCTGCTTCAGACCTGGGTGGGTCATCTGGTGATGCTGCGGGCGGTGGCCTGGGTTGCGACATGGGCCGCCGCACGGCGGTCGGTGTGGCTGGCGCTGGCGCCCGCCTCGCTGGCCTTGGCGCTGCATGCGGCGGCGGGGCATGCGGTGGCGGCGGGTGAGCCTGTGCTGTTTGCCAGTGTGCTGGTGCATGTGTGGGCGGGCTGTGGCTGGATTGGCGGTCTGCCGGCGTTGGTGCTGGCGCTGCGCGGGCCGGATGCGACACGGCTGGTGCGGCGCTACGCCTGGTATGGCGGGGGGTGCGTGGGTCTGGTGGCGGTGACTGCCTGGCTGCAGGCGGATGCCCTGGCAGGCGGCCTGCCGGGGCTGCTGGGCACGTCCTATGGGCAGGCGCTGCTGGTCAAGCTGGGGCTGCTGGCGGGGCTGCTGGGTCTGGCCATTCGCCATCGCTTTGTGCTGGCCCCTGCCCTGCCGGCCCGGCTTGACGCGCTGCGCGGGTCGATCTGGGTGGAGCTGGGGCTTGGGGTTGGGGTGATGGCGGCGGCGAGTGTGCTGTCATCCCTGCCGCCTGGGGCGCACAGCCAGCCGGATTGGCCGTTTTCGGTGCGGTTCAGCACGCAGCTGATGGATGACGACGAGCTGCGCCGGGAGGTTCTGGGCGCTGTGCAGGCTCTGGGTGGGGCGTTGCTGCTGCTGGTGCTGGCGTTTCTGGCGCGGCGCGTGCGGTGGCCTGCGATTGCCGCCGCCCTGGTGATCACCTGGTTCGCCATCCCGCATCTGGATCTGCTGCTGCTGCCGGCGGTGCCGACCTATTACTGGCAGTCCGAGACGGGGGAGAGCCCGGCTTCGATTGCCGCGGGGAAGGCGGCGTATGGGCCTTACTGCGCGTCCTGCCATGGGGTGGGCGGTGAGGGGGATCGACCACTTGCCAAGTCCCTGCCGATCCCGCCTGCGGACCTCACCGCCGCCCATCTGTGGGACCACACCGATGGGGAGCTTTACTGGTGGATCGCCCATGGCATGCCGGGTCCGAACGGGGGGCTCGTGATGCCGGCAAGCGGTCTGGATGATGCAACGATCTGGTCGTTGATTGACTATATTCACGCCAACAATCCCAACAAACCTGCGGATGGCGCGCCACGCGGCGTGCATGTTCACTGAGAGGAGAAGGTTCCATGCGTATTCTGACCACATTGACGGTCGCGGGCGTGCTGGTGGCGGGTTCGGCGCAGGCGCAATCGATCATGGCCGATCATGCCTGGGCGCGGGCGACCACGCCGAGCCAGACATCGGGGGGCATTTTTATCAGCCTGATGGATATGGGGCCGGATGATGCGCTGGTGGGGGCGCGTTCGCCGATCGCCGACACGCTGCAGGTGCATGAAACGGTCGAGGAGGCCGGTGTGATGAAGATGCGCCCGGTGCCGTCCTTGCCGTTGCCGAGCATGGCCACGGTGGAGCTGAAGCCGGGCGGGTATCATGTGATGGTGATGGGGCTGAAGCAGCAGCTGAAGCCGGGGGATACGTTCCCGGTGACGCTGAGTTTCGCGCATGCGGCGCCGATGACGGTTTCGGTGACGGTGGAGGCGGCGGGGGCCTCGGCGATGCCGGGGATGCCGGGGATGAAGATGCCGTGATGGGGTGAGGCTCGATGGTGGGACGCGAAATCGCGTCCCACCTGACGGGCTGTCGGCGGGTCGTGGACCCGGGCAGTCGGCGGGTCGTGGACCCGCCCTACGGGGTGGGTTTTTGGCGGAGGAGGAATTCCCGGCCGGTCTTCACGCGGGGTTCGCCGTTGTATTCGACGATGTCCGCGGTGGCGTAGGTTTCGCTCCATTGGTCGGGGATGAAGCTGCCGGTGCCGATCAGGTCGATCGGCGCATGGGCGTCCGCCATCACGCGGCATTTCTCGACGTTGAAGCCGGATGAGGCGACGATCTTGACGGCGGGAAAGCCGGCCTCGTCCAGCGCCTCGCGCATGCGCCAGATGGCGGCCGCCGAGACGCCGGTGCCGACCAGGGCGCGCAGTTCGGCGTCCGAGCGGTAGCGGCGGATGGCGCCCGGCGCGTGGCGTTCCAGCACGGCGTAGCTTTCGGCGGGGTCGAGGCTTTCCAGGAAGCGGCCGCCATGGGTGTCCAGCCTGACGGAGAGCAGGCCGGCCGCGGCGAGTTCGGGGAAGCGGGCGCAGACCTCCAGCCCATCCGTCAGCTCACGGCCGAAATAATCCACCAGCACGGTGAGCGGCGTGTCCGGGAAGGTTTCGTGGAACATCTCGGCGGCGCGCAGGGTGGAGCCGGCATAGCCGATGAGGGCGTGCGGCATGGTGCCGAAGCCATGGGCGGCTTCGAAATAATGCGCGGTGCCGTCGGTGGCGTTGCCGATGAAACCGCGCGCGCCTTCGCGCTGGGCGGCCCTGCTGCCGACCGAGGCGGCATAGGCCATCAGCTCCTGCATCTCGGCGCCCGCGCAATGGCGCGCGTCCATCGCGAGGAACGGCACGTTGGGCAGGGCGAGTGCCATCTGATAGGCATGGTGGGCGGCCACACAGGCGGCACCGGTCTTTTGCAGCAGGATGGTTTCGAGATCGGCCAGCAGGCTGAACGGGCCGGAGAGATAGACCAGCGGTTCGCCGGCACCGACCCAGGTGGCTTCCTCATGGGTGAGGGTGATGTCGAATTCCGTGCCTCTGGCCTCGGCTGCCGACCGCAGCCAGTCCAGCATCAGGCGGGGGGCCGCGATGACCGGGCGGCGCAGGAACACCGCGTAGGTGACGCGCTGGTCGCCGAAGCGCTGCACCACGGCGCGGGTGCGGTTGAAATAGACATCGGTGCGCGCGGCGATGTCCGCGTTGAGGGCGTCTCCGCCCGGTGCCGAGCTCGGGCGGCCAGGGACGTCCATGCTACTGGGCGGCCACGGCGGTGTCGGGATGGCGGCGGTTCTTCAGCTCCTCCGCCACCAGAAAGGCCAGTTCCAGCGATTGCTCGGCGTTGAGCCGCGGGTCGCAGAAGGTCTCGTAGCGATCGCCCAGATCGGCCTCGGTGAGGCGGTGGGCGCCGCCCACGCATTCGGTGACCTCGCGGCCGGTCATTTCCACATGCACGCCGCCGGCCCAGGTGCCTTCGGCCGCGTGCACGTCGAAGAAGGAGCGCACCTCGGAGAGGATGGCGTCGAAGTTGCGGGTCTTCACCTTGGCGGCGGTGGAGATGGTGTTGCCGTGCATCGGATCGCAGATCCAGGCGACGCGACGCCCGTCCCGGCGGATGGCGCGCAGGATGGGGGGGAAGAGTTTTTCCACCTTGTCCGCCCCCATGCGCACGATGAGGGTGAGGCGGCCTGGCTCATCGGTGGGGTTGAGGATGTCGATCAGGCGGAGCAGCTCGTCCGGATCGGTGGAGGGGCCGACCTTGATGCCGATCGGGTTGCGCACACCGCGCAGGAATTCGACATGAGCACCTTCCGGCTGGCGGGTGCGGTCGCCGATCCAGAGAAAATGGGCGGAGCAGGCGTAGGTGTCACCGGAGGTGCTGTCGATGCGGGTGAGTGCCTGTTCGTAGGGCAGCAGCAGGGCTTCGTGGGAGACGTAGAAATCGGTCTCTCGCAGCTCGCGGGTGTTGGCCGAGGTCATGCCGCAGGCGGTCATGAAACGCAGGGTCTCATCGATGCGGCTGGACATCTCGCGGTAGCGTGCCGCGAGCGGGGAGCGTTCGACGAAGCCCAGATTCCAGCGATGCACCTCGTGCAGATCGGCATAGCCGCCGGAGGCGAAGGCGCGCAGCAGATTGAGCGTGCCGGCGGATTGGAAATAGCCCATCTCCATGCGCGCCGGGTCGGGGATGCGGGAGGCAGGGTCGAAATCGGGGCCGTTGATGATGTCGCCGCGATAGGTGAGCAGTGATTCGCCCGCGACCGTCTCGGTTTCGGACGAGCGCGGCTTGGCGAACTGGCCGGCCATGCGGCCGAGCTTCACCACGGGGAGCGAGGCGCCGAAGGTGAGCACGACGGCCATCTGCAGCAGCACGCGGAACGTGTCGCGGATGTTGTTGGCGTTGAAATCGGCGAAGGATTCAGCGCAGTCGCCGCCCTGGAGCACGATGGAGCGACCTTCCTGGACGGAGGCGAGCTGGGCCTTGAGGCGGCGCGCCTCACCGGCGAAGACCAGCGGCGGGTAGGACGCGATCTTGCCTTCCATGGCGGCGAGCTTCGCCGGGTCGGGATAGGCGGGGACCTGGCGGATCGGCTTGTTGCGCCAGGAGGCGGGGGTCCAGGACTGGGTCATCGTGTTTCCAGAGTGTCTTTGGGATGGGGCGCGTGGTCACATCCGTTGACGAACAGTATTGCCGGGGATTTCGGCCTTTGGCTACTCGGGGGAGCTTCGGGCAAGGCTGGTCTGTGTTTGGTGGCCCCGTCATGGGTCTGTCTGCCGCTGCCCCGGTCTTGTGGGTTCAGTGGATTGCTTCGCTGCGCTCGCAATGACGAGGGGGGCTCACGATGACGGGGGGTGGAGGGGGGTTAGGCCCCTGCCACCGTGAGACCGTCGATGCGGATGGTGGGGCTGTCGGTGCCTCTGCGGAAGACCAGGTCGTTGGCGGGGACCAGGCGGGCGAACATGTCCATGCCATGGCCCGCGATGGTGATCTCGGCAACCGGTTCGGCGAGCTGGCCGTTGCGGATCATGAAGCCCGCGGCCCCTCGGCTGTAATCGCCGGTGACACCGTTCATGCCGCCGCCGAGCAGTTCGGTGACGTAGATGCCCTCCGCAATGTCCGCCATCAGTTCGGCCGGCGTGAGGGGGCCGGGGGCGAGGTAGAGATTGGTGGCCGATGGCGAGGGCGGGCCGCCGGTGCCGCGGCTGGCATGGCCGGTGGAGGTGAGCTTGAGCTGGCGGGCGGAACGGCTGTCGAGCAGCCAGGATTGCAGCACGCCGTCCTCGATGATGGCGAGGCGCCTGGTGGGCGTGCCCTCCCCGTCCCACGCCTTGGAGCGCAGGCCGCGCACGCGGCGCGGGTCGTCGATGATGTTGATGCCGGGGGCGAAGATGCGTTGGCCCATGCGGTCCTTGAACAGCGAGGTGCCGCGCGCGACGGCAGCGCCGTTGACCGCGGCACTGACGCTGCCGAGCAGGCTGCCGGCGACGCGCGGGTCGAACAGCACGTTGTAGGTGCCGGTCTTCGGGCGGATCGGGTTGAGGCGCTGCACGGCGCGCTCGCCGGCGCGCCTGCCGATGGTGGCGGCGTCCTCCAGATCCGACAGATGGACGGTGGAGGTGTAGTCATAGTCGCGCTGCATGCCCACACCCTGGCCTGCCAGCGCCACGGCGGAGACCGAGTGCGAGGAGCGGGCCTGGACGGCGGCGAAGCCTGCGGAGGTGACAAGCGCCACCTCGCTGCGGCTGAAGCCGGCATCGCCGCCTTCGGTGTTGGTGACACCCGCGATGCTGCGCGCGGCCTCCTCGGCGGCTTGGGCGCGGGCGATCAGCGCCTCGGCCTCCGGCTCCTGGCCGTCATCCAGTTCGAGGTCGAGCATCTCGGGCGGCGCCATGGTCTCGGCGAGGCCTGCGAAGCCGTCCGCGGGCACGACGCGGGCCATGGCGAGGGCGCGCTCGACCAGCCTGTCGAAGCTTGCGGGGTCGATCGAGGTGGCGGAGACGACCGCGATCTGCTGGCCCAGGAAGACGCGCAGGCCGAGATCCTGGCCTTCCGAGCGTTCCAGCTGTTCGGTCTGCCCGCCTCTGCGGGAGACGGAGAGCGAGGCGCCGGCGACGAGGATGGCATCGGCGGCGTCAGCGCCGGCGCGACGGGCGCGGGAGACCAGATCGGAGAGCAGGTCGAGCTTGTTCATGTCAGGCCGCCAGCACTTCGGAGATGCGCGAGACATCCGGCACCTGGCCGGCGGGACCGATGGCGGCGAGCGTGGGGGCGGAGCGGAAGATCAGGGCGGCCGCCGCCTGCACCTCCTCGATGGTGACGGCGTCGATCTTGGCGACCGTCTCGGCGGTGGGCATGACGCGGCCGAAGACCTGGACCTGGCGGGCGAGCTGCTCGCAGCGGCTGCCGGTGGATTCAAGCGACATCAGCAGGCTGGCCTTCACCTGGGCGCGGGCGCGCTGCAGTTCGGCGGCGTTGACGCCGTGCTGCACCTTGGCAAGCTCCTCCAGGGTGACGGGCAGCAGCTCCGCCGCCTCGCTCTCGCCGGTGCCGGCATAGATGCCGAACAGGCCGCCATCGCGGTAGGGCGAGGCGAAGGCGTAGACCGAATAGACCAGGCCGCGCTTCTCCCGCACCTCCTGGAACAGGCGCGAGGACATGCCGCCGCCGAGCAAAGTGGCGAGCAGCATGGAGGGGTAATAGAGCGGCTCGCGGTAGCCCATGGCGGGGAAGCCGAGCACGATATGCACCTGGTCGAGATCGCGGTCCTCGCGGAACTCGCCGCCGGCATAGATGCCGGGCTGCACCGGGGGCGGGGCCTCGGTGGGCAGGTCGGCGAAATGGCGCTGGACGAGATCGACGAAGCGGTCATGCTCCAGATTGCCGGCGGCGGCGACGACGATGTTGGAGGCGGCGTAGTGGCGCCTCATGTAGGACATCAGCGTATCGCGCCGCATGGAGCGGATCAGATCCTCGGTGCCGAGAACGGGGCGGCCCATTGGCTGCGTCGGGTAGGCGGTGCTTTGGAAGTGATCGAAGATGATGTCGTCCGGCGTGTCGTTGGCCTGGCCGATCTCCTGCAGGATGACGCCGCGCTCGCGCTCCATCTCATCGGGATCGAAGGTGGAGTGGGTCAGGATGTCGCCGATGATGTCGGTGCCGAGCGCCATGTCCTCCTTGAGGACCTTGACGTAGTAGGCGGTCTGTTCGCGGGCGGTGTAGGCGTTGATCTGGCCGCCGACATTCTCGATCTCCTCGGCGATGGCGGCGGCGGAGCGGCGCTCGGTGCCCTTGAAGGCCATGTGTTCGAGGAAATGCGAGGCGCCGTTCTCGGACGCCATCTCGTCGCGCGTGCCGGAGGCGACATAAGCGCCGAGCGAGACGGTCTCCACACGCTCCATGCGTTCCGTCACCACGGTCAGGCCCGAGGGCAGGCGGGAGAGGCGGATGGAGTCTGAAAGCTCGGTCATGCGGCGTTCCTTCGGGCGAGATGGCGGACCTCGGTCTCGATGGCGGCGAGGTCGGCGGGAACGCGGGTGTAGCGTTCCTCCCTGTCATATAGGTCGGCAAGGTGTGCTGGCAGAGGGGGGTGGATGCCGATCGCCTGCACAATCGCATCGGGGAATTTGGCCGGGTGGGCGGTGGCCTCGGCGATGATGGGCGTTGGGGCCTGCACCAAGGCGCGCGCGGCCTCGATGCCGATGATGGAATGCGGGCAGGCGAGGTAGCCGGAGCTGGCGTGCAGCGCCCGGATGGCGGAGAGCGTGTCCGCATCGGAGAGGGTGAAGCCGGTGAACAGGGCGGTGGCGCGGCTCCAGGCAGCGTGGCTGACCGGCATGTGGCCGGTGGCGCGGAACTCGGTCATCGTCTTGGCGGTGAGCTGCGCGTCTCGGTCGAGCAGTTCGAAGAGCAGGCGTTCGAAGTTGGAGCTGACCTGGATGTCCATGCTGGGGGACAGGCTGGGTTCGACGCCGCGGACCGACATGTCGTTGGCGGCGAGGAAGCGGGCCAGGATGTCGTTGCGGTTGGAGGCCACGATCAGGCGGTTGATCGGCACCCCCATGCGGCGAGCGGCGTAGGCTGCGAGCACATTGCCGAAATTGCCGGTGGGGACGGCGAAATCCACCGCGCGATCGGGGGCGCCAAGCGCCAGGGCGGCTGCCACGTAATAGGGGATCTGGCCCAGGATGCGTGCCCAGTTGATCGAGTTGACGGCGGAGAGATGCATCTCGGTGCGGAACGGCATGTCCGCGAACATGGCCTTCACCAGGTCCTGGCAGTCATCGAAGGTGCCGGCGACGGCGAGGTTGCGCACATTGTCGGCGAGCACGGTGGTCATCTGGCGGCGCTGGACGTCCGACGTGCGGCCATCCGGGTGGAGGATGCAGATATCGATGCGGCTGCGGCCGGCGCAGGCTTCGATGGCGGCCGAGCCGGTGTCTCCGGAGGTGGCGCCCACGATGGTGACGCGCTCGTTGCGTTCGGCCAGAACATGGTCGAACAGCCGGCCCACGAGCTGCAACGCCATGTCCTTGAAGGCCAGCGTGGGGCCGTGGAACAGCTCCTGCGTCCAGACATTGGTGTCGAGCTGGACGAGGGGGACGACGGCCTTGCTGCCGAAGCCGGCATAGGCGTCTCGCGTCATGGCATGGATGATGTCCGGGGCGATGCAGTTCCCGATGAAGGGTTGCATGACGCGGGCGGCGAGCTCGGCATAGGGCAGGCCGCGCAGGGCGGCGAGGTCCAGCTGCGGCCAGGTTTCGGGCATGTAGAGCCCGCCATCCTCGGCGAGGCCTGCGAGCAGGACGCCGGAGAAATCGCGGATGGGTGCGTCACCGCGGGTGGAGATGTAGCGCATCTGGGGCCTGCTCGCGTTTTGGGGCGGAAGTGATGCGGCAATCTCCGCCTGGGATCAACGGTGCGGCCCTCAGCCCTGGGCTGCGGCGGTTCGTGCTGTCCTTGCGATGGATGGCCACGTCGCTCCGCTCCTCGCCATGACGTCCGGGTGTGGTGAGATCAGGCAACACCCAGGGACCAGATTAGCTCCAGGCTGATGGCGCCGAGGATGAGCAAGGAGAGGATGACGGTGAGTGTGACGCGGGGGCCGGCTTTGGCGACCATGCGCACATCCACACCGAGGCCGAGGGCGGCCATGGCCATGACGGTGAGGATGTTGGCGGCGAAGGCGGCGGGGGATTGCACGACGGCCGGGATGAGGTTGAGCGTGCGCAGCGCCATCAGGCCGAGAAAGCCCAGGATGAACCAGGGCACGAGCTTGAAGAAGCCGGGCTTTTTGCCGGAGGCGCCGCCTGCGAAGAACAGCGAGCAGAGCAGCACGACGGGGCCCAGCATCAGCACGCGGATGAGTTTGACGAGGGTTCCGATCTGGGTGCTGACCACGCCCACCGGGATGGTGGCGGCGAGCACCTGCGGCACGGCGTAGACGGTGAGGCCGGCGAGCACGCCGTACTGGCCCTGGCTCAGATGCAAGGCTGCGATCGACAATGGCAGCGAGATCACCACGACCACGCCGAGCACGGCGGTGAACGCGATGGAGGAGGCGACGTCCTTGCTGCTGGCGCCGATCACCGGGGCCACGGCGGCGATGGCGGAGTTGCCGCAGATGGAGTTGCCGACTGCCACCAGCAGCGCCATGCGGCGCGGCAGGCCGAGCACGCGGCCGATGCCGAAGCTGGCGGCGATGGCGACAGTGACGACGATGACGATACCGGCCAGCATCCAGCCGCCGAGTTGCAGCACCGCCTGGCCGCTAATCGAGGCGCCGAGCAGCATGACGGCGATTTCCAGCAGCATCTTGGCGCTGAAGCCGATGCCGGGCTGCATGGTGGCGGGCGGGTTCCACAATGTGCGCAGGATGGTGCCGATGAGGATGGCGAGCACCAGCGCCTCCAGCCAGGCGCGGCCGAACACAGCGGCCTCGGCCTCCTGCAGGATTTCAGCACCCAGCACCACGGCGGCACAGAGCACCACGCCGGGGAGCAGTTTTCGGGCCGCTTGGATCATTCAGGTGTTCCCGAGCAGGTGAGATAGCGCGCCGTGAGATGGGCCTGGAAATCGGTGGGATCGAGCTGTTTGCCGGTGGCATGGCGCAGCAGGTCGTTGAAGCCGTGAAGGCTGCCCTGGCTGTGCACGTTGCGGCGCAGCCAGCCGAGCAGCACCGAGAAATCCCCCTGTTCGAGCGCGGCATCCAGGCCGGGCTCGGCGGTGCGGGCGGCGGCCATCAGCTGGGCGGCGGCCATGGCGCCCAGCGAGTAGCTGGGGAAATAGCCGATCAGCCCGTCATACCAGTGAATGTCCTGCAGCACGCCTTGCGCGTCGTTGGGCGGGGTGATCCCGAGGAGGGCGTGCAGACCGTCATTCCAGGCGGCGGGCAGGTCCGCGATGGCGAGATCGTCGGTGATCAGCGCCTGTTCGAGGCGGAAGCGCAGGATGACATGGGCGGGGTAGGTCATCTCATCCGCATCGACGCGGATGAAGCCGCGCTGGATGTGGCGGGTGAGGCGGGCGAGATTGTCCGGGCTGTAGGGTGAGGCGGGGCCTTGGAAGGTTTTGTGCAGTTCCGGGCCCAGGAAGCGCAGGAAGGCATCCGAGCGGCAGGCCTGCATCTCGATGATCAGGGACTGGCTTTCATGTGCCGCCATGCCGCAGGCCTCACCCACCGGCTGGCGGGCATAGTCGCGCGGCAGGCCGCGTTCGTAGAGTGCGTGGCCGGTTTCGTGCAGCACACCCATCAGGGCGCGCTGGAAATCATCAGTGCTGTAGCGCGTGGTGATGCGGACATCGGTGGGCGTGCCGCCGCAGAACGGGTGGGTGGAGCGATCGAGGCGGGAATGCTCGGCCTCCAGCCCGGCGCGCAAGGAGAGGCTGCGGCAGAGTGCCTCCTGGCGGTCTTCGGCGAAGGGGCCGGTGGGGCGGATGGCCTCGCCGCGTTTGGCCTGGCGTTCCTCGGCGCGGGGCAGGGCGTGCGCCAGGAAGGCTTCGTAATTGGCGAAGACGGGAGCGACATCGGCCGCGGTCACGCCGCGCTGGAAGCCGTCCATCATCGCGTCATAGGCGGTCATGTTGAGGGCGGCGGCGAGGTTGGCTGCCTTTTCACGCACCAGCGCCATCAGCGTGGTGAGCTTGGGGGCGACCATGGCGAAGTCCGACTGCTTGCGGGCCTCGCGCCAGGTCTGTTCGCAATCGGTGCTGGCGCGGGCGAGGGCTTCGACGAGATCGGCGGGAATGGCGGTCTCGCGGGTGTGGGCGTGGCGCAGCAGGCGGAGATTGGCGGCGTCCCACGGGTTTGCCGGCGGTGTCTGCTCGGCTTCGGCCAGATCGTCCGCGACCTCGGGGGCGGTGGCGAGGCCGTGGGCGAGGCCTGCGAGGACGGCGAACTGGTCGCCGCGGGCAGCACCGCCGCCTTGCGGCATCATGGCGGCGGCATCCCAGCCGAGCATGGATTGGGCCTCGCCGATAGTGGCGATGCGGGCGGCGCGGGCGGTGAGGCGGGCGTAAGCGGTCACGTGGTCAGCACCTTGCGGGCATAGAGGAGGAAGATGATCACGAGCGTCACCGCGAAGCCGAACCAGGTCAATGCGTATTGCAGATGGTCGTTGGGGGGGCGCGGCAGGGCGGTGGCGGGACTCGGATATTGGCCCGCAACGGACGGCCCGATGGCGAACAGCACATAGGGTGCGACGTTGCTCTGGCCGAGGCCGGCGCCGATGGCGGCGGGGTCGAGCGTGTAGAAGCGGTGGGTGGCGGGGTTGTCCTTCGCGGAGAACGGGCCCGCGGTCTCGGCATCCCGGATGAAGCCATCCACCGGGCCAGGGGCGATCGGGATCGGGCGGGGGGCGTTGTCCGGCACCCAGCCGAGATCGACCAGGACGGTTGGCTTGCCGGGGCGCAGCACGGGCACGATGAGCTGGGCGCCGAGCACGCCGTCTCGCAGTTCGGCGGCGTAGAAGCCTTGGGTGTCGGACAGGAACTGCCCCTCCAGCCGGACCTTCTGGAACTGGGTCGGCTGGTCCGGCATCGGGATGGCGGGGAGCTGCTCGGCGCGGTCGATCTGGCCGAGCAGGTCGGTCTTCCAGGCGAGTCGGTGGAGTTGCCAGGTGCCGAGCGAGATGAGGATACCCAGCATGACCAGCGTGCTGAGCAGGGGGATCAGCAGGCGGCGCAGATTGGGTGTCACGGATGGCCTTGCACGTGGCGATACTGGATGGCGACGAAGCCGGCCTTGAGCGGGCGCATCAGGGCGATGGCCAGGGGAAATCCCAGGATCGGCCAGAGCACCACGTGAACCCAAAGCGGCGGGTTGAAGTGAAACTCCACAAAGAAGGCCGCGATGACCAGGATGGTGCCGAGCAGCAGCATGACCAGCACCACCGGGCCGTCACCGGTCTGCTGGGCGGTGAGGTCCAGCCCGCAGGCGGCGCAGGCGGGCCGGATGGTCAGCAGGCCTTCAAACAATTTGCCCCGACCACAGCGCGGGCAGCACTGGGTCAGGGCGCATTGTGCGAGCGTGGGGGTCACGCCTTGGTGTTCAGCCGCCGCTCGACCCGATGCCGCCGATATAGATGGCGACGAAGAGGAAGAGCCACACCACGTCCACGAAGTGCCAGTACCAGGCGGCGGCCTCGAAGCCGAAATGCTTTTCCGGGGTGAACTGGCCGGCCGAGGCGCGGCCGAGGCAGACGGCGAGGAAGATGGTGCCAACGATGACGTGGAAGCCATGGAAGCCGGTGGCGAGGAAGAAGATCGCCGGATAGATGCCGCCGCCATCGAAGTGGAACGGGGCTTCGGAATACTCGATCGCCTGGCAGGTGGTGAACAGCAGGCCCAGCGCCACAGTGCAAATCAGGCCGCGGATGAGGCCCTTGCGGTCACCCTCGATCAGCGCGTGGTGCGCCCAGGTGACGGTGCAGCCGGAGAGCAGCAGCATCATGGTGTTCAGGAAGGGCAGGCCGAACGGGTCGAATGTCTTGATGCCGGCGGGCGGCCAGGACGGGGTGGCGGTGCCGAGCACGTGCTCCGGGAAGAGGGCGAAGTGGAAATAGGCCCAGAAGAAGCCCACGAAGAACATCACCTCCGAGGTGATGAACAGCGTCATGCCGTAGCGCAGGCCGAGGCGGACGATGGCGGAGTGCAGGCCTGGGGTGCGGCTTTCGGCCAGCACGTCGCGCCACCAGAAGAACATGGTGGCCAGCACGGCGGCGAGGCCGGCATAGAGGAACAGCCAGGAGCCGGCATGGGCGGCCTGGACGATGCCGAACACGGTAAGGCCGGCGCCGAGCGAGCCGGTGAGCGGCCAGATCGACGGATCGACCAGATGATAGGGCTGTTTCAGCCCCGAGCTTGTGTGCATCACGGCACCGTGGGAGTCGTTGCTCATACTATCCTCGTGGTCAGATCGAAGGTGTCGGGGTCGATTTCTGCGGCATCATGGTCAGATTTGCCGCCGCTTCAAGCATCATTGCGCTGCGCTGCAAAATCATCCGCCGGCTCCGGTCTGCAGCTTGCCGACATGGGGGCCGGCATTGGCCATGGCGGCGGTGCGGGCGGCGTCATCGGCGGCGCGGAAGAAGGTGTAGCTCAGCGTGATGGTCTTGACGTCCGCGGTGTTGGGGTCGTTGGCGATGGCGGGATCGACCCAGAATGACAGCGGGAACTGCATCTGCTGGCCGGGTTTCAGCGTCTGTTCGTCGAAGCAGAAACAGGCGGTCTTGTGGAAATACTTGCCCACCTTCTCCGGCGTCACGTTGTAGGTGGCGACACCGGTGATGGCGTCATGGCCCTTGTTGGTGGCGGTGTAGAAGGCGACCTGATCCTGGCCGAGCGGCAGGGTGATCTTCTCCTGCTCCGGGTGGAAGGCCCAGGGCAGGTTGGGGTTGGTGTTGGCATCGAAGCGCACGGTGATCAGCTGCGCCTCGGCACCCGGTGACCTGGTGCCCGAGATGTCCGGCGTGCCGCCATAGCCGGTGGCGGCGCAGAAGACGCGGTAAAGCGGCACAGCCGCGAAGGACAGGCCGGTCATGCCGGCGATCACCACCAGCATGCCCAGGCCGAACAGGCGGTTGCTGCGCTGGCTCATCCGTGCAGCCCCATCTTGCCGGAGAGCTTGACGATGGAGATGGCGTAGAACAGCACGCAGATCAGCACGAGGGCGACCAGCATGGCGATGTTCTTGCCGCGCCGACGCTTGGCCAGAAGCTGCGAATCCTCGCGCGAGAGCGGGGGCAGGCTCATGACCGCACCAGCCAATCGACGACGAGCGCGCCGAGCAGGGCGAAGAGATAGACGATGGAGTATTTGAAGGTGGCCTTGGCCGGCGCGTCCTTGGTGAGGCTGACGCCGTGCTCGTCCTGCGCGTCCGTCCAGAGTTTCCAGGACGAATAGAGGAAATAGGCGCCAAGCACGCCGGCCGATGCGCCATAGACCGGCCCGGACAGGCCGAGCATCCAGGGCAGCAGGGTGAAGGGCACCATGATGAGCGTGTAGATCAGCACCTGGCGGCGGGTTTCGCGCGCCCCTGCCACGACGGGCAGCATGGGCACACCGGCGCGCTCGTAGTCGGCATGGGCGAACAGCGACAGCGCCCAGAAATGCGGCGGGGTCCAGAGGAAGACCATGCCGAAGAGCAGCCAGGGCATGACGTCCAGCCCGCCGGTCACGGCTGCCCAGCCGATCAGCGGCGGGAAGGCGCCGGCGGCACCGCCGATGACGATGTTCTGCGGCGTGCGGCGCTTCAGCCACATCGTGTAGATGCCGACATAGAAGGCAATCGAGCCGGCCAGCAGGGCGGCTGCGAACCAGTTGGTGGCAAGGCCCATCACCAGCACCGAGGCGACGGCGAGGAACACGCCATAGGCGAGGGCCTCGTCGGCTGCGATCCGCCCGGCCGGGATGGGGCGCTTGGCGGTGCGGCGCATGATGGCGTCGATATCGCGGTCATACCACATGTTGATCGCACCGGCCGCCCCTGCCCCCACCGCGATGCACACGATGGCTGCGAAGGCGATGATCGGGTGGATATGGTCGGGTGCGACCAGCAGGCCCGCGAAGCCGCTATAGACAACCAGCGTCATCACCCGCGGCTTGAGCATCATCAGCCAATCGCGGGCGGACGAGAAATCGTCTGCAATGGAGGGGGACAGCGCGTCCCCCCCGATCTCTGCAGCCACCGCAGGCACGGGGGCATTGATGCTCATGACAGGTTCAATTCACTGGTTGCGGACAAGCGGATCAGTTTACGCGTTGGATGGACGCGCTCAGTTGACGCGGGGCAGTTCCTCGAACACGTGGAACGGCGGCGGCGAGGCCACGGTCCATTCCAGCGTGGTGGCACCCTCGCCCCACTGGTTCGCGGGCACCTTCTCGGGGTTGGTGAAGGTCTTCCACAGCACGGCGAGGAAGATCAGCACCGAGAAGCCGCCGATGAACGAGCCGATCGAGGCCACGTAGTTCCAGCCGGCAAAGGCGTCCGGATAGTCCAGGTAGCGGCGCGGCATGCCGGCGAGGCCGAGGAAGTGCATCGGGAAGAAGGTGAGGTTCACGCCGATGAAGGTCACCCAGAAATGGATGGTGGCGAGACCTTCCGGATAGCGGCGGCCGCTCATCTTGCCGATCCAGTAGTAGAAGCCGGCGAAGATGGAGAACACGGCGCCGAGTGACAGCACGTAGTGGAAATGCGCCACCACGTAGTAGGTGTTGTGCAGCGCCTGGTCGAGACCGGCGTTGGAGAGCACCACGCCGGTGACGCCGCCCACGGTGAAGAGGAAGATGAAGCCGATCGCCCAGAGCATCGGCACCTTCATCTCGATGGAGCCGCCCCACATGGTGGCGATCCAGGAGAAGATCTTGATGCCGGTGGGCACCGCGATGATCATGGTGGCGGCCATGAAGTAGGCGCGGGTGTCGACCTCGATGCCCGAGACGAACATGTGATGCGCCCACACCACGAAGCCCACCACGCCGATGGCGACCATGGCGTAGGCCATGCCGAGATAGCCGAACACCGGCTTCTTGGAGAAGGTGCTGATGATGTGGCTGATCATGCCGAAGCCCGGCAGGATCATGATGTAGACTTCCGGGTGGCCGAAGAACCAGAACAGATGCTGGAACAGCACCGGGTCACCACCGCCGGCGGGGTCGAAGAACGAGGTGCCGAAATTGCGGTCCGTGATCAGCATGGTGATCGCACCGGCCAGCACCGGCACGGCCAGCAGCAGCAGGAAGGCGGTGACCAGCATCGACCAGACGAAGAGCGGCATCTTGTGCAGCGTCATGCCCGGGGCGCGCATGTTGAAGATGGTGGTGATGAAGTTGATAGCACCCAGCAGCGACGAGATGCCGGCCAGATGGAGCGCGAAGAGCGTGTAGTCGAGCGAGGAGCCGGGCTGATAGGTGGAGTTGGACAGCGGCGGATACAGAGTCCAGCCGGAGCCGGCGCCGTCCCCGGTGAAAAGGCCCATCATGATCAGCGTGAAGGCCGGCACCAGCAGCCAGAACGAGATGTTGTTCAGGCGCGGGAAGGCCATGTCCGGCGCGCCGATCATCAGCGGCACGAACCAGTTGCCGAAGCCGCCGATCATGGCGGGCATGACGACGAAGAAGATCATTACCAGGCCGTGCGCGGTGACGATGGCGTTCCATTGCTGGCCGCTCTCGACGATGTGCTGGCCGGGATACATCAGCTGCATGCGCATCCAGATCGACAGCGCGCCGCCGACGATGCCGGCGATGATCGCGAAGATCAGATACAGCGTGCCGATGTCCTTGTGGTTGGTGGACATCAGCCAGCGCTGGACGAAGCCCGGCTTGTGGTCGTGGGCGTGATCATGGTCGTGGTCGTGGCCATGTGCATCGTCGTGGGTGGTGACACTCATCTCAAATCTCCTTCGGGTTCAGTCTGCGCGGATCGGGGATGAGCCCGGTTTCAACGCGCAAGCTGGGCTACGGCCACCGGGGCCGCTGCCGGAGTGAACGGGACAGGCTGGGCTTCGGCGAATTTGGTCTTGGCTTCGGCAAGCCAGGCCTGGAACTCGGACGGGCTCACCGCATTGATGGCGATCGGCATCTGCGAGTGGTTGGTGCCGCAGATCTGGTTGCATTCGCCATAATAAACACCCGGCTTGTCGACACGCACCCAGGTTTCGATGGTGCGGCCCGGGATGGCGTAGCGCTGCACGCCGAGGCTCGGGATGAAGAAGCTGTGGATCACGTCAGCCGAGGTGGTGAGGATGCGGATGTTCTTGCCGGCCGGGACGACCAGCTGGTTGTCCACATCGAGCAGGCGCAGCTGACCGGGCTTCAGATCCTCGGCGGCCACAACACGGCTGTTGAAATCGACCTTGGCAGCGTCGCCATAGTCATATTCCCAATACCATTGATGGCCGGTCACCTTCACGGTGATGTCGGCGTCGCGGGTGCGATCCTCGAAATAGACCAGGCGGAAGCTGGGGATTGCGATGACGACCAGGATCAGCACGGGCACCAGGGTCCACACCACCTCGATGAGGGTGTTGTGGCTGGTCTGGCTGGCCACCGGGTTGCGTTTGCGGCTGTAGCGGAACACCACATAGAGCAGCAGCCCCGCCACGAAGATGGTGATGATGGTGATGATCCACAGGACCAGTGTGTGAAGGCTCTGGATGCCGGTGGCCACCGGGCTGCCGGCTTCCTGCATGCCGAGCTGCCACGGGCGTGGCACCTGGGCGAGGGCGCCATGGCCTGCCGCGATGAGGCCCGCGAGCCCCAGGAGGGAAGCGGCGAAAATTCGCCGCAGGACGTTCTGCATTGCCAGATCCAATCCGATGGTTTTTGCCCGGGAGGCTTATCCCGCGCCGCACCAATTTGGCTACTCCTGACATTGCGGCAGATCAAGGCGCGAAACACGCATTGACGCTGTTTTGGGGCATCTGTGTCTTTGAACCCTGACATTGCTGACAGGGTCCAAAGACAGGGACGGGCGGATTGACAGGCTGGAAACCCGCCTCAGGCGGCGGCTTCGTCGCGGCGGTCGCGGACCCGGACATAGGCGAGTTGGGCGTGCTCGCCGCAATACGGTTTGCCGTTGGTGGCATCGGCATCGCAGAAGCGGAAGCTTTTGGTGCCGGGCTCGCCGATCGGCCAGCAGCAGGACACATTGCGGCCATGCGACAGCGGCACGGCGCGCAGCGGTGCCGGGCGGGGCGAGGCCAGGGATGGCGCTGACACCGGTGCGGCGGATGGCGCGCGGGGCGCTGGCACCGGGGCCGGTTCACGTTCCACGGCGGTCTCGGCCGGCAGTGGCGGCAAAGTTGGGCCGGTGACGCGGCGGGGGGTTGCGACACGGGGCGCACCCGTGGGATCACGGCGTATCGGCGAGGGACGCGCTGGCAGGTTCAGGCGATGTGCTTTGCCGACCACGGCGTTCTTCGACACCGCCATCCGGCGGCCGATCTCGGCCGTGGAGTGACCCTCGTCCCAGAGCGCCCGCAGACGGGCGATCGCTTCCTCAGTCCAGTCCATATGTAGTTACCCCTTCCCTCCGCTCCTACTAGATACGGTAGCAGAAGCGGGCGTGTGGGCTCAATCGCTGGATGGGCTGACGACTCAAAAAGTTGTGGAAAACTTTTTGTGCACCCCTAGATGTTGAATCAGGTCAGTGGGTTGCGGCGGGCATGAAAAAGGCGCCGGGACGGATCCCGGCGCCCTTTTCAAGCGTTGTCCGGGAGATCAGGCGAAGAGCAGGC
Organism: uncultured Rhodospirillales bacterium; assembly: GCA_903924855.1. GTDB lineage: Bacteria > Pseudomonadota > Alphaproteobacteria > Acetobacterales > Acetobacteraceae > CAIQQQ01. The sequence goes on along the minus strand of CAIYCW010000081.1, from coordinate 8,000 downwards.
CCTTTTTCAGCATGCCGTGCACGCCCTTCTCGCCGTTGACCGTCTGTGTGACGCGGAAATCCACCGCGAGCGAGCAGAACTGGTAGGCTTCCTGGCGGGACAGGTTGGAGCGGCTGCAGATGAAGGCGATCATCTGGCGCAGCGCCTGTTTCATGGCGAGATCGAGATCCTCGTTCATGCCCATGGTGATGTAGTGGGTGGCGGTCTCACCGCGCGGATAGGTGAGCGCGGGCTCGCTTCCCTGCTGCTTGTGTAGGATGAGGGTGAAGGTGCCGGTGAGGCAGATTTCCAGCGCGTTGATGCAGACCTCGCCATCGCCCTGCACGCCGTGGCCGTCGCCGGCGGAGAACAGCGCGCCGGGGGCGAGCACCGGCAGGAACAGCGTGGTGCCCTGGGTGAGCTCCTTGTTGTCCAGATTGCCGCCATGTTCGCGCGGCTGGATGGTGGAGATGGTGCCGAAATTCGGCCGCGGGGCCACGCCCATGACGCCGAAGAAGGGTTTCAGCTCCAGCTCCAGCCCGTAGGGCATGCGGCAGGTCATGCGCTCGCGGTCGACGGTGGGGTGGGTGATGAAGCGCTCGGGGAAATCCTCCGGCAGGGTGCCGGCGAGCGGGCGGAAGCCGCAGAAGCCCCAGTCATTGCCCAGCTCGATCTTGTCGATGCGCACTTCCAGCATGTCGCCGGGCATGGCGCCGGCGACTGCCACGGGGCCGGTGATGATGTGGCCGCCGGCGCGCGGCAGGCTGCTGGCGTGGATGTCGAGCAGGGCCTGCGGCACTTTCAGGCCGAGTTCGGGCGGCGGCAGGGTTTCGGGGCCGCCGGAGACGCATTCGAGCACCACGGTGTCGCCCGATTCGATGGTGACGACGGGGGGGTAGGAGGCGTCGAACATGCCCCAGCGGCAGGTTTCGGGGGTGGCGGCGACGTGATGCAGGGCCATGGAAGTCTCCGGATTGAAACGCGCAGGTTGTTCGCAATCATCATGCCAGCGCCCGCGCTGCGCGGCGGGGCTACAGCGCGAAGAGGCGGGCGACCTCGGTGAAGTCGGCGGCGGTCTGGTGGCGGTCGCTGGGTTCGGTGCTATCGCTGGCGCGCACCAGTTGGCAGGTGCGCAGGCCGGCGGTGGAGGCGGCGTCCAGCTCGGCTTCGATGTCGGAGAGGAACAGCACCTCGGCCGGCGGCACGTTGATGCCGATGCAGATGCGGTCGTAGCTGGCGGGTTCGCGCTTGGGGCCGACCTTGGTGTCGAAGAAGCCGGCGAAAAAGGGGGTGAGATCGCCCTCCACCGAGTGGCCGAACAGCAGCCTCTGGGCTGCGACGGAGCCGGAGGAATAGACGTGCAGGCGGATGCCGGCGCGGGTCCAGCGGCGCAGCACGGGGGCGACGTCCGGGTAGAGGGCGCCCTTGATCTCGCCTGTGGCGTAGCCCTCGTCCCAGATCAGGCCTTGCAGGGTTTTGAGCGGCGTGACCTTGGCGTCCTCATCCATCCAGTGCCGCAGGGTTGCGAGCACCGGGGCGTTGGGCACCATGCGCGCCACCTCGGCCGCGATGGGCGCGGCCTCGGGGCGGGTGAGGGCGGCTTCAAGCCGGGCGCGCGCGTAGGGGAACAGCGTGTCGCGCACGAAGGCGATGGGGGTTGTGGTGCCTTCGATGTCGGTGACGATGGCCGCGATCGGCAGCATCAGGCGACCGCCGGGAAGCGTTCGCTGATGCTGTCCCCGGTGAAGTGGGCGACCCAGCCCGACGTGTCGGTGAAGACGCGCAGGGCGGTGAAGAACGGCTTGTCGCCGGCGTCGAACCAGTGCTGGGTGTGGGCGGGCACGCTGATCAGGTCGCCCTGGACGCAATGGGCGTCATAGACGCGGCCGTTGACATGCATGATGAAATTGCCGGCGCCGTGGACGAAGAAGCGGATCTCGTCCTCGGTGTGGGTGTGCTCGGCGAGGAATTTCTGGCGCAGGGCAGCTGCCTGCGGATGGTCCGGGGTGAGCTTGATCACATCGGCGGAGCCTGCGCCGACCTCACCCATCAGCTGGTTGAGATAGGGGCGGTAGGCTTCGAGGATGGTCTCGGCGGAATCGTCCGGCGAGAGGGTGACCGGGCTGTCCCAGCGCTCGAAGCGCACGTTGATCGCCTTCAGCTCGTGGGCGATCTGGGTTGCGTCCTCGGTTGAGATGATCGGGGTGCCGGGGGCGGAGTCAGCAAAAATGGTCAGGCGGCTCATCGTTCCAGCTTCCTTCTTTCCAGCTCGCAGGCGAGCAGAAATTCCAGTCCCTCCAGACGCGCAAGGGCGACGTCCATCGACGGCCCCCAGACATAGACCCCATGGCCCCGGATCAGATAGCCCAGAGGGGTGCCGGCCGCGATGGTCGCCTCTGCGGTGGCTGCAAGGCGGGGGATGTCCTGATCGTTGTCGAAGACCGGCAGATCGAGCGCAATGTCATGCGTGGTCTGGCCCTCGAAGGCTTTGAGCACCTCGTACTGGGCGAGGCGGATCGGGCCCGGGCGATGCATGGACAGCACGGTGGCAGCGACCGAGTGGCCGTGCAGGACGGCGCCGGCCTTTGGGTGCAGGCGGTAGATCTGGCAGTGCAGCAGGGTTTCCGCGGAGGGTTTGGCGTTGCTGGTGAGGGGCGTGCCCGCCAGATCCACCTGCATGACCGAGTCCGGGGTGAGGAAGCCCTTGTGGCCGCCGCTGCGGGTGATGGCGAGCGTGGTGTCGCTCAGCCGCACGCTGATATTGCCGGCGGTGGCCGGCACCCAGCCACGTTGGTCCATGCGCTGTCCGGCCTGGATGATCGCATCGATCGCCCAGGCCGGTGTTGTCGTCTCAGCCACCAGGTTACGACTGGTGGGTTGAGGTGGCGTTGCTGGTGGCGCCGGTGTTGATGCCGGGGCCGGTGATGTTGCCGGCCGGCTTTTCGGCCGTGGCTTCCATCGAGGCATCGGTGTCGTCGGCCATGTTCTTCTTGAAGGCCTTGATGCCCTTGGCGAAGTCGCCCATCAGATTGCTGACCTTGCCGCTGCCGAACAGCAGCAGCACGACCATCAGCACGACAAGCCAGTGCCAGATGCTAAAACTACCCATGCGTTCCTCCAGAACCTTGCCTGCTTGCGGCATCCACAGCCTGTGACATGGCGCAGCCGAGGCTCGCGCGCAAGCGTGGGGTTGTCATGAACCGCGGGCGAGCATGCGGGCGCGGGGCAACGGGCGGCCTGTGGCGCTGCTTACGGCGATCTGGGCTGCGATCGGCGTGGCCTGTTCGAGCTCGTCACGCGAGGCGGAGGCGGGGGGCAGGATGAAGCCGTAGGCGCTGTATTCGTGGCTGCCGAGCAGGCCGGAGGGCGGCCACCAGACGCGCACCTCCGTCCAGTCATTGGCGGGGGAGACGTCGACGACGAGCTGGTCCTGGTCGAGCTCGTTCGGCACCCAGTTGGCCTGGGTGACGGCGACCTGGCGTGGGCCGATCAGGCGGGTGACGACGGAGACATGGCCTGCCGGCAGGCGTGGCTCGCGGCGAAAGACCAGGGCTGCGCCCAGCATCGGGCGGTTGGCGCGGCGGTAGCGGCCGCGCGACTGGTCCCACCAGGAGGCGGCGTCGCCATAGAGGGCGATGCCGGAGAGTTCGCGGGCGAAGGGGGCGCAGTTGATGCCGGGATAGGACGGGCCTGAGGTGGCGGACAGGGATGGCGCGGTGCCGGACGTGCTGCCGCAGGCGGCGAGCCCGATGGGCGCTGCCAGCAGCACGCAGATGCGGATCAGTGATCGAACCTGTCCCATGACGGGATCATAGCGCAATCAGTGTGCTGCCGCCACGCATTCAGAGATCACTTGAACAGATAGACCGCCCAGGCTGCCAGCACGCCGGCGCCGATGCCGGCCGAGATGTTGCGGGTGGCGATCATGGCGGCAACCGTGGCGGCGGCGCCCACCATGGATTGCAGCCCGCCTTTGAGCATGGCGGGGATCACGAAGCTTACGAACAGCGTGCCGGGGATATAGGACAGGATGGCGCGGATCAGCGGGCTTGGGGTGATCTGGCGGAACAGCACATAGCCGCCAGCGCGGCAGGCGAAGGTGGCGAGCGCCATCAGCACGATGGCGGCCAGGTTGTCCGGGTCGAAATGCCACCAGTCTTGCGTCATGCGCCGGGCTTTCGCTGGGTGCGGCGGTGGTCGCGCACGCCGCCCGCGACGCTGCCGGCGAGCGCGCCGGCCACGATATACCAGAAGCTGCCCGGCATGATCTGCGCCACCAGCACGGAGACCACGCCCGCCACCGCCCAGGGCATGAGATCGCCGAGGCCACGCCACATCATCACCAGGATGGAGATGAAGGCGGCCAGGGCCGCGAAGAACAGCGGATGGCCCTGGGGCGGCTGCAGCTGGGTGCCGAGCAGATGGCCGAGTGCCGTGGTGATGACCCAGAAGACGAAGAGCGAGACGCCGCAGCCGAGGAACATGGCGCTGTCGCGGTAGCCGGAATTCATCTCCTTCACCGACAGCGCCCAGCTGTGGTCGACCATCATGAAAAGCGACAGATAAAGCCGCCAGCCGCTGAGCCGGTTGAGCCAGGGGGCCAGGACCGGGCCCATCAAGGCGAGGCGGAGATTGACCACGAAGGCCGCGAAGGTGACGGCGAAGAGATCCACCGGATGGCCCCAGACGCCGAGTGCCACGAGTTGGGCGGCGCCGGCATAGACGGCGGCGCTCATGAAGGTGATCTCGCCCAAGGAGAGCCCGACCCCCTGCCCTGCCACGCCGGCCACCAGGCCGAAGGGGATCAGGCCCAGCACCAGCGGTAGGCTCATGCGCAGGCCGCGCACGAAGCCCACGCGGGTGAACACCACCGGGCCTTCGGCATTGCGCAGCCCGGTCATGGCTGGCGGCTTTGCAGGATGCGGTCGAGGGCGGCATCCGCATCCATGGCCAACACGGCGCGGGCGATCTCCTGGCTGAAGCCGGCGCGGCCGAGAATGCCGAGTTCGCGCAGCGTGTCCGCCGCGGCCTCGGCCGGGCGGAACGGGCCCAGTTTGCGCCTGCGGGCGAGCACCAGGGCTGCCTCCAGATCGGCTTCGCGGTCCAGCGGCAGGACGGTGTGCAGCATTTCTCTGGCGATGCCGCGCGCGCTGAGATGGGCGGCCACCGCGCGGCTGGAGCGGCCGGCGCGGCGCAGGCTGCGGGCGCGGCTTTCGGCGAAGAGGGCGTCGTCGATGACGCCTGAGGCGGCGAGGCGATCGGCGATGCGGCGGGCGGTGGCGCGCAGGGCCGCGATACGGTCCGGCTCGTCGAGATTGGCTGCCCGGGCCCAGCGGGCGATCCGGCGGTCCAGCACACGGACCAGGCCTGCCTTGCTGCTGGCGTAGCGCGCCAGATAGGCCAGGGCCGCCTCGTGCAGGCTGGCTTCGGTTGGTTGTGAGGGGATTGGGGCTTCGGCCATGGCCGAGGATGGCACGTGAGGGCGGGTGCTGTCAGATTTTGGCTGCAATCGTGCCATGCGCGAAAACGGCGCAAATCCATGGCATCATTCAAGCAACGGGTTTGACATCGGGACACAGGGCCGGTCATGCTCCCGCTTTCCGCCCTTGCTGGCGCATTGTGCGTTGTGTGAGACCGGCCGGAAGAGGGACCCCCCGCTTGGGGGAGATAAAGGACCATCGAGATGATTGCCGCCCTGATGCCCACCTACAACCGCGCGGACCTTGCTTTCGAGCATGGTGAAGGCAGCTGGCTGTTCACGGTGGATGGGCGACGATTCCTCGATTTCGGCGCCGGCATCGCCACCTCCTCCCTCGGGCATGGCAACAAGCATCTGACGGATGCGATTGCCGAGCAGGCGCACAAGGTGATGCATGTCTCCAACCTGTATCGCGTGCCGGGGGCCGAGCGGCTTGCGGCGCGGCTGGTGGAGGCGACGTTCGCGGACAGCGTGTTCTTCTGCAACTCGGGCGCGGAAGCGAACGAGGGCATGATCAAGATGATCCGCAAGGCGCAGTATGAGGCGGGGCATCCGGAGCGTTACCGGATCATCTGCTTCGAGGGCGCGTTTCACGGCCGGACGCTGGCGACGCTGGCGGCGACGGGCAATGCCAAATACCTCAAAGGGTTCGGCCCGGAGGTGGACGGGTTTGACCATGTGCCGTTCAACAACCTCAACGCGCTGCGCGATGCGATCGGGCCGCAGACCGCGGGTGTGATCATCGAGCCGGTGCAGGGCGAGGGCGGCGTGCGGCCGGCCTATCTGCAGTTCCTGCGCGATCTGCGCACCACCTGTGACGAGTTCGGCATCCTCCTCGGCTTCGATGAGGTGCAGTGCGGCATGGGGCGGACGGGCAAGCTGTTCGCGCATGAATGGGCCGGGATGACGCCGGATGTGATGTCGGCCGCCAAGGGCATTGCCGGTGGTTTCCCGATGGGGGCGATTCTGGCGAAGGAGCATGTGGCGAAGGCGCTGACGCCGGGCACCCATGGCACCACGTTCGGCGGCAATCCGCTGGCCTGTGCGGCGGCCAATGCCGTGCTGGATGTGGTGCTGGCGCCGGGCTTTCTGGCCGAGGTGGACCGCCATGCGCGCAAGCTGTGGTTCGGGCTGGTGGAGATTGCCCGCGAATTCCCGACCGTGTTCGAGGATGCGCGCGGTGCCGGGTTGCTGCTGGGGCTGAAATGCGTGATCCCGAACACCGAGGTGCAGGAGGCCTTCATGCATGAAGGGCTGCTGACCGTGGGGGCCGGGGACAACGTGGTCCGCTTCGCGCCGCCTTTGGTGGTGACAGAGCAGGATATCGACACATGTCTGGACATGGTGCGCAAGGGTGCGCGCCGCTGTCTGCCTTCCGCATCGAGCATTGCCGCGAAATGACCAGTCTTTCCAAGCGCCGCGCCTCTCATGAGGGCGGCACCGCAACCGGTGGGGCGGCTGAGCCGCCCCGCCATTTCCTCGACCTGGCGGATTTCGACAGTGCCACGCTGCGGCGCATGCTCGACATTGCCAGCCATTTCAAGACGGCGGACGCGACCACGCGCCCGCTGGCCGGCAAGACGATCGCGCTGATCTTTGAAAAGCCGTCCACCCGCACGCGGGTGAGCTTCGAGGTGGCGATGCGTCAGCTGGGTGGCGATGTGATCGTGCTGTCCTCACGCGACATGCAGCTGGGGCGTGGCGAGACGATCGCCGACACCGCGAAGGTGCTGTCGCGCTATGTGGATGCGATCATGATGCGCACGGACGCACCGGAGAAGCTGATCGAGATGGCGGCCAATGCCACTGTTCCGGTGATCAACGGGCTGACGGCTGCGTCGCATCCGTGCCAGCTGATGGCGGATGTGCTGACCTTCGAGGAGCATCGCGGCCCGATCGCGGGCCAGGTGGTGGCGTGGTGTGGCGATGCCAACAACGTGGCGCGCAGCTGGATCGAGGCGGCGGCCCGGTTCCAGTTCACGCTGCGGATCGCAACACCGGAGCCGGAGAAGCTGCCATCCGAGTTGATCGCCTGGGCGCGGGCCGAGGGGGCGCAGATCGAGCTGCTGTCCGATCCCGAGGCGGCCGTGGCCGGGGCGCGCTGTGTGGTGACGGATGCCTGGGTCAGCATGGCCGATGACGACACGGCGGGGGATCGGCACAACATGCTGGCGCCGTATCGGGTGACCGAGGCGCTGATGGCGAAGGCGGCGCCGGATGCGATCTTCATGCATTGCCTGCCGGCGCATCGCGGCGAGGAAGTGACCGAGGGCGTGATCGACGGTCCGCAATCGGTGGTGTTCGACGAGGCGGAGAACCGGCTGCACGCGCAGAAGGGTGTTCTGGCCTGGGCGATGCACGGGCGGTAGGGGCGTGGGTGGCGGGTCGTGGGTGGCGGGTCGTGGACCCGCCCTACGGGCTCTCGAAATCACAGAATGCGGCTGCTGTTCGATGGATTGCTTCGCTGCGCTCGCAATGACGGGTGAGGGGTGGCGGCGGGTGACGGGCCTCGTTGCGGGGCGCGGGTGGCGGGTCGTGGACC
>CAIYCW010000080.1 GCA_903924855.1 uncultured Rhodospirillales bacterium | reverse complement strand
GCCGAGGGGGAGCGGGCGAGATGTTCGGCAAGGCTGGGCGCGGCGCCCAGCACATCCGCCACCAGCGTCTCCAGCCCGATATTGCGCTGGAACAGCGACAATATCTGCACGCCGGCTGGCAGGTTCTCCAGAAACGTGGCCAGGCGGTGGAAGGCGAGGTCGGGCTCGCGCTGGCGGGCGAGGGCGGTGAGCAGCGGCGGCAGCACGAGGGCGAGAAGTTCGCGCGCGCGGTGGGAGCGCAGGGCGCGCACCCGGCCGGCCTGCCAGCCTGCCACCGTGTCGGCGATGCGCTCGGGGGCGGTGAAGCCCATCTGGCGCAGCCGGATGAGCGTGTCGGGCAGCGCCTCCAGATCGGCGAAATCCAGCGGGGCGGGCGCCTCCGCCAGCGGGTCCTGCGCCGCGGGGACGGTGCTGAACACCTCCGCCCAGTGGCGGCTGACATGGGAGAGCTCGCGCAGCAGGCGGCGGGCGAAGCGATCGGCGCTGTCAAAGCCCATGAACAGCGCGAAATCGGCAAGTTTCGCCAGGCTGTCCGGCAGAACATGGGTCTGACGGTCCTCCACCATCTGCAGCCGGTGCTCCACCCGGCGCAGAAAGCGGTAGCTGGCGGAGAGCTCGCGCGCGGCGATGGCGGAGAGATGGCCCGCGCGCACCAGCAGCCGCAGCGCCACCAGGGTGCGCGGGTCGCGCAACGCCGGGTCGCGCCCGCCCCAGACCAGTTGCAGCGTCTGGGTGAGGAATTCGATCTCGCGGATGCCGCCCTGGCCGAGCTTGACGTTGAAGCCCAGCACACGCGCGGCACTCTCGCCCGGCGGCAGGGCGGTGCGCCGATGCGCGTCGATGCGGCGCTTCATGGCGTGGATGTCGCTGATGGCGGCAAAGTCGAGGCGGCGGCGCCAGATGAAGGGGCGGATGGCGTCGAGGAAATTCATCCCGATCTGCAGATCGCCTGCGATCGGGCGCGCCTTGAGCATGGCGGCGCGTTCCCAGTTCTGGCCCATGCTTTCGTAGTAGATGATGGCGGCGTGCACCGACAGGCTGGGCGGTGTGGCGGCGGGGTCCGGCCTGAGGCGCAGATCGGTGCGGAACACGTAACCGTTTGAATCACGTGTCTCCATCAGGGTGACGAGGCCGCGCGACAATCTGCTAAACCAGGCGGAGCACTGATCGCCGAGATAGACCCCGGCCTGTGGATCATGGAGGAGCACGAGATCGATATCGCTCGAATAGTTCAGCTCCCGCGCGCCGAGCTTGCCCATGGCGAGCACGGTGAAGCCGCTCGCCAGCTGCGGGTGGTCCGGGTCCGGCAGGCGCAGCTCGCCGCGGTCATGGCCCGCGCGCAGCAGATGAGCGACGCTTGCCTGCAACGTCACCTCCGCCAGGTCGGACAGGGCGGCGGTGACGCGGTTGAGGTTCCAGATCCCGCTGATATCGGCGAGGGCGGTGGCCAGTGCCACGCGGCGCTTGGCCTGGCGCAGGGCAGCGGCCAGATCGCGCTGGGCGATGGTGGGCGGAAGCATGGTGATGCCGGCCAGCGTGTCGCGCACCACACGGTCCGGCCCCTGGGTGAACAGCGCCTGGGTGGTGGCAGCCTCCCGCAGCGCCAGATCGGCCAGATAGGGGCTGTTGGCGCCGATGCTTTCCAGCATGGGGCGGCCGGGGCCCGCGGCGAAGGCGGACGCGTCCGGCTCACGCTCGACGAAGCGCTCCACCAGCCGGTCGCCCGCGGCCGGATCGGCACAGGGCGGCCAGGATCGGGCGGGGCTCAGATGGGACGGGGTCGGGCGAGGTGGGCGTGGCATCGCCAAGGCTGGGCATGAGCGATACGCCGGGTCAAGACGCCACGCCGCAACAGGGCCGGTCTGCCGCGATCCTCGCCAAGGGGGCGGCCGCCGGCATGGGGCGCACCATGGGGCATTGCGCCCGCATGGCGCATCGCATCACGCAGCTGGCGCTGGCGCTGCTGATCGCGGGGCTGGTCGCGGTGGCGGGCCTGTCGCTGCGCCTGGCGCAGGGCCCGCTGGACGTGGCGCCGCTGGCGCGCCGGCTGGCGGAGGCGGGCAGCACGGCCGATCGCCTCGTTTCCATCGGTGGTGCCGATCTGGCCTGGGCCGGCTGGCAGAGCGGCCTGGACCGCCCGCTGGAGCTGGTGCTGCACGATGTGGCGGTGACCGGCAGCAACGGCCAGCCGATTGCGCGTGTGCCGATGGCGCGGGTTTCCGTGTCGATCCTGCAGGCACTGCAGGGGCGTGTGGCGCTGCGGGCGTTGGAGCTGGACGGGCTGCGGGTGATGGCGATCCCGCAGGCGGCACCTCCGGCCGATGACACGGCCTCCGACGGGGCAGAGACAAACGGGGCGGACACGGATCAGGCGGCGCGGTTGATCCAGCAGGCGTTGCAGGCGCTGCGCCGCCCGCCGCAGGCAAGCGAGGATGCGGCGGCGCTGCTCTGGAGCGAGCTGCGCCGGCTGCGGGTGCGTGACGCAGCACTCACGCTGCACGACCGCGCGCTGGGGCTCGATGGCGGCATCGAGGGGCTGGAGATCAGCCTTGATCGCGCCGCCGCCGGCGGGGGCAGTGGGCAGGTTGGCCTGAAGCTGCGTGTGGCGGGAGGTGGGGAGGCCATCGGCGTGCATGCGCGCATCGCCCTGCTGGCGCAGGATGGCTCGGCTGCGGTGACGCTGGGGGTGGATCGCTTCACCCCGTCCACCGCATTTGCCGGCAGCGCCGCGCTGGCGCCTGCGACCATTCTGGCGCTGCCGATCACGCTGGCCGGCACGCTGCGGCTGTCGGCCGGGCTTGCGGTGCAGCAGGCCGCCCTGGACATCACAGCGGAGCAGGGTCTGGTGCTGGTGGGCCAGGGTGCGGTGCCGGTGCAGGATGCCATGGTGCATCTGGCGGGCAATGCGGAGCGGATGGATGTGCAGCTGCGCCATCTGGTGCTGCAGCCGCCGCAGGGGCCGCCTGCCACCAGCGTCACCGGGCGGGCCAGCATCAGCCGGGCCGTCTCGGGCGATCTGGCGGCTGAGATCAGCGTCGATCTCGACCAGGCGAGCTTCGAGACGCTGCCTGGGATCTGGCCGCCTGGCATTGGCGGGCCGGGCACGCGGCCCTGGCTGGTGGCCAATGTGCCGACCGGGCGGATCAGCAACGGCCATGTCAGCCTCAGCCTGCAGGCGCCTGCCGATCTGTCCGACGCAAAGGTGACCGATATCGAGGGTGGGCTGGATGTGGCGGACATGTCGATGTTCTGGCTGGCGCCGATCCCGCCGATCGAGCATGCGGCGGGGCATCTGAGCTTCACAGATCCGGACACGATCGACATCACGGTGTCTGGCGGGCGGCAGCAGAAGACGCAGCTGCTGCTGAAACAGGCGAAGCTGCATCTGACCGGGATTGCCGGGCATGACCAGTTTCTGGCGGTGGAGGGTGATCTGGCGGGTCCGTTCGCCGATGCGGTCTCGGTGCTGCGCCATCCGCGCATCCATCTGCTGGACCGCCGGCCGATCACGCTGCGCGACCCAGCGGGGCAGGTGACCAGCCGGATCACCGTGACCCTGCCGCTGAAGAACGATCTCAACATGGACAATGTGATCATCCATGCCACCGGCCAGCTGGCGGATGGCCATGTCGGCGGGATCGCGGCCGGGCGTGACCTGGATCATGCGGCGATCGGCTTCGATATCGGCAATGACGGGATGAAGCTGGACGGCACGGCGGAGATTGCCGCGGTGCCGGCGCAGTTCAACGTTGCGATGGATTTCCGCAGCGGGCCGCCCAGTGAGGTGCTGGAGAGTGTGGAGGCCAGCGCCGCGCTGACCGGGGCCCGGCTGAGTGCGATGGGCGCCAACCCGATGGGCGGGATCAGCGGCAGCATCGCCGCCAGGCTCAGCTACCAGGAGCGGCGCAGCGGCGATGCGGCGCTCGCCTTGTCCGCCGATCTGACCGGGGCCGGGATTGCCGACAAGCGGGTGGCGTGGCGCAAATCGATCGGCAGCGCCGGCAGTGCGGATGCCGCGCTGCGGTTGAAATCCGGCCGGCTGGTCGGCATCGATCGGCTGCGCGCCAAGGCGCCCGGATTGATGCTGCAGGCCAGCGGCGAGACGAAGGACGGGCAGGCCAGCCTGCTGCGCATCGACCGGCTGCTTGTGGGTGAGACCACCGATGTCACGGGCTCGGTGCGGCTGCCGGCGCAGGAGGGGCAGCCCTATGTGGCAAGCCTCAGCGGTCCGGCCCTGGACATTTCGGGCTTGCTGGAACACAGCCCGGACCAGGGCAGTGCCTCCTCGTCCAGCACCGGGCCTGCCTATCGGGTCGATGCGCAGATCACCAGGCTCACCATGGCCAATGCCACGCTGTGGTCGGATGTGTCGGCGCATCTGGAGAGCACCGGGGTGATCACCAGCAGCGCAAGCCTGACGGCACATGCGGGGACGCATCAGATCGGGGTGTCGATCGCGGCATCCGGCACGGGGCGGGCGTTGCAGGCGCATGCCGACGATGCCGGGGCGTTGCTGGCGGCACTGGACATCGACAAGCGGATGGTGGGCGGCACGCTGGTGGCGGATGGGCGGTATGACGACACCAATCCGGCGCATCCGTTGGCGGGGACGGTGACGATCCAGGATTTCCGGCTGCAGAACGCACCGGCGGTGGGGCGGCTGCTGCAGGCGATGTCGCTATATGGGCTGATCGACGTGGCGCAGGGGCCGGGGCTTGGCTTCACCCGGCTGACGGCGCCGTTCACGCTGACCGGCGACACGCTGGCGTTCTCCGATCTGCGCAGCTTCAGCTCCAGCCTCGGCTTCACGGCCAAGGGCAGCCTGGATCTGGCACGGCATGTGGCTGCGATCGATGGCACGGTGATCCCGCTGTATTTCTTCAACTCGCTGCTGGGCAAGCTGCCGCTGGTGGGCCAGCTGTTCAGCCCGGAGGCGGAGGGCGGGCTGTTTGCCGCGACCTTCAGCATCCGTGGATCGCTGGATGATCCGAGTGTGTCGGTCAATCCGCTGGCGGCATTGACACCGGGCGTGCTGCGGCGGTTCTTCGACATCTTCAAGGACGCCCCGCCGCCTGCGGCCCCGGCGCCGAAATAAGCGGGAGGCGGTGCGATGGATGAGGTGAAGGCGATCCTGTTCGACACGTTCGGAAGCCTGGTGGATTGGCGTTCGAGCGTGATCGCCGAGCTGGCCGCCTGGGGGCAGGCGCGCGGGCTTGAGCGCGACTGGACGGGCTTCGCCGATGCCTGGCGCGGGGCCTACAAGCCGTCGATGGATCGGGTGCGCACAGGCGAGCAGGGTTGGACGATCCTGGATGATCTGCACCGCCAGTCGCTGCAGACCCTGCTGGACGCGCACGGCATCACCGGGCTCGATGCGGCGGAGCTGGAGCATCTAACGCGGATCTGGCACCGGCTGCGCCCCTGGCCGGACAGTGTGGCCGGGCTCACCCGGCTGAAGCGGCGGTTCATCATCGCGCCCTTGTCCAACGGCAATCTGGCGCTGCTGGTCAATCTGTCGAAGTTCGCGGGGCTGCCGTTCGACACGGTGTTCGGCTCGGACATGCCGCGCCGCTACAAGCCGGACCCTGAGGTGTATCTGGGCGCCTGCGCGATTCTGGGGTTGCGGCCGGGCCAGGTGATGATGGCGGCGGCGCACAACTATGATCTGGCGGCGGCCCGCGCGCTGGGGCTGAAGACGGGGTTCTTCGTCCGCCCCACCGAATATGGCCCGGGCCAGACCAAGGACATCAAGGCCGAAAGCAACTGGGACATCATCGCCCAGGACGTTGAAGACCTGGCACGCCAACTGGGCGTTTAGCTTCAGCCAAAAATTGAAGGAAGTTTTTTTGCTTCTTTTTTTTCAAAAAAAGAAGTTCTTTCTTTGAAAAGAAAGAACCAAAGAAACTTTTATCCGTTTGCTTGTGGCACGGCGCGTCTGATCCGGGGCAGGCTGAGTTTGCGGCGCAGGGTGATGGCGCCGGACAACAGTAGGCCGAGCATGAGGATCAGCACGGCGGGGCGGAGCTCGTCGCTGGTGTCCAGATTGGCTTGCAGCACCAGAACAGGGTTGATCCGGGTGGCGAGGCCATACCAGCTGGCCTCCACCGCCGCGGTGAGCAGGGCGGTTGCCACCGCGATGGCCGGCAGCGGCCAGAGCCTGGGGGCGAGGCGGCGTGGCAGCAGGCGCCACAGCATCTCCCACAAATAGATGCCGGCGACGAAGACGGCGGGCGTCACATCCGCCTTGGATTGCTGGAAGTAATGCAGCAGCCCCAGTGCCATCAGCGGGTAGATCAGCTTGTGCAGGCGCCGCCAGCGCCGGCCGAGCCGCGCCATCCAGGCATCGGTGGAGGTGATGGCGAGCACGGACAGCCCGATCACCACGATGAAGCCGACCAGCAGGTAGTAGCGTTTGGCGATCTCGCTTGCGACCAGGAGCAGGTCGAATTTCTGGTCGATGATGTAGAGGCTGAAATGGAACAGCGCGTAGCACGCGGCCCCGACACCGATCATGCGGCGCAGATCGATCAGGGCGGACCAGTTCAGCAGCCGCGCCATCGGCGTGATGGCGAGCGAGGTGAGCAGGAAATAGATCGTCCAGTCGCCGGTGCCATGGGTGAACTCCCGGATCGGACGGCCGCCAAGGCCGCCTGTGAGCCATTGCAGTGTCAGCTCCAGGCCGGGTGCGATCAGCATCGTCAAGGTGGCCACGCGCAGCCAGGACAGGCGGCCACGGCGATCATGGATCAGGGACACGGGAACCTCATGCGATGATGTCGCTGGGTAGACGCTCCCTTATTGCGAACGTGACGGGGCAGCGGGAGTGATTTTTCGGTAATCTGCCGGAATCCGGAACACCGCGTCCGGCAGCGCGCCGTAGGTGACCTCCACCGCTTCGAGCAGCGTGGTGGCTGGGGTGGCAGCGCGCAGCAGCACGCCATCCTCGGTGAGGCAGGCGGTGACGGTCTGGCCGGCGGCGTCCTCGGTCTGCCAGTTGGTGCAGGCAAGGCCTGCCACGGTTGCGGTGTCGGCGCGGGTGAACCGCCCCTGCGGCAGCACGCCGGGCAGGGTTTGCGCGGGCATCTCGGTCTCGATCACGCTGTGATCGGCCTCGCGCACGGTTGCGATGCTGTGGTGGGACAGGTCGATCACCGCGAACAGGCCAGGCGAAGGCGGGTCGATGCGCAGATGGCCGGAGGTGACCCCCCAGCGCAGACGCTGCGGCAGCAGGCCGCGCGGGCCGCTGACGGCGTAGACCACATCGACGTCCCGCGTGGGCTGCACGCGCGGCGTGTCAGACGCCGAGGCGGGGCCCGCGATCAGCAGCAGCAGCAGCAGGCGGCGCATCATGGCGTGCCGCCGATCATCCGGTAGGTGTCCGGCGGGGAGAACATTCCCGGGATCTGCGGGGCGAAGCTGATCGAGACGGCCTCGATCCGCGCGGCCCTGCCATCCGGCAGGCGGCCCTGGCCCGCCAGCACCAGCCCGTCCGCGGAGAGGCAGGCGGTGGCGTGGTCGGCTTCCAGCGTGACGTCGTGCACGGTGCAGCTGCGGCCCAGGATACGCTGGGTGGCGGCGGTGCGTTTGAGGTGGAGCTGATCGCCGAGCACGAAGCCCTGCGCGATGCCGCCGCCCTTTGGCAGTTCGAGGAACATATGGGCGGAGGGGATGATCATCTCGATGCGTTCCACCGTGCGGTCGATCAGCAGATAGGGCCCCTGCCCGGCATCGAGGCGCAGCCGGTCGGCCACGGCGAAATAGCGCAGGGTGATCTGGGCGGGGGCGCCGGCCGGGGCGTCCAGCACGTGATAGACCACGGCCACGTCACGGCCTGGCAGGTAGCGGGGCGTGTCCGCCGCGTGGGCGTGGGGGGCTGTGAGCAGGAGGGCTGCGATCAGGGCTCGGAGATGTCTGCGCATTGTCCCATCGTCTGGATTTCGGCCCGCAGCGTCTCGGGGTCGGGATCGGCCGGGAAGCGGGCCGGCACCGCTATGGCAGCCTCCAGCAGCCGGCGATAGTCCGCACGTGGCACCTCGACGGCCCCGAACTGCATCAGATGGGTGGTGACCCATTGTGTGTCCAGCAGGCGAAACCCGCCCAGGCGCAGGCGGGCGACGAGATGGACGAGGGCGACCTTGGAGGCGTCGCGCGCGCGGCTGAACATGCTCTCGCCGAAGAACACGCCGCCGATGGCAACACCGTAGAGGCCGCCCACCATCTCGCCGTCCTGCCAGGTTTCGACGGAATGGGCGTGGCCCATGGCGTGGAGTTCGGTGAACAGCTCGGTGATCTTGGGGTTGATCCAGGTGTCCTCCCGCCCCGGGGCGGGGGCGGCACAGCCGGCGATGGCGCCGGCATAGTCGCTGTCCACTCTCACGCTGTAGGGGCCGGAGAGCACGGTGCGGCGCAGGCGGCGCGGCAGGTGGAACGTGTCCAGCGGCAGATGGCCGCGCAGCTGCGGATCGAGCCAGTGCAGGGTGGGGCTGTCGCGGCTTTCGGCCATGGGAAACAGGCCGATGGAGTAGGCGCGCAGGATCAGCTCCGGCGTGATTTCCAGCTGGCGGCGTGACATGACGCGAAGCCTCCCCCCGGTTGCGGGGCGAGAGTGACGCATGGCGGGGGTTTCGGGCGATCAAAATCGTGATCGCCTGGCCATGAACACGCGGTGGTGGCGGGTCGTGGACCCGCCATAGGTCAGATCACGGGGTCGGTCTGGCGCTGTTCGACGAAGCGTTCGAGCCAGTGGATGGTGTAGTCGCCGGCCTGGAATTCGGGGTCTTCCAGGATGCGCTGGTGCAGCGGGATGGTGGTCTTGATGCCGACGACGGCGAATTCCGCCAGCGCCCTTCGCATGCGCGCGATTGCCTCGGGGCGGGTGGGGGCGTGGACGATGAGCTTGGCGACCAGGCTGTCGTAATAGGGCGGCACCACGTAGCCGGCATACAGGCCGCTGTCGACGCGCACGCCAAGCCCGCCCGGGGCGTGGAAGACGGAGACGGCGCCCGGCGTGGGCATGAAGGTCTCGGGGTCTTCGGCGGTGATGCGGCATTCGATGGAATGGCCGGAGAATGTGACGTCCTTCTGGGTGTAGCCAAGCTTCTCGCCGGCGGCGATGCGGATCTGCTCGCGCACCAGATCGACGCTGCAGACCATCTCCGTCACCGGGTGTTCCACCTGCAGGCGGGTGTTCATCTCGATGAAGGCGAACTGGCCGTCCTGGTAGAGGAATTCCAGCGTGCCGGCGTTGCGGTAGCCGAGTTTGGACAGGCCCGCGGTGACCACCTCGCCGAGTGCGTCGCGCTCGGCCGCGGTCAGTGCCGGGGAGCCGGCCTCTTCCAGCAGCTTCTGATGGCGGCGCTGCAGGGAGCAGTCACGCTCGCCGAAATGCACCACGTTGCCATGGGCGTCCGCCATCACCTGCATTTCAATGTGGCGTGGGCGGTCGAGATATTTCTCGATATAGACGGCATCGTTGCCGAAGGCGGTGCGCGCCTCGGTGCGGGCCTCGCGCCAGGCGGCTTCCAGCTCGCCCTCGCTGTGGGCGACGCGCATGCCGCGCCCGCCACCGCCGGCGGCGGCCTTGATCAGCACGGGGTATTTGATGCGATCGGCCACCGCGCGGGCCTCGTCCAGATCGGTCACCTCGCCGGTGGAGCCGGGCACCAGCGGCACGCCGATCGAGGCCATGGCGGTCTTGGCGGCGATCTTGTCGCCCATCATGCGGATATGGGCGGAGGACGGGCCGATGAAGGTGAGGCCATGCGCCTCCACCATCTCGGCGAAGCCGGCATTCTCGGACAGGAAGCCGTAGCCGGGATGGATCGCCTCGGCGCCGGTGACGGCCGCGGCCGAGAGGATGGCGGCGACGTTGAGGTAGCTTTCCTTGGCCGAGGGCGGGCCGATGCACACGCTTTCATCGGCAAGGCGGACATGCATCGCCTGGGCGTCCGCGGTGGAGTGCACCGCCACGGTCTGGATGCCGAGCTCGCGGCAGGCGCGCTGGATGCGCAGGGCGATCTCACCGCGATTGGCGATGAGGATCTTGTTGAAATGCCGCACGGAGGGCTGCCCTGGGGTTTTGGTCAACGGAGGCTCATTCCACGATCAGCAGCGGCTCACCATATTCCACCGGCTGGCCGGTGGAGATCAGGATGCGCGTGACGGTGCCGGATTTCGGGGCCTTGATCTGGTTGAAGGTCTTCATCGCCTCGATCAGCAGCACGGTCTGACCGGCGGCGACACTCTGGCCCACGGTGATGAACGGGGCCGAGCCGGGCTCCGGGGCGAGGTAGGCCACGCCCACCATCGGGCTGAGGATGACGCCGGGGTGGCGGGCCGGGTCGGCGATTTCCGGAACGACCGGGGCGGCGGGAGCTGTAGGGGCAGAGGCCGCGGCGGGCGGGGCCTGCAGCACCGGCACGGTGACCTGCGGGGCCGCCATCACCTGGGCCGGTGCGCGCACGACGCGGATGCGGCCATCCTTGCCTTCGATCTCGATCTCGGTGAGGCCGGTGTCGGCGAGGATGTTGGCCAACTCGCGGATGGCGGAGGGATCGAAGGGAATACTCACGCGGCAAACTCCAACTTATGGGCGTGACGGGCCCGTGCGCGCGCCGGGCCGCGTATCGGGCCAGACCAAGCATGCGGCGGCCTAGCATGCGGCATGAGGGGCGGCAACTTCACTTAAAGTTTCTGAAACGGCCGCTCTGTGACAGCGCAGGCCGCACCCCTGGAGGATTGCCGGGGCGGATCACCCACGGACGCGCTGCGCCGGGCGGTTGGGACGAGCTGGATTTTTTCATGTCTGCAATATTTTTCCAGCTAAGTGTTCAGTTGACAATCTTTAAACAGCGAACAGATGAGAGCGATGCGGAACAGTTTCACGTTTGCACGCGAAACCTCGGCCCACCCGGCGTGACGCTTTCGTGATGACAGAGGACCCAGGATGCAGCCCAAGACGATCTCAGAGCCGGCCGACCCGCAGGAGCCGCGCATGCGTGACCCGCAGGCGCGCGCCCCTCGCCCCGCATCGGCCGCGCGCGGCACCGGCAATCTTGCCGATTCAGCCGGCCACAGCCCGCGCATCTCGGCCTTGTATCAGACCCTGCTGAGCATTCTGGTGCGTGACGAGCGGGAGCTGACCACGCGGCAGCTTGCCGCCATGCTCAGCGTCTATGTCAGCACCGAGCCGCAGAACCTGACCAATCTGGCGGCGCGCATCAACGCGTCGCGCCCCACCACCACGCGGATCGTGGACAAGCTGGTGCAGGCCCGGCTGATGCGGCGCTTTGCCGATCGCGCCGATCGCAGGCGTGTGCTGCTGGGGCGCACCAGCGAGGGGGTGCGCTACATTCAGGGCATCATCGACAGCTCGGCGGAGGCCGAGGAGCAGATGACGGGCGGTTGATCAGCCCAGCGTCCGCGCCACGCGGGCCCGCAGCTCGGGCAGCAGATCGGCGTCGAACCAGGGATTGCGCGCCTGCCAGCCAATGGTGCGCCAGGATGGGTGCGGCAGCGGCAGCAGGGCGGGCAGGAAGGCGCGGAAATTGGCGACATGGGCGGTCATCGGACCGGGGCCGAGCAGCCGTGCCTGGGCGTAGGTGCCGATCACCAGAGTGAGCTTGATAGCCGGCATCAGCGGCAGCAGGCGCGGGTGCCAGATGGGCGCGCAGATCTTCATCGGCGGCCGGTCGCCGCCCTTGGGCAGCACGCCCGGGTAGCACAGACCCATCGGCAGGATGGCGATGCGGGATTCGTCGTAGAAGGTGTCGGACTCCACGCCCATCCAGGCGCGCAGGCGTTCGCCTGAGGCGTCATCCCACGGGATGCCGCTGGCATGCACGCGGGTGCCGGGCGCCTGGCCGATGATCAGCAGCCGTGCCGTGGGCGAGACGCGCAGCACCGGGCGTGGGCCCAGTGGCAGCTCGGCTTCGCACAGCCGGCAGGCGCGCGCCTCGGCCGCACAGCGTGCCAGCTCATCCAAGCGGATAGCCGACCTCGGCGGTGTAGACCGCGGCCTCCTTGCCGAGCTGGGAGCTGAACAAGGTGAGTTCGGCGATCTCCACCGGGCCTGCGCGGAACAGGTTGTTGGCTTGCAGATAGCCCGCCAGCTTCTGCTCGACGGCGACATTCTCCAGCCGCGCCAGGGTGACATGCGGCATGAAGCGGCGGCGCTCCGGGGCGAGGCCCGCGCGCTGCAGGGCGGTTTCCACCTTGGCCTGCAGATGCTCCAGCCCCGCGCTGCGTTCGACACCGGCATAGAGCGCCACCTCGCGGCCCTGGCGGGTGAGGGTGGCGACACCGGCGAGGGAGAGCGGGAATTTACGCCCGCGCAGGGCGGCCAGCGCCATGTCGATATCCTCGGCCTGGTTGGGTGCCACCTCGCCGATGAAGCGCAGCGTGAGGTGCAGATTCTCCTCCGGCACCCAGCGGGCGCCGGGCAGGCCGCGGCAGAGCAGGGAGAGCTTCTCCCGCAGATCCCAGGGCAGATCGATGCCGACGAACAATCTCATGAGGCGGGCGTGATCCGGGCCAGCAGGGCGGTGATCAGCGGTGCGAGGCGGGCGACCTCGAAGGCGACACCCTCCCTGTTCGGGTGCAGATGGTCGGCCTGGAACAAGTTTGGCTTGTCCAGCAGGCCCTGCAGGAAGAACGGGTCGTAGATCACGCCGGGCCGGTGGCCCAATGTTTCGAACACGGCGTTGAAGCGGGTGGCGTAGTCCTGCCCGTAATTCTGCGGCGCCTGCATGCCGGAGAGCAGCACCGGGATGTGCCGCTTCTGCAGATCGTCCAGGATGGCGGTGAGGTTGGCGCCCATCTCGGCGGGGTCGATGCCGCGCAGCGCGTCATTGCCGCCAAGCTCGACGATGGCTGCGTCCGCGCCATCGGCCAGCGCCCAGTCCAGCCGGGCGAGGCCGCCGGCGCTGGTGTCGCCGGAGACGGCGGCGTCGATCAGCACCAGGTCGGGGAAGCGGGCGGCGAGCTGGGCCTGAAAACCGTCCTGGGTGGGCAGGCCGTAGCCGGCGGTGAGCGAATCGCCCAGCACCAGCAGGCGCGGATGCGGTGCGGGACCTGCGGCGCTGATGAAAACTGCGCAACAAAGCGCCAGTGCCGCTTTGCGCAATCCCTGGGACAGGCCATATCGCTGGATCATGGACGTTCTCATCACGCCTCCGGCCGCCCGACACACCGCTGCCCTGCGACCGTCTCTGGTCACGGCGCAGGCCCTCACCCTCACGGTGCCGAGCAGTTCGGGCGCGGTCAACATCCTGCGCGGAGTCGATCTGCAGATCGGGGCTGGGGAGGCGGTGGGCGTGGTGGGCCCGTCCGGCTCCGGCAAGACCAGCCTGCTGATGGTGCTGGCGGGGCTGGAGCGGGCGAGTTCCGGCCGGGTTGAGGTGTGCGGGGTGGATCTGGCGACGCTGGGCGAGGATGGGCTTGCGGCGTTGCGCAGGCGCGATATCGGCATCGTGTTTCAGTCCTTTCATCTGATCGGCAGCATGACGGCGCTGGAGAATGTGGCGATCCCGCTGGAGCTTGCAGGGGCGTCGGATGCCGAGGACCGTGCCGCGGAGAGTTTGCGCGCGGTGGGGCTGGGCCACCGGATGACGCATCTGCCGGGCGCATTGTCCGGCGGCGAGCAGCAGCGCGTGGCGCTGGCGCGGGCGTTTGCGGCGAGGCCCCGCCTGCTGCTGGCCGATGAGCCGACCGGCAATCTGGACCGCGCCACCGGGGAGACGGTGATGGATCTGCTGTTCAGCCTGCGCGCCAGCTTCGGCACCACGCTGATGCTGATCACCCATGATCCGGCGCTGGCGGCGCGGTGCGACCGGATTGTGTCGATGGCCGATGGGAAGCTCAGCCCATGAGCGGATTCGGGGTGGACGCACGCGCCGCCCTGCTGATCGCCGGGCGCGAGCTGCGCGGGGGGTTGCGCGCGTTGCAGGGTCTGCGCGTGGTGGTGGCGTGCCTGGCGTTGGGGGTGGCGGCGATGGCCGGCATCGGCAGCCTGCGCGCCGGCATCGAGGCGGGGCTGGCTGAGAACGGCGCGCGGATTCTGGGCGGTGACATTTCGGTGCAGGGCGGCGCCTCGGCGCTGCCGCCCGCCTTGCATGACTGGCTGCGCGCGCGCGGTGCCCGGGTTTCGGATGTGGTGTCGATGCGCTCCATGCTGATCGCGCCCAATGGCGGGCGGGTGCTGGTGGAGCTGAAGGCGGTGGACGATGCCTGGCCGCTGATCGGCCAGGCGCGGCTGCCGCCGCCCGGGCATCTGGTGGCGGGGCAGATCGCGGTGGATCCGGTGGTGCTGGACCGGCTGGGTGTGGCCGTCGGCACCACGCTGAAGCTGGGCGATTGGGCGCCGGTGCTGGCGGGGGCGATCCTCGATGAGCCGGACAAGGTGACGACACCCTCCATCATCGGGCCGCGCGTGCTGCTGCGGCCGGACGATCTGGACCGGACCGGGCTGTTGCAGCCGGGCTCGCTGGTGGAGCATCAGCTGCGCGCGGCGTTTCCGCCCGGGACACATGTGGCGGAGCAGATCGCGGCCTTGCGCGCGGCGTTTCCCGACACGGGCTGGCGCATCCGCGATGCCGGCGACGCGGCCCCGAATGTGCGGCAGTTCCTGGACCGGACGAGCCTGTTCATGTCTCTCGTGGGGCTGACATCGCTGCTGGTGGGCGGCATCGGGGTGGCCAACGGGGTGCGCGCCTGGCTTGCGGCACGCGCGCGCGCGATCGCCACTCTGCGCTGCCTGGGGGCGGCGCCCTCGGTGGTGTTTGCCAGTTGCGCCTTGCAGGTGGCAGCGTTGGCGCTGCTGGGGATTGGTGTGGGCGTGGCGGCAGGCGCAGCCCTGCCCGGCATTGCCGGATGGGCGCTGGGCGATGCGCTGCCGGTGCCGGCTGCGGGTGGGATTTTCGTGCTGCCGCTGGCGCAGGCAGCACTCACGGGGGCGCTGGTGGCAGCCTGCTTCGCGCTGGGCCCGCTGTCACGCGCGCTGCGGATTCCGGGGGGCGCGCTGTTTCGCGATGCGTTGATGCCGCAGACCAGCAGGCCCGGGCCGAAGCTGGTCGCAGCCACGATGGCGCTGGCGGCGGCGCTGGTGCTGCTGGTGGTGCTGACCGCGGATGACAGGCGCTTTGCGCTGGCCTTCTGTGCGGCGGCGGCTGTGACATTGCTGCTGTTCCGGGCCGGCGCCTTCGTGCTGATGCGGGTGGCGGCGGTGCTGCCGCATCCGCGCAGGCCCTGGGCGCGGCTGGGCCTGGGCAATCTGTATCGGCCAGGCGCCACCACGCCGCTGATGCTGGTCTCGATCGGGCTTGGGCTTTCGACGCTTGCGGCCGTGGCGTTGATCCAGGGCAATGTGCAGGCGCAGCTGGGCGGGCAGTTGCCGCGCAACGCGCCGAGCTTCTTCTTCATCGACATCCAGCCCAGCCAGCTCGCCCGCTTCCGCGACATCGTGCTGGCGGAGCCGGGTGTGTCTGACGTGCGCGACGTGCCCAATCTGCGCGCGCGGCTGGTGTCGATCGCGGGGGTGGGGATCGACAGTGTCAACGTGTCGCCGGACAGCCGCTGGGCGCTGCAGGGCGACCGGGGCCTGACCTATTCGCCGAGCCTTCCCGATGGCTCGCGGCTGACCGCGGGCAGCTGGTGGCCGGCCGACTACAAGGGCCCGCCCTTGCTGTCGCTGGATGCGGGCCTGGCACGCGGCTGGGGGGTGAAGCTTGGCGATGTGATCCGGCTCAACGTGCTGGGGCGCAATGTGGATCTGACGATTGCCAATTTCCGTGAGGTGGCGTGGCGCTCGATGGGGATCAACTACACGATGATCGCCTCACCCGGGCTGCTGGAGGGGGCACCGCATTCGCATATCGCGACCTTGCGGGCACCTGAGGCCGCGCAGGGAAGGCTGTTGCGGCTGGTGACGGATGCGCTGCCGAATGTGACCGGCATCAGGGTTGCCGATATTCTGGCGGCGGTGAGCGATCTGTTCGGCCAGATCGCGATGGGGTTGGGCGCCACCGGCTCGCTGACGCTGGTCTCGGGCCTGTTGGTGCTGGGGGGTGCTGTTGCCTCCGGCCAGAGGCGGCGTGTGGCGGAGGCGGTGATCCTGAAGACGCTGGGGGCGTCGCGCGCGCAGATCCGGGCGGCCTGGCTGGTGGAGTTCGGAACCCTTGGCGTGGTGGCCGGGCTGATGGCCGCGGTGATCGGCACGGGGTCGAGCTACGCCGTGGTGCATTATGTGATGCGGACGGATTGGGCGTTTCTGCCGGGCACGCTTGCATTGACGGTGATCGGTGCGACAGTGCTGGTGCTGGGCTTTGGCTATGTTGGCACCGAGGCCGCTTTGCGGGCGAAAGCAGCGCCGTTGCTGCGCAACGAATGACAAGATGCAGCAGAACAGATGCCTGTCTGCGGTTTAATCCTGCCGCCGCTTGAAAGCGGCAGGGGTTTGACGAAAATAGCAGGAGGCGGCGAGATGTGGTATTCACCCAGATCGTCAGAACTCCACCGGCTTCACGCTTCCTTTCCGAGGATACACTGCAATGGCCATCAACCCCGACTTCCGGACCTACCCCGGCGCAGGCGGTGCCGCCACCCAGGCGGCAGCTCTGGACGCCGGGCTGCGCGCCTACATGATGAATGTCTACAACTGGATGGCATCCGGCCTGCTGCTGACCGGCATCGTGGCCTATGCGTGCAACGCCTATCTGCTGGATGTGTTCTATCCGCTGACCATGACGGCGCGCGGGCCGATGCATGTGCCGGGCCTGCTGGCCTATGCGGCGATGTTCGCGCCGCTGGCCTTCGTGATGGTGCTGAGCTTTGGCGTCAACCGGCTGTCCGCCACCTCCGCCAAGACGATCTTCTGGCTGTTCGCGGCCGCCATGGGTGCGAGCATGATGAACATCTTCCTGGTCTATACCGGGCAGAGCATCGTGCGGGTGTTCTTCATCACCTCCGGCACCTTCGCCGCGATGAGCATCTGGGGCTACATCACCCGCGGTGATCTGAGCCGCATGGGCAGCTTCCTGATCATGGGGCTGTTCGGCATGATCCTGGCCGGGCTGGTGAACATGTTCATCGGCTCGTCCATGATGCAGTTCGTGATCAGCATGATCGGCGTGCTGGTGTTCACCGGCCTCACAGCCTACGACACGCAGCGTATCAAGGTGAGCTATCTGCAGTCCGCCTATGCTGGCGGGTATCAGGATGGCGGCAAGCAGTCCGTCTATGACGCGCTGAGCCTGTATCTGAACTTCATCAACCTGTTCATGCTGATCCTGCAGCTGACCGGCGATCGCCGCAGCAACTAGTCTGACCTGACCGGGTCGTGACGAGGCGGGGGTGCGACAGCGCCCCCGCCTTTTTTCGTGCGCCTTCCTATGGTCGGGGCGGCAGGCAGGCGTTCAGCGACGCGCCGAACAGCACGACATAGCTTGAGATCCAGAACCACAGCATGACGCCGGCGAGAGCCGCGAGCGGGCCGTAGGTGACGTCGAAATCGGCGATGCGCACCACATAGGTGGAGAAGCCGTAGGAGCCCGCCACCCACAGCACGGTGGCGAGCAGGGTGCCGGGCCAGACCGATCTGCGCAGGCCTGCCACCGACGTCTGGCCGAAGCGGTAGAGCGATGCGATGGCACCGGCCACGAACAGCAGCAGCACGAGCAGCGAGGCGGCGTGCACCAGGCCCTGGGCGCGCGGCTGCATGCCCATCAGATGCAGCACACCGGGCAGTGCCAGCAGAATGCCCAGCGCCATGATCACCGCACACACGGCCCCCAGCGTCATCACCACGCCGATCAGCTGAAACTTCAGCAGATGGCGGCGAATATTGCCGTGGATGACCTCGATGGCGGAGAGCAGCGCCTTGGTGCCGGTGGAGGCGGACCACAGCGCCACCAGCAGGCCGAGCCAGACGCTGAGCTGCAGATGGTCCTCGCGGTGGGAGACCAGCACATGCACGCGCCTCGAGATCAGGATGAACGCCTCGGGCGGCAGCACGTCGCGCAGCAGTTGGAGTTGGCCCACCACGGTGGCCGGCCTGAAGGCCAGGCCGTAGAGCGACAGCAGCACGCTGAGGCCGGGGAACAGCGCCAGTGTGACGTAGAAGGCACAGCCGGCCGCGATCAGTGAGGCGCGACAGGCCTGGGCCCTGATCCAGGCGCGCAGCAGCAGGTGGGAGACGGCGGCGAGCCCGTGCCGGAGAGGCCTGTCGATTGCTGAGTCAGTCTCCATCCACCCCTCCTCCGCCAACAGCTTAGCGCTTTTTGCTGACGTGCAAGTTTGCTGTGCCGCAATTGCAAAAAATCACTTGCGCGAGGGGGGTGGGGGCCCTATCTGCCCCCTCACGCAGCAACGCACGTGCCTCTGGCCCCGCAAGGGTTACGTAACGACGTCAAGCGTTCTGGCAGGCTGGGTTTTCGGCAAGGATCGCCGGGGATTCTATCGTCTGGTCGCTGGTTCGTTCGACCGTTTCGCAACTTCGCTCGTCGTCTTGATAGGCGGGCGCATCATTCGGGGGCCCCGTGCGATGACTCCTAAAGTCGCGCGCTTCCTTGCTGTCCACCAGCCGGCGACGCCGTGTCTGGTGTTGGATATCGACCGTGTGGAGGCGAATTACCGCGCCTTGCGCGAGGCACTGCCGCTTGCGCATGTCTATTA
Source organism: uncultured Rhodospirillales bacterium (assembly GCA_903924855.1). Lineage (GTDB taxonomy): Bacteria > Pseudomonadota > Alphaproteobacteria > Acetobacterales > Acetobacteraceae > CAIQQQ01. Next base: position 49,849 of record CAIYCW010000080.1, on the reverse strand, counting down.
CGCGGTGAAGGCGAATCCGGCGTCGGCCATCCTGCGAAGGTTGGTGGGGTTGGGGTCGAGCTTCGATGCCGCCTCCGCCGAGGAGATCGCGTTCTGCCTCGACGCGGGGGCGGCGCCCTCGCGGATCAGCTTCGGGAACACGATCAAGAAGGTCTCGGCGATTCAGCGCGCGCATGCGGCGGGGGTTGATCTGTTTGCCTTCGATTCGGACGAGGAGCTGGAGAAGCTGGCCACCCACGCGCCGGGCGCTCGCGTCTATTGCCGCATCCTGGTGGAGAATGCGGGGGCGGACTGGCCGCTGTCTCGCAAGTTCGGCACCACGCTGGAGCATGCGCGCACGCTGATGCTGCGCGCGGCGCAGCTGGGGCTGGACCCGTATGGGCTGTCGTTTCATGTGGGCAGCCAGCAGACCGACACGGCGAGCTATGAGGCGGCGATCGGGCGGGTGGCGATGCTGTTCACCGATCTGAAGAATGCGGGGCTTGAGCTGCGCATGTGCAATCTGGGCGGCGGTTTCCCCACCCAGTATCGCGATGACGTGCCGGGCATCGACCGGTTCGGCCATGCCATCATGGGGGCGATGACGAAGCATTTCGGCAATGCGCTGCCGGAGATGCTGGTGGAGCCGGGCCGCTTCCTGGTGGCGGATGCGGGGGCGATCAGCGCCGAGGTGGTGCTGGTGAGCCAGCGTGGCAGCGATCCGGTGCGCTGGGTGTATCTGGATATCGGCCGCTTTGGCGGTCTGGCCGAGACCGAGGGCGAGGCGATCAAGTATCGCATCGCCACCGACCATGATGGCGGCGAGATGGGGCCGGTTGCGATCGCGGGGCCGACCTGCGACGGCGCGGATATTCTGTATGAGCGCTCGAACTACCGCCTGCCGTTGCAGCTTGCCAGCGGGGAGCGGGTGACGCTGCTGTCGACGGGCGCGTATACCACGACCTATGCCAGCCAGCGTTTCAACGGGTTTGCGCCGTTGGCGGAGCATTATATCTGAGGGATGGCGATTTCGCCGATCGGTGGGCGCGGTGTCTTCCGCCAGGGGCGCTCGCGGATGGGCCCCTGGCGGATGACGGCTTCGCCTTTTCCGCCCTACTTGAAGAGCGGTTTTGCGATGTCGGTGCGGGTGCGGTCGATATCGGCGTAGGGGCCGCCCTGGTAGGTTTCGGTTGCGATGTCCTGCGTTTTCACGCCGGTGAGCTGGGCGGCGTAGCCGTCGGCTGAATCGGTGGGCGCCCAGCCGATCTTCTCGCGGTCATCCGCACCCCAGTAGCTGCGCGCGTTGTTGGAGGCACCCCAGATCGTGTAGCTCTCCACATGCGAGGCCACGGTTGCCGCCTCGCAGAAGCGGCAGACATCGCCAAACGACATATAGGTGGAAAGTGCGCGCTCGTTGCGCGGCTCGGGCAAAGAGGAGCCGATGCGGATGCTGACATTCTCCACGCCGTGCTTGTACCAATACATGCGGCCCATCAGCTCGCCATAGGCCTTGGACAGGCCGTAATAGCCATCCGGCAGCATCTGGCAGTCGGCATCCAGCTTCTCGCTGCGCTCGTGAAAGCCGATGGCGTGGTTGGAGCTGGCGAAGATGACGCGGGCCTTCTCGCGCCGTGCGGCCTCGTAGATGTGATAGAGGCCGGCGATGTTGGGCATCAGCACCTCAGAGAACGGACGCTCCACCGAGCAACCGCCGAAATGCAGGATGGTGCCGCAGCCTTCGGCGAGGCGGAGAATGGCCATGCCATCGGCGAGGTCGGCCTTGTGGAAGCTGCAGCCGGGCGGGATCTCGTCCGGGAACGGGGCGATATCGGTGAGCACCAGCTGGAAGCCCTTGGCTGCCATGTGGCGGGTGATCTGACGCCCCAGCGCCCCGGAGGCCCCGGTGAGCAGGACCTTGCGCGATTGAGTGGTCATCGGTGTTTCCTCTCCGTGTTGTGGGGGGATGTTAGCGATAGCACCCGGCGTCGGCTAGGGTCGGCATCTTGCGTTGCGCGGTGCGGTTGGGAAGAGTGCAGCCATGGAAACGATACAGACCCTGGCTGCTGCCCTGTCCTCCGGTGCGACCACCGCGCGTGCCCTGTTCGAGGAGAGCCTTGCGCGCATCCGCGATCCGCATGGCGAGGGCGGGCGAACCTTTCTTGTGGTGCATGAGGCGCAGGCGCGGGCGAGCGCGGATGCGATGGATCATCTGCGCAAGGCGGGGCGCGCGCCCTCCCCCTATGCCGGCATTCCGATCAGCGTGAAGGATCTGTTCGATCTGGCGGGTGAGGCGACGCCGGCGGGCTCGGTGGTGCTGGCGGGCAGCACGCCCGCGACCAGCACAGCGCCCGCGGTGGCGCGGCTGATCGCGGCCGGGTTTGTGGTGATGGGCCGCACCAACATGACGGAGTTCGCCTTCTCCGGCCTTGGCATCAACCCGCATTACGACACGCCGCGCAGCCCGTGGGATCGGGCGACCGGGCGGATGCCGGGGGGATCGTCCTCGGGGGCTGCGGTTTCGATCAGTGACGGCATGGCGGCGGCCGCCCTTGGCACCGACACCGGCGGCTCGTGCCGGGTGCCGGCTGCGATGTGCGGCATTGTCGGCTACAAGCCGACGGCGCGGCGGGTGCCGACCACGGGGGTGCTGCCGCTGTCGCACAGCCTGGATTCGGTGGGGCCGCTGGCGAATTCGGTGTCCTGCTGCGCGATCATCGATGCGCTGATGGCGGGCGAGTCCCCTGCCCCGTTGGCGCCGATCAGCCTGGCCGGGCTGCGCATCGGGCTGCCGGCCAATCTGGTGCTGGATGGCATGGACCATGTGGTGGCGGAGACCTATGCCTCGGCGCTGGCGGCGCTTGAGGCGGCGGGGGCCCGGCTGATCGAGACGGCGTTCCCGGCGCTGGATGAGATTGCGCTGGCCAATGCGCGCGGCGGGCTGACGGCGCCGGAGGCCTATGCCTGGCATCGCGCGATCATGGCCGAGCAGGCGGATCGCTATGACCCGATGGTGCGCGCGAGGCTGGAGCGCGGGGCTGGGGTGAGTGCGGCCGACTATATCGACACGCTGGCGGCACGCGCGCGGATCATCGCGCAGATGAACCGGCACACCCAGGATTTCGACGTGCTGGCGATGCCGACCTGCCCGCTGGTGCCGCAGCCGATCGCAGCACTGGAGGACCCCGCGGAATACACACGGGTGAACCTGCTGCAGCTGCGCAACACGGCGACCGGGAATTTCCTGGATCGCTGCGCGATCTCCCTGCCCTGCCACGTGCCGGGCGAGGCGCCGGTGGGGCTGATGCTGATGGGCGAGACGATGGGCGATGCCAAGCTGTTCCGCATCGCCGCCGCGGTCGAGGCCGTCCTGCGCGGCTGAGATTTGAAAGTTTTTTTGCTTCTTTTTTTTCAAAAAAAGAAGAAGTTCTTTCTTTGAAAAGAAAGAACCAAAGAAACTTTTATCCTATGGCTGCGCCAAAAACGCGCGCCAGCCACCGAGATGGGTGATCTCGGGGGCGGTGGGGAGCGCGTGGGGTTCGGCGAGGAAGCCGAGGCAGGGGCCGGTGGAGAGGCTTACCGTGCCGAAGCCGAGCGGGCTTGGGATTTGGGCCAGCAGGGCGCCGATGGCGGTGGTGGGCAGAGCCCAGATTTCACCTGCGATGCTGGCACCCTGCTCCGCGCGCAGCATGCCGGGGCGGTTGCCGAGCGCGTAGAGACGGTAGTCCGGCGTGGTGTGATCGCAGCGCAGGAAGCGGCCGCCGAGGCTGGTGATCTGCGGGTTGAGCGGCAGGCCCGACATATGCGCGCCGATGCAGAACAGCGCGGTCTCGGACGGGTCCAGCGCGTCCGGCTCGGGCGGTGGCGGCAATGGGGTTTGGGTGTTTCCGATCCGCGTGCTGTGGGCGCGGTGGATGTGATCGGCGATGGCGGCCAGACGGTGCTCGGACCAGGCCGGGCCGATCAGCGTGACGGAGGTGGGCAGGCCGTCCGCGCCGATGCCGGCCGGCACTGCGATGGCGGCGAGGTCGCAGAGATTGACGAAGTTGGTGAAGGTGCCGAGGCGGGAATTCGGGCCGATCGGGTCGGCTTCCAGCGCTGCCAGGCTGGGGGTGAAAGGGGCGGTGGGCAGCAGGAGGGCATCGATGCGGGTGAACAGCGTCTCGGCCAGGCGGCGCACCTCGGCGAGGCGGTGGAAGGCTGCGAAGGCGTCCACCGTGCGGCGGTTCATGCCTGCTTCGAGGATGGCGCGGGTGGTGGGGTGCAGCGTGTCCGCCTGGTGTTCGATGATCGGGCGCAGCGCTGCGCTGCGTTCGGCGACCCAGGGGCCGTCATAGAGCAGGCGGGCGATCTCGAGGAACGGGGCGAGGTCGACCGGTGTGGTGCTGAACGGGGCCGTGACACGTGCATAGGCCTCGGTCTGCGCTGGGTCGCACAGGTCTGCGATGTCCGCCACGCCCAGGCGCAGGCCGGGCGGCAGGGCGGTTGCGCGCAGATGGGCGAAGGGGGCGTGGCGGCTATAGGGGTCGGCGGCGTCGAAGCCGGTTGCGATGCCGGCCACGTTTCGGGCGAGATGCACGCAGCCCGCGAAGATCGAGATGGTGTCGATCGAGCGGCAGGCCGGGACCATGCCGATGGCGGAGAGGCTGCCGATGGTGGGTTTCCAGCCGACGATGTTGCCGAACATGGCGGGCACCCGGCCGGAGCCCGCGGTGTCCGTGCCGAGGCTGAAATCCACGATGCCGGCCGCCACCACCGTGCCGGAGCCGGAGGAGGAGCCGCCGGGAACGCGAGCGGGGTCGAACACGTTGCGCGGGATGCCGTAGGGGCTGCGCACGCCGACCAGGCCGGTTGCGAACTGGTCCAGATTGGTTTTGCCCAGCAGGAGGGCGCCGGCATCGAGCAGGCGCTGCACCACGGGGGCGTGGGTCTGCGGGGTGTGGGCATAGGCGGGACAGGCGGCGGTGGTGGGCAGGCCCGCCACGTCGATATTGTCCTTCACCGCGAAGGTGAGGCCCCAGAGCGGGCGGCCTTGCGGGCCTTCCTGCTCCAGGCGGGCGGCATCGGCGCGGATCGCGTCGTCCGGCCTGCGGGTGATCCAGATGGCTGGATCACCCCAGGCGTGATCCGCCGCGATGGCGGCGGTGGCGGCTTGCGTCGGTGTCACCGCACCATGTCGAGCACGGCGCGCGTCAGCACGCCATCGGGCGTCTGCAGCGTGTCGAGAATGTCGAAATGGTTGGTGCCGACCACCGGGATCAGCGGGCCGGGCGCGTGGGCGTTGGCACGGCGGGCGTGCAGGCGGCGGCTGTCTTCCATCAGCGCCGGCAGCTCGTGCGTGCCATAGGCGATGCCCATCGGCTTGCCCACCACCGGCAGGCGCAGCGGCGAGAGGGTCTGCACCTCCTCATCGGTGAGCTTGAGCGCCTGGTTCAGCGGCGTGTCGCGCAGCGGGCCGAGTTCGAAGACGCCGGAGATGGTGAGGCCGGCCTTCACGGTGGGGTTGGACAGCGCCATGGCGGTGAGATGGCCGCCGGCGGAATGGCCGGTGACGACGACGGGGCCGGCGATGCCGTGATCCGGGCCGTGCAGGCCGAGCCAGTCGAGCCCCTGATGGATCTGGCGGACGATCTCGGTGAGGGTGACATGGGGCGTGATGTCATAGCCGATGAAGGCGGCCGACCAGCCGAGCGGGCGCACGCCCTCGGCCAGCACGCTGTACATGTCCCGCGAGCCGCGCTGCCAGTAGCCGCCATGGATGTAGACCATGCAGGGCGAGGTCGGCTCGGCGGCCGGGAACAGATCCCATTTGGTGCGATCGCTGTCGCCGTAGGGGATGTCCAGCTTGGCGGGGTGGGACGCGCGGAAGGCCGCGGAGGCGGCGGCGCGGTCGGCCGTGATCTGCAACGCATCCGGCACGGCGGCCGTGTTGTTGTAGGCGAGATCGCGTTCCTCGCTCGACAGATAGGCCCATTCGCCTTGCGGGGCGCGACGGGGCGAGAGGGTGCTGCTCATTCCTGTGCCTTCTTCCAGCAATCGTTTCCGGGCGGAGTGTCACTGATAACGCATATCTCGGCCAGCCTCATCCCATCATTGGATGATGTCTTTGCTTATTCACACGGAATTGTCAGATGGGGGCGTGGGCGGCGGTGGGGGGATGCAGCTCCAGCGACAGGGACCGGCGCAGGGCGTTGAACTCGGGGGAGGCGACGTCGCGCGGGCGGGGCAGGTCGATGCGTGTGTCCGAGATGATGCGGCCGGGGCCTGCGGCCATCGCCACCACGCGATCTGAGAGCAGGATCGCCTCCTCGATGGCGTGGGTGACGAAGATGACGGTGAGTTTGGTGCGGGCCCAGATCTCCAGCAGCTCGTCCTGCAGGCGTTCGCGGGTCATGGCGTCGAGCGCGCCGAAGGGTTCGTCCATCAGCACCACGCGGGCGTCGTTGGCCAGCACGCGGGCGATGGCGACGCGCTGTTTCATGCCGCCGGAGAGCTCATGCGGGAAGCGGTCGGCGAAGGCTGCGAGGCCCACCATGTCGATGAAGCGGCGGGCGGTCTCGTCGATCTGGGCGCGGGGGATGCCGCGGGCGCGCGGGCCGAAGCCGATGTTCTGGCGCACGGTGAGCCAGGGGAACAGGCCGTAATCCTGAAACACCATGCCGCGATCGGGGCCGGGGCCGGTGACTTCGCGCCCGCCCACGAAGACATAGCCGGAGCTGGGCTGCTCGAAGCCGGCCAGGATGCGCAGCAGGGTGGATTTGCCGCAGCCGGACGGGCCGATGAGGCAGATGAACTCGCCCTCCTGCACCTGCAGCTCGGCGCCCTGCAGGGCCTGGAAGGCGCCGAAGCTTTTGGCCACGCTCTCGACCCGGATCATCTCAACCATGTGGGTCACCCATGTTGGGGGCTCCAGCGCAGCAGGCGGCGGCCGAGCTCCATCACCAGGCGGTCGGAGACGAAGCCGGCGGCGCCGATGAGGATCATGCCGTCGATCACCACCTCGGTGCGGGAGAGTTGGCGGGCGTCCATGATCATGGCACCGAGGCCGGTGGGCACGCCGGTCATCTCGCCGACCACGATGACGACCCAGGAGAAGCCAAGGCCGAGGCGCAGGCCGGTGAAGATGCCGGGAAGGGCCGCGGGGAGGACGACGCGGGGGAACATGGCGGCGGGTTTGGTGCCGAGCATGGCGGCGGCCTCGAACAGGCGGGGTTCCACGCTGCGCACGCCGAAGACGGTGTTGAGCAGGATGGGGTAGAAGGCGCCGAGGGCGACCAGGAAAAAGGCCGATTTCGGGCCGAGGCCGAAGACGATCATCGACAGCGGCAGCCAGGCGGTGACCGGCACCGGGCGCAGCACCTGCAGCATCGGGTCCAGCAGGGACTGCGCCAGTTTCAGCCGGCCGATCATCATGCCGAGCGGAAGGGCCAGCCCTGCCGCCAGCAGGAAGGCGCCATAGACCCGGCCGGCCGAGGCCAGCAGATGGGTGACCAGCATGGAGCTGAAACTGTCGTCGTTGATGCCGCCCACCGCGAGATCCACCATCTCGACGGCAACATCCCAGGGCTGGGGGATCAGCGCGTAGGTCTGATGCCGTGTGCCGAGATACCAGCCCAGCAGCAGCAGCACCGGCAGGAGCACCGGCATCAGAACCTGGCGGATCAGCAGATTGGTGGTGGCCTGCATGGGGCTCAGACCGATTTGGCCACCTCATCCGAGAAGCGGGGGTCGAACAGGGCCTTCATGTCCGGGATGGCCTTGATCTGTTTGAGGGCCAGCATCTGCTCGGCATAGGCCTGGCACTGGGCCAGCATCTCGGGGGTCATCTTCCAGTTCAGATCGACATTGGGCACCGAGAATTTCAGTGCCTCGCGCTTTTGACCAAGTTTTGCCGTGGTCATGTCCATCATTGCGTCCGGATTGCTCATCGCATAGGCACTGGCCTTGCGCTGCACATCGACCATGATTTTGCACAGCTCGGGCTTTTGCTCGACCGTGTCGTGGTTGGTGGCGATGATCATGTTCAGGCTGCCCATGGCGGTCGAGTAGGGGTACTCGACGATCTTGCCGATGCCGGTGGACAGCGAGATGCCGGGGCCGGGTTCGGCGCCGACATAGGCGTCGATGTCGCCGCGGGCGAGGGCTGCGTGCATCTCGGAGAAGGAGACGCGCACATTGGTGATGTCCTTGGCGGACAGGCCTTCCATGCGCATGCGTTCGAGCAGGAACACCTCCTGGGTGGAGCCGGGCTGGATGCCGACGCGGGTGCCCTTGAGGTCCTTGATGGTGTTGATGCTGGACGCCTTGGCCGAGACGATGGCCATGCCCTTGTTGCAGGCGGAGCCGATGACGACCAGCGGCTCGTGGGCCACGGCGGAGAAGATGGAGGCAGCGACGCCGAACGTGCCGAAATCGACCGATTTGGTGACGACGGCGGTCTTGCCGTCATTGGGGATTTCGAAGGGGACGATTTCCACGCGATAGCCGGCGGGGAGGAATTTCTCGTAGAAATAGGGGGTGATGGAGTGGATGAGCTTCAGCACGCCCATGCGGATGACGACGTCATCCGCGCGCGCCTGGCGCGACAGGAAGGGCATGGCGAGCGGGGCAGCGAGCGTGGTGGCCAGAAGCGTGCGACGACGCATGGGTTGGTCTCCCTCGGGTGCTAGTGCCGTGGGGGAAGCAAATTTGGTGCCAGAGTTGGGTGGGTGCGTTTTGTGGGGTGGAGACGGCGGATGACGCTTCGCTTTTCCGCCCTACGCGGGGTGTTTCTTGTCGGGCAGTTTGAGGCCGGCGAGGTGTTCCCAGACGCGGATGACGAAGGCGTCGTCCTTTGCGCCGTGGCCGGCGGCGGCGGCGGCGAGGAAAAGCTGGTGGGCGCTGGCGGACATCGGCAGCGGGAAGGACAGGGCGCGGGCTTGGTCGAGCACGATGCCGAGATCCTTGACGAAGATGTTGACCGCGGATTTCGGCGTGTCGTCGCCATCGAGGATGTGGGGGACGCGGTTTTCGAACATCCAGGAATTGCCGGCCGAGGTGGTGATGACGTCATACAGCGTCTGCGGGTCGGCACCGGCGCGGATGCCGAGCGCCATGGCTTCGGCGGCGGCTGCGATGTGCACGCCGGCGAGGAGCTGGTTGACCATCTTGACGGTGCTGCCGGCACCCGGCTCGGGGCCGAGATTCCAGACGCGGCCGGCCACAGCATCGAGCACCGGTTGGGCGCGGGTGAAGGCGGTGTCGGGGCCTGAGGCCATCACGGTCATGGTGCCGGCATGGGCGGCGCCGGGGCCGCCGGAGACCGGGCTGTCCAGCATGACGATCTGGCGTTCGGCGAGGCGGGCGGCGATGGCGCGCGCGGCGGCCGGGGCGATGGTGGTGCAGCACAGCACGACGCCGTTCGGGGCCAGGCGGTCCAGGCTTGGAGTTTCGAAGAGGACGGATTCGGCCTGGGCGGCGTTGACGACGAAGATGACCAGCGCCTCGATGCCGTGGGGCAGGTCGGCGGCAGCCCCCACGGCCTGGCCGCCGGCTGCGATGAGTTCGGCGCGGCCTGCTTCGCGCAGTTCGCAGCCGATCACCTGATGGCCGTGTTTGACGAGGTTGAGGGCAGCGCCCATCCCCATCGAGCCGAGCCCGATCACCGCGACCTTCATGGCGTCTTCCTTGTTTTTGATGGTTGATCTTTACGCCAGGTCGGCATCGGCGCTCACCCCCACCCGGCCACCCACGGCAGTAGACTTAATGGGTGGCCGGGTGGGGGTGAGGGCCGGTGCCGACTTCAAGACATCAGACTCAGAATGTGCCGCGGAAGCGTTCCACGGCGGCGATCAGGGCACGGCGGATGCCCGGCTCCAGGGCGGAGTGGCCGGCGTCGGGGATGATGGTCATGCGGGCCATCGGCCAGTTCGCCACCAGGTCGAAGGCGGTGAGCGGCGGGCAGATCATGTCGTAGCGGCCCTGGACGATCTCGGCCGGGACATGGGCGATGCGGTCCATATGGGCGAGCAGCCCGCCTTCCGGCAGGAAGAGCTTGTTGGCGAAGTAATGCGCCTCGATGCGGGCGAGGCCGAGCGAGGAGCGGTCGGCCGCGAAATGCTGCACCGTCTCGGGGCTGGGCATGAGGGTGGAGCAGGAGCCCTCATAGGTGGACCAGGCGCGGGCGGCGGGCATGTGGATGGCGGGGTCCGGGTGGCAGAGCCGGCGCAGATAGGCGCCGAGCAGGTCGGCGCGTTCGTGATCCGGCAGGAAGCCCACGAAATTGGCGTGTGCCTCGGGGAAGACGACGCGCATGCCGTAGAGGAACCACTCCACCTCGGAGGGGCGGCCGAGAAAGATGCCGCGCAGGACGAGGCCCGCGACGCGGTCCGGATGCGCCTGGGCGTAGGCCAGAGCGAGGGTGGAGCCCCAGGAGCCGCCGAAGAGCAGCCAGCGTTCGATGCCGAGATGGCGGCGCAGGCGTTCGATGTCCGCCACCAGATCGGGGGTGGTGTTGGCCTGCAGGCCGCCGAGCGGGCGGGAGCGGCCGGCGCCGCGCTGGTCGTAGACCACCAGGCGCCAATAGCCGGGATCGAAGAACCGGCGGTGCACGGCGCCGGCACCGGCACCGGGGCCGCCATGCAGAAACAGGGCGGCGGGGCCGTTGGGGTTGCCGACCTGCTCCCAATACATGACATGGTGGCCGGACAGCGGAAGCTGGCCAGTTTCATACGGTCCGATATCAGGAAACAGATCACCACGGGGCATAACGCTTTTTAGCCATGCCCGGCTTGGTTGGAGAAGAGCGATGCAACGAGTTTGGGGCGTCTTCGGCGCTTTATTCGGTCTGACAAGCGTCGCCATGGGCGCCTACGCGGCGCATGGGCTGCGCGATCTGCCGCAAGCGGCGCTGGCTGGCGTGGGCAGCGCCGTGCAGATGCAAGGACTGCACGCGGTTGTTTTGGTATCGCTCTGGTTGTCGGGTCGCAGCGGTCGGGGGATGATGGCGCTGGCGGGGGGATTGTTCACTTTTGGCGTGATCGCGTTCTGCGGCACCGTCTATGCGGGGGCGATTCCCGCCGTGCCGGGGTTTTTGCATGTGCCGCCCTTGGCGCCGGTGGGCGGGGTGGCGTTGATGCTGGGCTGGGCGGCGTTGGGCGTGGCGGCGCTGCGGCGTTGAACGCAGGCGAGATCGCACCCGGCTCGATCGGGGCCGCCTATCTGGCGGCAGACGGGCTGGAGCCGGTGCTGGCGCAGGAGTTGGCGCGCGGCGGGCGCAGCATTCTGGCCTGGCATGGGCGACTTGCGCTGTCGCCCGAACCGCCGATGGATTCGGCCTGGGCGCTGGATGTGTGGACGCAGCCGCGCGACATCGCGGTGGTGTCAATCAAGCAGGCGGCGTCCGAATTGCGGGCGATGCAGCGCAACTGGTCGCATCTGCCGGTGGAGCATCACCGGCGTTCGGCGCTGATTGCGGAGAATCTGCCGCCCATTCGCGCGCGGGAGATCGTGTTCCCGACCTTGCCGCCCACGGCGCCGTTGGGGGCGTGGACGTTGCTGGCGCCGGACCGGATGCTGGCGAGTGCCGCCAAGACCAGCCCCTATGCCGGGGGTGCACCGGTGTTTGCCGAGGACCGGGTGGGGCCGCCGTCCCGCGCCTATCTGAAATTGTGGGAGGCCTGCACGCGGATCGGCGCCTGGCCGCAGCCGGGCGATACGTGCCTGGATCTGGGCGCGTCTCCCGGGGGCTGGACCTGGGCGATCGCGGCACTGGGGGCTGAGGTTGTGGCGGTGGACAAGGCACCGCTTGCCGCAAACGTGGCGGCGATGCCGGGGGTGAGCTGGCGGCAGGGCAGCGCGTTCGCGCTGGAGCCGGCCGCCTTTGAGATGGGGGGGGTGGATTGGCTGTTCAGCGACATCATCGCCTATCCGGAGCGGCTGCTGGCGCTGGTGCAGGCCTGGATCGCGGCGGGGGCGGCGGAGCGGATCGTGTGCACGATCAAGTTCCAGGGCGAGACGGATTTTGCTTCGGCCGAGGCGTTCGCGGCGATTCCGGGCGGGCGCGTGATGCACCTGTTTCACAACAAGCACGAGCTGACGTTCTGCTGGAAGGCGCCGTAGGACGGGCCTTGAAAAGCTGGAGCCGCAACTTTTGAACAAACTCGCACTAAATTTTAAAAGTTTTTTGGTTCTTTTTTTCAAAAAAGAACTTCTTGCTTGCTGTGAAGACGGGCCGATCTTGGTGAGATCCATGGCGGAGGTGCTTCGCACTTCCGCCCTACGGCCCTACGGCTGGGAGGGTCAGGCGAGGCGTTTTTGCAGGCTGGCGGCGGCGGGGACGATGAGGATGGGCATGGCGTGCATGACGATGCGGCCGGCCTGGAAATATTGGGTGAGCACGAGGGCCACCAGCATCATGGCGGGGATCACCAGCAGATCGGCACGGGCGAACAGATCGGTGGGTTTGAAGCCCCAGCCTTTCCTGTCCCAGCACAGGGCGGCAAGCGTTGCCACCGGCAGCACGTTGAGCAGCAGGCCGCGCGGCGTGGCGTAGGCTTCGAGGTTCATGGCGATGGTGCCGAGATAGCCACCCGGCGTGAGCTGGTATTCGTTGCCGGGGTAATGCAGCCCTTTCAGCAGGGCGGCGTAGAGCGCGATCGCGGCGCAGGCGGAGAGGAAGGCGGGGGCCAGCGTGCGGCGGGCGGCGGGGGTGGCGATCATGCGGATTCCAAGCCAGATCACCAGCACGATGCCGATCTTCTCGTTCACCCCCACCGAGACCAGTATGGCGAGCAGAAAGATGCCACGATGGCGGATCAGGCACAGGCAGATGGCAACGCTTGCGATGGTGAGCGGGTCGATCCCCAGCACCTGGGCCTGCCATTGCAGCAGCCAGGCGAGTGCCGCCGCCAGCAGCGCGCCCTGGCGGTTCAGCCCGCCCTCGATCCGTGCGAGGCGGTAGATGGCGGCACTGCCGGCGATGCAGGAGAGATAGGCCAGCAGGGCCAGCGCCGTGGTGGCGCGCACCGTCGCGGGCGCAAGGCCCGCGGGCAGGTTGGTCAGCGCCAGATCCGGCACCAGGTGGTAGAGCGGCCAGGCGAGGGATACGGCAAGGATGCGGTAGCAATAGGGCGATTCGGGGAAGAAGCCGGACGGGTCGCCGATCAGCCAGAGCAGGAAGCCCGCATAGTCATCGCGCGGCACCGTGTTGAACAGCATCTCGCGCAGCATGGCGTAGAAGAACGGCAGCAGCAGCACCGCGCAGGCGGCGATCCAGAGTGCCGGGCGCAGAATGCGGTTCATCTGCCGTCCGGAAAGGCGGTGTTGATGCCGCCCCGGCTGGTGCGGGCGAACTGGATCTCGAGCGGGCGGTGGTCGCTGCCCATGCAGTAATCGGCGCCACCGTCGGCGGGGCCGGATGGGCCATAGGACCAGTCCGTGCCGCGGCCCGGGATGGGGTTGGCGGCGGCGAAGCGGATCGAGGTCTCGATCTGCGCCACGGTGCAGAATTTCGGGTAGAAGGTGGAGCGGTGCACGGCGCCGGTGCGGAAATGCACCTGGCCCTCATAGACGCCCTGCACGCCGATCGCGTGCACGCGGTCCACACCCACCACATCGGGCGCGATGCCGCCGGACTGGCTGTGATAGCCCTCGGCGCGGCCCTGGCGCAGATCGCCGCAGAAGATATGCACCTCGTTGATCTGGGGGGCGGGGCCGCGGAAGCGCGGGCCGTTGCAATCGATCCCCTGGGCGGAGACCATGCAGCTATAGGCGGTCAGCAGCAGCGCAACCCACAACAGCAGCCTCATTTCCGTCTCCGTCCCACGGCGACCCAGGCCAGGAAGGCCAGGAGCAGCACGATGATCGCCAGCAGCAAGGCTGCGATATGAACCGGCCAGAGCGGAAACGAAAGATCAATCCCGAGCAGAAGGAGCAACGCCACGGCCGCATGGGCCGCGATCGAGCCGCGCATCGGTCAGGCGGCGTTGGCCAGCACCGCATCGCAGATCCGCGCCACGTCGTGGTCGGTGAGATCGGGATGCAGCGGCAGCGCCATGATGCGGGTGGCCAGATCCTCCGAGACGGGAAGCCGTGCGCCGTCATGCGCACCGGCATAGGCGGGCTGCAGGTGCAGCGGGCGGGGGTAGTAGATGGCGCTTGGCACGCCTGCCGCCTTCAGCCCGGCCTGCATGCGGTCGCGCGCGGCGGCATCGGGCAGCAGGATGGCGTAGATCGCCCAGGCGGCGACCGAATCGGGCACCAGCGTGGGCACGGTGACGGCGTTGCCGAGGCGCTGCGAATAGATCGCGGCAATGCGGGCGCGGGCGTCCAGCTCCTCCTGGAAGACGGTGAGCTTGGAGAGCAGGATTGCGGCCTGCAGCGTGTCCAGCCGGCCGTTCATGCCGGTGCGCAGCACCTCGTAGCGCGTGGTGCCCTCGCCGTGGGTGCGCAGGCTGCGATAGAGCGCCGCACGTTCGTCGCTTTCGGTGAAGAGGGCGCCGCCATCGCCGTAGCCGCCGAGCGGCTTGGAGGGGAAGAAGCTGGTGGCGGTGGCGTCCGCCTGGGTGCCGAGCGGCTTGCCGTGCAGGTGGGCTCCGAAAGATTGCGCGCAGTCATCCAGGGTGAACAGGCCGTGGCGGGTGGCGATGTCGATGATGGCGGGCCAGTCGGCCGGCTGGCCGAAGAGGTCGACGCCCACGATGGCGCGGGGGCGGAGTTCGCCCTTGTGTTTGACCTGCAGGATGCGGGCTTCGAGATGGGCGATGTCGATCTGGAAGGTGCTTGGGTCGACATCGACGAAGACCGGGGTGGCGCCGAGCACCAGCGGCACCTCGGCGGTGGCGGTGTAGGTGAAGGCGGGCAGGAAGACCGCATCGCCGCGGCCGATGCCCTCGGCCATCATGGCGATCTGCAGCGCATCGGTGCCGGAGGAGACGCTGACGCAGTGTTTGGCGCCGCAGAAGGATGCGAGTTTCTGTTCCAGCTCCACCACTTCAGGGCCGAGCACGAACTGGCAATGCGCCAGCACGGCATCGATGCGGCTGCGCAGATCGGCCGCGATGCGGGCCTGCTGGGCCTTGAGGTCGAGAAACGGGATCGGCTTCGCTGCGCTCATCGGATGTGTCCTGTGCTGGCGCGGGAAGGCCCCGCATGGCCATCGGCGTTGTGATCGAATTCGGGCACCATCCGTCCGAGCAGCGCGAGCGCCTGGGCGGCGTTGTCGGCGTGGCATTGTGCGGCGATCTCGTCAATCGCGCGGCTGACGAGGGCGAGGTCGGCGGTGCGCGGCGTTGCCATCAGCAGGCCGGGGAAGTCGGTCGGCAGTGGCGGTTCGCGGCCGTGGAAGATCTCCTCGAACAGCTTCTCGCCCGGGCGCAGGCCGGTGAACTCGATGCGGACGTCCTCGTCCGGGCGCAGGCCTGCGAGGCGGATCATCTGGCGGGCGAGATCGACGATCTTCACCGGCTCCCCCATGTCGAGCACGAAAATGCCGCCATCGTCGACATCGCGGTCGCAGCCGACCACGCTTGCCTGCAGCACGAGGCCGACCGCCTCGCGCACCGTCATGAAGTAGCGCTCCATGTCGGGATGGGTGACGGTGAGCGGGCCGCCTGCGGCAAGCTGGCGCTGGAAGACGGGCACGACGGAGCCGGTGCTGCCCAGCACATTGCCGAAGCGCACGGTGACGCAGCGCATGCCGGGCTGGTCCTGGCGCAGGCTGGTGCGGGCGGCGATGTCGAGCGCCTGGCAATACATCTCGGCCATGCGCTTGGCGGCCCCCATCACGCTGGTGGGGTTCACCGCCTTGTCGGTGGAGATCAGCACCATGGCGGCGGCCCCCACGGCGCGGGCGGCATCGGCCACGTTGCGGGTGCCTGCGATGTTGGTGAGCAGGCCTTCGGTGGGGTTGTGTTCGACCATCGGGACGTGTTTGAGGGCGGCGGCGTGGAAGACCAGGTCAGGCCTTGCCTGTTCCATCACGGTGCGGATGCGCGCCGCGTCGCGGATATCGGCGATGACGGTCTGGCGGCGGCCGGTGAGGGTTCCGCCCAGCTCCTGCTCGATCTGCCACAGCGCGTATTCGCCGTTGTCGAGCAGCACGAGGAAGGCGGGGTCGAGCGCTGCCACCTGGCGCACCAGCTCCGAGCCGATGGTGCCGCCGGCGCCGGTGACCAGCACGCGCTTGCCGCGCACCAGGCGGGCGATGGCGTCGCGGTCGAGTGGGCGTTGGCGGCGGTTGAGCAGGTCTTCGATGACGACGGGGCGCAGGTCGAGCCGGGTGGCCGGGCCGTCGGCCAGTTCGGTGGGGCGCGGGGCGCGCAGCACGCGCAGGCCCATCGCCTCGGCATCGTGCATCAGCGCGTCCAGCGTGGTGCCGTCCATGCCGGGGTCGGTGAGCACCAGCGCGTCCGGCAGGGTGTTCTGATCGTCCAGCCGGGTGAGGATCTGGGCGGCCTCCGAGACCTGACCCAGGATCGGCACGCCGTGGATGCGCCGGCCGGTCTGCGCGCTGCCGAGCGAGAGCAGGCCTGCCACCAGGAAGGGCGGGCGGCGTTCGGTGGCGAGCGCGCTGAGCAGCAGATCGGCCCCCTCCCCCGCGCCGACCAGCAGCACGAGCTGGGCGGGGGCCTCGCGCGCGCGGTCGCCCTGCAGCAGGCGGTAGCCGACACGCGGCAGCACCAGCAGCGCTGCGAGGCTGAGCATGTGGATGGCGGGATAGGCGGGGCTGGGCGGGGCGATGCCCGCGGCTGCGATGAGGCCGATGGCGGAGAGCGTGGCGCCGGCGATGCTGGCGGCGGCGACGCCGAGCAGGTCGGTCAGGCTGGCGAAGCGCCAATATTGGGTGGCGAGGCGAAACGGGGCGCCGGCCAGGACGAGGGCCACGGCGCCCCACAGAATGGGCAGCGCCGGATGCAGGGGATTGGCGTTGGGCATGGCAAGCCAGCGCGACAGCACCACGGCTGCGGCGGCCAGGGCCGCATCCAGTGCCGCATTGAGCGCAATTCGTGCGAAGGAACGGGGATTGGCCATCCCGCCCCATATAACGAGCCACCCGGGTGCTGACCAGTGAGC
The DNA here is from genome assembly GCA_903924855.1 of uncultured Rhodospirillales bacterium. Classification (GTDB taxonomy): domain Bacteria; phylum Pseudomonadota; class Alphaproteobacteria; order Acetobacterales; family Acetobacteraceae; genus CAIQQQ01. Next base: position 32,821 of record CAIYCW010000080.1, on the reverse strand, counting down.
GCGCACCGGCTGGTCAGCGGCCCACTGGGCGGGTAAACCCGGGCCATGACCTTCGAAGCCTTTCTGCGCCATATGCTGTTCTGCCTGGGGCTTGCCTGCGTGTCGGCGCTGGTGGTGCGGGCTGCGATCGATGCGCGGGTGATGGACCGGCCGAATGCGCGCTCCGCCCATACGCGGCCGACGCCGAAGGGCGGTGGGATCGGCATTGTGACGGCGTTCATGCTGGGCATTGCGATGCTGTACGGGTTTGCCGAGTTCTCCCGCATCGCCGAGCCGTATTTTCGCGGGGTGATCCTGTCCGCGCTGGTGATCGCGGTGGTGTCGTTCCTGGATGATCTGCGCGACTGGCCGTTTTCGGTGAAGCTGGCGGCCCAGGTGGGGGCGGCGCTCGCGGCGATCGCGTCCGGGCTTTATGTGCAGGATGTGCGGCTGCCGTTCTGGGGCGTGGTGCAGCTGGGCTGGGTGGGGGCGGTGGCGACGCTGGTGTGGATCGTGTTCGTCACCAACGCGATGAACTTCATTGATGGGCTGAACGGGCTGGCGGCGGGTGTGACGCTGGTGTCCTGCCTGTTTCTGGCGGTGATCGGGCAGAGCCAGGGCGACAGTTTCGTCTATTTTGCATCGCTGGTGCTGGCGGCGGGGCTAGTGGGGTTTCTGCCGTTCAACTTCCCCCGGGCGCGCATCTTCATGGGCGATGTGGGCAGCCAGTTCTGTGGCTTCATGCTGGCGATGCTGGGGGTGGCGGCGGCGCGGTTCGGGCGGATGGACATGTCGCTGCTGCTGGTGCCGATGCTGCTGAACGGCGTGCTGTTCGATGTGTCCTTCACGCTGGTGCGGCGGTTCATTGCGGGGGAGCGGATCACCCAGGCGCATCGCGGGCATCTGTATCAGGTGGCGCATCGCGCGGGGGTGGATGCGCGGGTGGTGACGCTGGTGCAGTGCGGGTTCGCGGCACTGGGCGGGCTGGTGTCGATGCTGTTCGTGGCAAGCCCGGCAGTGCTGAAGCCGGCGCTGCCGCTGCTGCTGCTGCTGCCGCAGATGCTGTGGCTGGGCTTTGTGGTGCTGCGGGCGCGCACGGCCGAGATCGGCCGCTGGTAGGCCCGCGCCTTCAAGCCGCCATATCGCCGCACTACTTTAGAGGGCGTGCGATGAACGAGAGGGACGAGCGATGATGCGTGCCACCTTGCTTGCGATGGTTGTGGTGCTGGCGAGCCCCGCGGTGCGGGCGCAGGAGCAGAACCCGTCGTTCAATCTGGTGAACAAGAGCGGCCAGGCGGTGCGCGAGCTGTTCGTGACGCCGGCGGGGGATGCCAATTGGGGGCAGAACCGGCTGACCAACGGCACGCTGGCCCCGGGCGGCAGCTTTGCGGTGCGCCGGCGGGTGGATGGCAACTGCGTGTTTGATGTTCGGGTGGTCTATGCCTCCGGCCAGAAGGAGGAGCGCCGGGCGGTGAACACCTGCACGATGGCGGATATGGTGCTGTCCGGCGCGCCGGGGAGCGAGAAGGCGGGCGCGGGGAAGGCGGCCGATGATGCGAGCTTCCGGCTGACCAACCATCTGAGCCAGCCGATTGCCGAGATCACGACGCAGCCGAAGGATGGCACGCGCAGCGCCAATCTGCTGGACAAGGGGCCGCTGGTGCCGAACGCGACATTGCTGCTGCACCCGCCGCGCGGGCAGGGCTGCATGCTCGAGTTGCGGGTCGTTCTGGCTGACAAATCCAGCAAGAGCCGCAATTTGGATCTGTGCAAGGTCAGCGACCTGAGCATCCCCTGATCGGGGATGCCCATGGTTGCCGGCCTGGAAGACTGCCCTGCCGGATGACAGGGCAGGTATCAATCAGCCGTTGGCGACCTTGCGGGCGGCGACGGTGGCTTCGGCGGCAGCCGGCTTCTTCGCCGTGCTGGCCTCACCCATGATGCCGCGCAGGTCGCGCAGGAAGGCGGTACCCTTCAGCGTGCGCTGCACCAGCACCGAGCGACGGTCCATCGGGTCCACCTTGCGGCGGGCCAGGTCGAGCTCGCCCAGACGGTCCAGGGCGCGGGTGATGGCGGGCTTGGAGACGTTGAGTTCGGCAGCCAGGCCACGCACCGTGTGCGCGCCGTCCTGCAGGTAGCAGGTCAGAAACACGCCAAGCTGACGGGCCGACAGATCCGGACCGTCGCGACGCACGAGAGCCACAACCGTGTCACGCAGGATGCCGACCAGCTGGTCGGCGGTTGGGGTGGGTGCCATGTTCAGTTTTCCTTTAAACAATGCGGCGGTTGTGCCGCCTTTGCGTCCCGCCGGACGCGACCACACCGCCCGGAGCAAGTCTCCGTGGTGTATTTCGAAATGGCAAGGAATTGATGCATCAGATCAGTTCCTTCCCGAAAAAGTGATGCTGCCCGCAGCCATTGCCGTGATGGCGGCTTCCAGGGCGCGCATGCCCGGCGCGTCGCCGCCCTCAGGGCGGGCGGGGCGGGTGGATTCGTTCCAGGCATAGGTGTCCAGATGGACCCAAGGCACGCCGGGGGCCAGGAAGCGCTGCATGAAGAGCGCTGCCACGATGGCGCCGGCGTGGGACTTGCCGGCGACGTTGTTGAGATCGGCCACGTCGCTGTCGAGCCAGGCATCGTAGCCATCCCACAGCGGCAGTTGCCACAGCGGGTCGGTGGTGGTGCGGCCGGCTTCGAGCAGGGCGTTCGCCACATCCTGGTTGTTGCAGAACAGCGCCGGCAGATCGGGGCCGAGGGCGACGCGGGCGGCGCCGGTGAGGGTGGCGGCGCAGATCAGCAGATCGGGCTTTTCATCGCTGGCCTCGGCCAGCAGGTCGCACAGCACGAGGCGGCCTTCGGCGTCGGTGTTGCCGATCTCGACGCAGAGGCCGCGGCGGGTGCGCACCACGTCGAGCGGGCGCATGGCGTGGCCGGAGATGGCATTCTCCACGCAGCCGAGGCGGACGGAGAGGCGGATCGGCAGGTCCGCCTGCATCAGCATGCCGGCCAGGGCGAGCATGGAGGCGGCGCCGCCCATGTCCTTCTTCATGCGCAGCATGGAGGCGGGGGGTTTGAGGTCGTAGCCGCCGGTGTCGAAGATGACGCCCTTGCCGCAGAGTGAGATATGCGGGGCGTCTGCGCCCGCCTTGCTGCCGGACCAGGTGAAGCTGGCGACCACGGGTGCGCGGTCCGAGCCGCAGCCAACCGCGTGAACGGTGGGGTAGGCCTCGCGCAGATCATCGCCGCTGGTGCGGTGGAAGACGGCGCCATGGGCCTGGGCCAGTTGCTGGCAGGCATCGGCGAGTTCGCTGGGGCCGAGCAGGTTGGCTGGAAGATTGATCAGGTCCCGCGCCATCCAGATGCTGGCGGCCTGCGACATGGGGTGTTTCGGCAGGTGATCGAGGGCGAGGATGGCGGGTTTGCGCTTGGCCGGGCGGAACTGGGTGAAGCGATAGGCACCGAGACAGAAACCAAGCACCGCGCGGTCCAGATCGTAGTCGCCCGGCAACAAACGCCACACACCTTCCGGCAGGCGCATGGCGAGATCGCCGAAGGCCAGATGCGACTGATCGGCGCCGAGGCCGAACAGCGCGGCCTCCACCCCGTCATGTCCTGGGACCAGAACGAGATCGCCGCGCGCGGCGGCGAAGCCGGATTGGAGGATGAACTGGCTCTGGGAGGCAGAAAACCGCGCAAGATCAGCCGATAGGCTGCCGGGGCGCACGCAGATCACCGATCGGACGGCAGTGCTGTCCGCATCCGCGATCAGGCGGCAGGGCAGGTCTTCGGTCATGACGACATGTTGCAATGCGGTATCGACTCCGACAGACGGGTGTGCGTTGTCACGCCCCGTCGATCGTTCGCATATGACATCACGATGACTCGAACACAAGCTCGTTGCGGGCGCGACATGCCCAAAAAACGGAGAATTAATGTTGTGGTGATAGGTTGGACATCAGCATTTCAGGCCCGTGCTGCGCACATGACAAAGTCGACATGCTTACGAAACCTGGGATTTCTGGGACGACGCCGTTTGTTGTGGCGTTAATCGGCAAAACGAACTCTGAAATTGTCTGACAATTTTCGACATTTATCTGTCGGAAATGTCACGCCCGGCGCGCGAACGGGATCGTTTTGGGCGCCCCAAACGATCCCGTTATGAGGTGTGAATTAACCCAGCGTGGCCTGCACGGCCTGCTCGATTCGTCGGGCGAAACCAGCGGGATCGGCGGGAAGATCGCCGTCCTGCAGGCGGGCGAGGTCGAACAATGTCTGGGCCTGGTCGGCAACCGGGCGGCCGGAGGCGAGCTGGGCGGCAAGGGCTGCGATCAGCCTGTGGCGCGGGTTGATCTCCAGCACCGGGGCCACGGCGAAGCCGTCGCGGCCGGCCCGGCGCAGCAGGCGCTGCATCTGAAGGTCGGGGCCGGATTTGGCGGCCAGCACGACCGAGCTCTGCACCAGGCGGTCGGTGGCCCGCACATCGGAGACCGCATCGCCGAGCGCTGATTTCAGGGCGGCGATCAGGGCCTCGACGTCTGCCGCCTCACCCTCCTGCTCCGGGGCGGGGAGTTTGGAGAGATCCTCAGCGCCTTGCGTGACGCTGCGCAGCTTCCTGCCGTCGAACTCCTCCAGCCGGTCGGGCCAGAAGGCGTCGATCGGGTCGTCGAGCAGCAGCACCTCGACGCCGCGGGCGCGGAAGCCTTCGAGCTGGGCGGAGTGGCCGAGCGCCTGGGCGTTGTCGCCGGTGAGGTAGTAGATCGCCTCCTGGCCGTCCTTCATGCGGGAGACATAGTCGGCGAGCGAGACCATGCCCTCCTGCGCGGAGGAGCGGGCGCGGATCAGGGCGGCGAGGTCCTTGCGGTGGTCGTTGTCCTCCCAGACGCCCTCCTTCAGGATGGCGCCGAAATTCTCCCAGAATTTGGCGTAGGTGTCGGTGTCCTTGGCGAGCGTCTTCAGCTCGGTGAGCAGGCGGTTGGTGACGGCGCGGCGGATGCGGGCGAGGACGGGGGTTGCCTGCAGCATCTCCCGCGAGACGTTGAGCGGCAGGTCCTCGGTGTCCACCACGCCGCGCACGAAGCGGGCCCAGGGGGGCAGCAGCTCGGCCTCATCGGTGATGAACATGCGCCGCACATGCAGGCGCAGCTTGGAGACGCGCTCGCCCTCCACCGGCTCGAAGGGTTTCATGCCGGGGATGAACAGCAGGGCGGTGAACTCGATATTGCCTTCGGCGCGCCAATGGATGGTGGTCTGCGGGCTGTCCCAGAGATGGGCGACGTGGCGGTAGAATTCGGCGTATTGCTGCTCGGTGATGTCGGATTTCGAACGGCGCCAGAGTGCTGTGCCCTCATTGGCGGCGAGCGGCTTGCCGTCGTGATCGACCATCACCGGAAGCGTGATGTGGTCGGCCCATTTGCGCACCACGGTCTCGATGCGGGTGGATTCGAGATATTCCTCGGCGTCCGATTTCAGGTGCAGGACGATGGTGGTGCCGGCGGTGTCGCGGAAGGCGGAGCGCAGGGTGAACTGGCCGCGGCCCTCGCTCTCCCAGGTCCAGGCCTCGATGGAGCCTGCCTTGCGCGACGTGACCTCGACGCGGTCGGCCACCATGAAGGCGGCGTAGAAGCCGACGCCGAACTGGCCGATCAGGCTGGGCCGGTCCTCCGGCTTGGCATCGGCCAGGCTTTCGCCGAAGGCCTTGGTGCCGGAGCGGGCGATGGTGCCGAGATTCTGCACCAGCTCGTCATGGCTCATGCCGATGCCGTCATCGGTGATGGTCAGCGTGCGGGCGGCCTTGTCCGGCGAGATGCGCACCTGGGCGTTCTCGGGCGGGGCGATGTCGGCGTTGGTGAGGGATTCGAAACGCCTGCGGTCGGTGGCGTCGGCGGCGTTGGCGATCAGCTCGCGCAGGAAGATCTCGCGCTCGGAATACAGCGCGTGGACGACGAGATCGAGCAGGCGGCCGACCTCGGCGCCGAAATCGTGTTTTTCGATGGTTTGTTCGGTCATCAGGATCTCCTTTCGGGCGCCGCATATGAGGCTTGGCGGGGGCGGTTTCAACGCGGCGGGGGAAAAAGCGGCTTGATTGCGTGGCCTTGCGTGGGCCGTTGCGCGGCGTGACGCGCAGGGATGGATGAAATTTTGATGTGTGCCCGGGCCGGTGTTGACAGCGCTTTTGCAACTTCCGTTAAGATGGAACGATACGCGGACGTTGATGTGTTCAAGGTGGGGACATCCATGGCTTTCGTGCGGTCTTTGACGCTGAGTGTGTTGCTTGCGGTGGCTGGCGTGATGATTGGCGCCCCACCCGGCCTGGCGCAGCCGACGGTGATCTATGATTCGACCGGCTCCTCAGGGCTTGGCGCGGACAACCTGACCTTGGGGCTGGCCGAGAGCTTCACGGCCCCGTTCACGGGCGTGTTGAGCGGCGTGACACTGGGGGTTGCGGCGCTGGCGAACAACACGGCGGCCAGCTTCGATGTTGCGCTGTATTCGGACTCCAACACGACACCGGGCAGCGCGCTTGCGATTTTGGGAACGGTTCCGGCCACACTCCTCAGCACGACTTCAAGCCTGGTTTCGGTGCCTATCACGCAGACCTATGGTTTGACGGCGGGCACGCGGTATTGGATCGCCTTGGCCAATTATGGTTCGCTGGCCTCCTCCTTCTTCACCTGGGAATATGTGTCCGTGGCGTCCGGAATCGGGGTGGCTGGCGAATACACGTTCTATGACGGGGAGGTGCTGGCGATCGGCAATGATGCGAACAATCATCAGATGTTATTGACCGAGACGGCCATCCCCGAGCCGGCATCGCTGGTGGTGCTGCTCAGCGGGGCTGCGGGCCTGCTGGGGCTGCGGCGCCGGCGTGGAATCGACGGTCAGCACCGCCAGCAGAGGCAGGGTGGGCGGCACGGCGGCTGATTTGCTGAAATCCGCGGACGATTTTGCGTGAAAGCCACCCTGGGGCTGTGGAATACCATGGCGGATGGCCTGTCCCGCTGCACATCCCGAGGCTGATCCGCTCGCCGCCCGCCTGCGCCTGATCCTGGCCGGGCTGCGGGCGCTGGTGGGGCTGTGGGGGCTTACGCCGCCCGTGGCCATTGCCGTCTATAATCGGATGGGGCGGGCTTTGGCGCGGATCGAGCGGATGCTGGTCCGGTTTCGCGCCGGGCGGCTGGTGGCCGGGGTGTCGCGGCCGAGGGCGGCCTGCCCTGCAAGTCCGCGCGCGCCGCGCCAGAAGGCCGTTCCGGCACCGCGCCGGTTCGGCTGGCTGGTGGCAGCCGGCGGGTATCGCGCCGCTTGCTATGGCAGCCAGCTGCAGCATCTGCTGGCCGAGCCCGACATGGTGGCGCTGCTGGAAGCCTCCCCACAGGCACGGCTTGTGCTGCGGCCGCTGTGCCGGTCGCTTGCGATCGAACTGCCGTGGACGGTGCCGCCTGCGCGCACCGAGAGGATCCGCAGGCCGCGCGCGCGGCGCCCGAAGCCGGAGCCGTTTCGGATTCCGCTGCCGCGCGGGATGATTTCCTGGGCGCGGCGGGAGGGGTTTGGAAAACCGTGTTGAGGGCTGGAGCGAACGTGCGAGGCATTTGTTGCGAATTGTGATTGAATTATTGATGGTGGCCGATTTTTTGGTGCGAGGCTGCGGTTCGGTGGATTGCTTCGCTTCGCTCGCAATGACGGGGAAGGGGGCGCGCAATGTCCGGCGTTGGGTTTGCCGGGTGATCCGGGGTTGCGAGTCGCCGCGGGCGAGTGCCGCCGATTGGGCTGGCGGGGCTTGGGGCGGGGTTGGAAGTGGCTGGAAATCATGGTGTCATTGCGGTGCAACAGGATAGTGCTTGCAATCGGCCCCGCGCCCTCCATCCTTCATCCTATGTCGGGCTTCTCTCACCGGGTGAAGGCGGTTCTGGGTCCCACCAACACGGGCAAGACCCATCTTGCGATTGATCGCATGCTGGCGCACGCCTCCGGCATTATCGGCTTTCCGCTGCGCCTGCTGGCGCGCGAGAACTACGACAAGATGGTGGCGAAGAAGGGGGCGGGGAACGTTGCCCTGATCACCGGGGAGGAGAAGATCATCCCGCCCGGGGCGCGGTGGTATTCCTGCACGGTGGAGGCGATGCCGCTGGACCGGCATGCCGAGTTCGTGGCGGTGGATGAAATCCAGCTCTGCGCCGACCCTGATCGGGGCCATGTGTTCACCGACCGGCTGCTGCATGCGCGCGGGCTGGTGGAGACGATGTTCATGGGGGCGGAGACGATCCGCCCGCTGCTGCACCGGCTGGTGCCGAACATTCAGATTGAGACACGCCCGCGGCTGTCGCAGCTGACCCATGCGGGGGCGGTGAAGCTGACGCGGCTGCCGCCACGTTCGGCGGTGGTGGCGTTCAGTGCGGCCGAGGTCTACGCGATCGCCGAGGCGATCCGGCGCAGGCGCGGGGGGTGTGCGGTGGTGATGGGGCGGCTGTCCCCACGCACGCGCAACGCGCAGGTGAAGCTGTATCAGGAGCGCGAGGTCGATTTCCTGGTGGCCACCGATGCGATCGGCATGGGGCTGAACATGGATGTGGACCATGTGGCGTTTGCCCGGCTGTCGAAGTTCGACGGGCATCGGCCGCGGCTGCTGACCGCCTCCGAGGTGGCGCAGATTGCGGGGCGGGCCGGGCGCGGCATGCGCGACGGCACGTTCGGCGCCACGGGGGAATGCCAGAAGCTGGATGACGAGTTGGTGCGCGCGGTGGAGGGGCATTCCTTCCAGCCGCTGGAGCAGATCGTCTGGCGCAACTCCAACCTCGATTTCAGCCATATCGATGGGTTGTTTCACAGCCTGCAGGCGCCGTCCGAGTTGGCGGGGCTGGTGCGGGGCAATGAGGCGACCGATCTGGAGACGCTGGGGCATATGGTGCGCGATCAGGAGATCCGCGCGCTGGCCCGCGGGCGGTCGCGGGTGCGGCTGCTGTGGGAGGCCTGCCAGATCCCGGATTTCCGCAAGATTGCCGATGACAGCCACACCAGGCTGTGCGCGCGGGTGTTTGTGCATCTGGTCAAGGAAGGGCGGCTTCCGACCGACTGGATCGCGGGCCAGATCGCGGCGCTGGCGCGGGCGGATGGCGATATCGACACGCTGATGCAGCGCCTGTCGAGCGTGCGGGTGTGGACCTATATCGCGGCCCGCTCGGACTGGGTGGAGGATGCGGCGCATTGGCAGGGCAAGGCCCGGGCGGTGGAGGATCTGCTGTCCGACGCGCTGCATGAGCGGCTGACGGCGCGGTTTGTTGACCGCCGGGCAGCGCATCTGATGCGCAAGCTGGATGCGGGGGAGAGCGACGAGCTGATGTCCGCCGTGACGCGGCGGGGCGAGGTGGTGGTGGAGGGCCATCCGGTCGGGCATATCGAGGGGTTCGGCTTCGCGCCTGACCCGTCCACCGTGGGGGATGCGCGCCGGCTGGTGCTGCGCGCCGCGCGCCGCGCGTTGATCGGCGAGATGCCGCGGCGGGTGGCGCGGCTGGAGGCGGCGCAGGATGGCGAGCTGGCGTGGCTTCCGAGCCAGCGCATCGCCTGGGACGGGGCGCCGGTGGCGCGGCTGCGGCCGGGCGCGTCGCCGATCCGGCCGGCGGTGGAGATATTGGCGAGCGAGTTTCTCGATGGTCCGGCGCGCGAGCGGGTGCGGCTGCGGCTGCAGCGCTATGTGGATGCGCGCATCCATGAGGCACTGACGCCGCTGTTCGCGGCCGCCGCCTTGGCCGAGCGGGACGGGGCACTGCGCGGGCCGCTGCACCGGCTGATCGAGGGGCTGGGCGTGGTGCCGGGGGCGACGGAGGCGGAGATCGCCCCGGAGCTGCGCGGCCGGCTGAAGGGCCTGGACGTGCGGGCCGGGCGGTTTGCGCTGTTCCTGCCCAGCCTGTTGAAGCCGCGCGCGCGCTGGGTGCGGGCGGCCTTGTGGGCGCTGGGCCAGGGCACCGACATGCCGGAGCTGCCGCCGCCCGCGGCGATTGCGATCCCTGCGCCGGACTGGCCGCCCGGCTGTGCTTCCTGTCTGGGTTGGGTCGCCTGCGGGCCGGTGCTGCTGCGGCTGGACATTGCCGAGCGGGTTGCGGCCGAGCTGCATTTTGCGGCACGCGCGCGCTCGATCCCGGTGCCGGCCGACCTCACGCAGCGCCTTTCGGTGCGTGCCGAGCTTTTGCCCGCGGTGCTGCACGGGCTCGGGCTGGTGTTGCAGCCGGGTGTTGCGCTGGGCGAGGCGGAATATGGTCCGCCGGCGCCGCCCAGCATCTCGGTGCCGCGGCGCAGGCGGGAGCAGCAGAGCCCCGCACCGGTGGTGGTGCGCGATGGGCCGTTCGCGGCGCTGGCGGCGCTCAGACGATGATCCACGGAGAGAGTCTTGGCTGAGATCGAGGATCGCGACTGGCAACGCTTTGACAAATGGCTGTGGTGTGCGCGGTTTCTCAAGGCGCGCGCCGATTGCGCGCGGCTGATCGGCGAGGGCTATGCGCGCATCAACAGCCAGGCCACCGAGAAGCCGCATGCGCGGCTGCGGGTGGGCGATGTGGTGACGCTGCCGCTGCGCGGGCGAGTGCAAGTGTTCGAGGTGCTGAGCCTGGCCAGCCGGCGTGGCCCTGCGCCGGAAGCACGGCAGCTCTACCGCGATCTGTCCGGCGGGGCTTCGGTGCAGGCGGAGCCTTGCGCCGAAGCGGATATGCCGTCATATCGCGGCGATTGATCCACAGCGACCTCAGGAGCGAACGATGGCCTACGTGGTCACCGAGAACTGCATCAAGTGCAAATACATGGATTGCGTCGAGGTTTGCCCCGTCGACTGCTTCTATGTCGGCGAGAACATGCTGGTGATCAATCCGGACGAGTGCATCGATTGCGGCGTGTGCGAGCCTGAGTGTCCGGCCGAGGCGATCGTGCCGGACAGCGATGACCGCGCCGCCGCCTGGGCCGAGATCAACCGCACCCATGCCAGTGGGTGGCCGAACATCACCCGCAAGGGCACGGCACCGGCTGATGCGGATGACTGGAAGGGCAAGCCCGGCAAGGCTGAGCTGTTCTCCCCCGAGCCTGGCAGCGTCTGACCGGTCATGTGCGGGGCGCCGTGAGTTGGCGCCCCACGTGTGAGCACGGCATGGCTGATAGCGCCGGCACAGGCATCGCCACCCCTGACGTGGGTGGAAAATTGTGTTATATGTGAAGGTCTGACCGGTCTGGCTGGCATGTGAGTGCCGTGGCCTGGCCGGCCATTCTTCCAAGGCCTACGACCAAGCCGCGCCGAAATTCGCTTCGGCCCGCGCCCGTCGTGACGGTTCGACCATTTCAGCCGGAAAGGCGCATCACCGCATGACCGAGTCCGCCGACACCAATCTCGCCCCGCAGAGCGTGGACACCGCCGCCCAGACCGTGGTGGCCAGCCAGCCGGCGCCGCAGCCGGCCGTGCGGCCTGATCCGCGTGGGCCGATCCAGCAGAACAACGGCCGCCCGGCGCCGATCTCGCGCGCGTCCAACAAGGATGAGACGTTCTCCGAGGGTGATTACGTGGTGTATCCCACCCATGGCGTGGGCAAGGTGGACAAGATCGCGGTGGAGGAGATCGCCGGCCACAAGCTGGAGCTGATCCACATCACCTTCGAAGAGAACCGCATGACGCTGCGGGTGCCGGTGGCCAAGGCGCGCAGTGCGGGGTTGCGCCGGCTGTCCACCAAGAAGGCGTTCGATGATGCGCTTGGGACACTTAAGGGCCGTGCGCGGGTGAAGCGGACCATGTGGTCGCGCCGGGCGCAGGAATATGAGGCGAAGATCAACTCGGGCGATCCGGTGGCGATCGCCGAGGTGGTGCGCGACCTGCACCGCAATGCCGGCCAGCCGGATCAGAGTTTCTCGGAGCGGCAGATCTATGAGGCGGCGCTGGACCGCATGGCGGCGGAGCTGGCGGCGATCGACCAGACCGACAAGGCCACGGCCCTGGTGAAGCTGGGGACGTTCTTGAAGTCGGCTTGATGTTTGAGGGTGTTGATGGCGGGTCGTGGACCCGGTCGTTGGGTGGCGGGTCGTGGACCCGCCCTACGGGGATTGTTCGAGGGCTTCGATTTCGGCGTCGGTGAAGCCGAAATGGTGGGCGAGTTCGTGGATGACCACGTTGCGCACCAGGCGGGCGAGGTCCTCCCCCTCCTCCACCCATTCGAGCAGAATGGGCAGGCGGTAGAGCGTGATCAGGTCCGGCATGCGGATGAGGTCCTGCGTGCTGCGTTCGCCGAGCGGTGTGCCGTGATAGAGGCCGCTGAGATCCCACGCGTTGTCCAGGCCCATCTCGGCCAAGGTTGCGTCGTCCGCGAGGTCCTCCACGGTGAGGGTGACATTGTCGATGTGGCGGCGCAGGGCTTTGGGGATGGAGGCCAGCGCCTGTTCGGCGAGGAGGGCGATCTCATCGGCGGTGGGCGGTGTGCTATGATGGCGCATGTCGCAACCGGGCCATGACCAGGGCCGATCCGTCAAGGAAGATGCAGATGATCCCATGTCTGAGCGAAGCCGAGCGCGCGAGCCTGCCGCAGGGTTGGGCGATGGTGGAGGGGCGCGATGCCATCACCCGCGGTTTCCGCTTTGCCGATTTCTCGGAGGCCTGGGGCTTCATGAGCCGGGTGGCGCTGCTGGCCGAGGCGCAGGGGCATCATCCGGAATGGTTCAATGTGTGGAACCGGGTGGAGATCACGCTGACCACCCATGATGCGGGTGGGTTGTCGGCCCGCGACATCGCCCTGGCGTTGGCGATCAACGCGCTGGCTTCGCCCTGAACGGCCAGGCGGAGCGGCTGCGGGGCGAGCGGACGGCTTTGATCCGGCGCGGCACCGCGCGTCTGTGTGCCGAGCTGGGGTGGGCGGTGGTGCATGAGATGGGGCTGCCCGATGGGCGGCGGGCGGACATCATGGCGCTTCGGCCGACTGGCGGGCTGGTGTGCATCGAGATCAAATCCGGCGAGATGGATTTCAGGCTGGATGCCAAATGGCAGGCGTATCGCGCATTCTGCGATGGGCTGTATTTTGCAGTGGATGCGGATTTTCCGCAGGCGATCCTGCCGCCGGATGTGGGTTTGATCGTGGCTGAGGAGACGGCCTGCGTGATCCGTGATGCGGTGGAACACCGTCTGGCGCCGGCGACACGACGGGTGCTGACGCTGCAGTTCGCGCGGCTTGCGGCACAGCGGCTGTGGGCGTTGCAGGATCCAGCCGGGGCTGCGGCGCTGCAGGCGGCGTTGCGGGTGGAATAGGGTGCTATTTGCCGCGGCGCATCATGACCAGGGCGGTGCGCAACCGGGCGACGCCGGGGCGGTAATGGCCGATCTGGCACATATGCGCGCCCTCGTTGGCCAGTGTCAGCGCCTCGTCCGAGACGATGGGCATGCGGTTGCGGATGCGCTCGACGCTTTCCATCAGCTCGGCACAGTATTCGGGCGTGTCGTTGAGGATGCGCGGCGTGGTCATCGGCGGTGGCGGCGGTGGCGGCACCGGAGCGCCGATCCAGGGGCCGGGCACTGGGCGCAGGGCGCGCGGATCGGGGGCCATCATCTGGGCACAGAGCCCGGTGGTCAGCCCCGATGTGAAGGCTGCGACCAACGCCAGACCGGAAAGGATTTGACCAGGACCCCTCATGTGGACCTGCTTAAGTCTTCCAGGATTGCAACACACTGGGATGCAAATGAAGAAGCGCTCACGCGGCGGTGAGTGTTGCGGATTTGTCGTCAGTGAGGCTGGATTGCAACACCAGCGTGGTGCGCAGCCCGGGCTGCGCGTCGGCGAGCATGATCTCGCCGCCATGCAGCTGCGCCACCGCCTGCACCAGCGCCAGGCCAAGGCCAGAGCCGGGCGTGCTGCGGGCCTGCTCGGCGCGAAAGAAGCGCTCGGTGGCGCGCAGCATGTCGGCTTGTTGCATGCCGGGGCCGTGATCGGTGACCGTGACGCGCACCAGCGCGCCGTCCTGCCAGGCGCGGATCTCGATGGCGCCGCCCTCGGGGGAGAATTTCAACGCGTTGTCGAGCAGGTTGGCCACCGCCTGCTGGATCATGTCGCGATCACCGAACAGGCTGAGGCCCTGTGTCACGTCGGAGGAGAGAGTCATGCCGCGCTCCTCCGCCACCGCCTCGTACAGCTCGGCCAGATCGGCCAGCACGGCGCCGAGGTCGAAGCGGGCGAAGGCGCTGCGCCGTGCGCCGGCCTCGATCTCGGAGATGCGCAGCAGGGCCTGGAACACGCTGACGATGCCGTCCAGATCGACCAGCGCGCGATCCACCGCCTGGCGCAGATCGGCCTCGGTCTTGGCGTGGATCGAGGCATCCTCCAGACGTGTGCGCGCGCGGGTGATCGGCGTGCGCAGGTCGTGGGCGATGGCGTTGGAGACCTGCTTCACCCCGTCCATCAGCCGGCCGATGCGGTCGAGCATGTCGTTGATGGTCTCGGCGAGCAGGTCGAACTCGTCATCCTGGCCATGGACCCGCACGCGGCGGGACAGATCGCCGGCGCTGACCGCCATGGCGGTGGCGGAGACATCGGCGATGGTGGCGCGGAACAGGCCGCGCACCGCCCATGCGCCGACCACGCCGAGCACAACCGCGATGCCGGCGGCCCAGAACAGGGCACCTTCCATCAGCCGGCTGAGATTCTGCCGCACCGAGGCGTCGCGCCCGACCATGGCGCGATAGCCGCCGGGCAGGTCGAAGGCGTGCACCCGCATCAGCACATCCAGCCCGTCGCGCTTGACGCGCAGGCTGCCCCAGTCCTGATCGATCGGCATCTCGGCCGGCCAGGCATTGGCGTTGCCGGCGATCAGATGGAATTCCGGGTCGGCAAGGAGATAGAGCGCGTCATCGTCGATATTGCCGTTGATGCGGTCCTTCATGGCGCTGGTGACGCCGGGCAGGCCCTCGTCGAAATAGACGCTGACGAGGCTGTCCGCGTCCTGCTGCAGTTCGGCGGTGATCTGCCGGTCGAGCAGGCCCGCCGTGGACCACCACAGGAAGCCGGCGAGCGCCACGGCGCTGAGGCCAAACAAGGTTGCGTAGATCACCCCGAAGCGGACACCGGCGGAGCGCAGCAGGCCCGGCTGGGTGAGCTTGCGGACCGCGCCGCCGCCCGCGAGGGCAGGCTGCGGCAGGGTCCCTTCGCTCATGGCTCTTCCAGCTGCAGCATGTAGCCGGCGTTGCGCACGGTGTGGATCAGCGGCTGCGGGAAGGGCTTGTCCACCTTCTGGCGCAGGCGGCTGACATGGACGTCGATCACGTTGGTCTGTGGGTCGAAATGGTAGTCCCACACGCCTTCGAGCAGCATGGTGCGGGTGACGACCTGGCCGGAATGACGCATCAGGAATTCCAGCAGGCGGAATTCACGCGGTTGCAGGTCGATCTTCTGGCCGGCGCGCTTCACGCTGCGCGACAGCAGGTCCATCTCAAGGTCGGCCACCATCAGCTTGGTGGTCGGCGCGTCCGACTTGCCGCGGCGGGTTAGCGCCTCGACGCGGGCGAGGAGTTCGGCAAAGGCGAAGGGTTTGGTCATGTAGTCATCGCCGCCGGCCTTGAGGCCTTTGACGCGGTCATCGACCTGGGCCATGGCGGAGAGGAACAGCACCGGCGTGTGGTTGTTCTGCGCCCTCAGCGTTTCCAGCAGTTTCAACCCGTCCACCCCGCCGGGGAGCATGCGGTCGAGCACGATGGCGTCGAAATTCTCGCTGGCCGCCATGAACAGCCCGTCCCGGCCATTGGGTGTGTGTTCGACGACATGGCCGGCCTCGCGCAGGCCCTTGACGACGAAATTGGCAACGTCCTTGTCGTCCTCGACCACCAGGATACGCATAGGGTATTTCCTTCGTTCTTCGGGGGAGCCCGGTTCAGCCCTGATCATTGACCGGGCGGCGCCCGACCGTGACGGAGAGTTCGGTGTCGCGCCCACCGCGACGCAGCATGAGCGAGATTGTCCCACCGGGCGTGATCGCTGCAATGGCGCGGATCAGATCGCGCGAGTTCTCCACCGGCTGGCCGCCAACCGCGATCACCAGATCACCCGGACGGATGCCGGCATGGGCGGCGGGGCCGTTGCGGTCGAGGCCCGCGATCAGCACGCCGGTGCTGTGGGCGCGGCGCGGGTCGCCGGCCGGCAGGTCCTGCACCGAGACGCCGAGCCAGCCGCGCTCGATGCGGCCTTTCGCGCGCAGCTCGGCTGCGATCTTGCTGGCCACCGCCGACGGCACGGCAAAGCCGATGCCGACCGAGCCACCGCCATTGGGCGAGACGATGGCGGTGTTGACGCCGATCACCTGACCATCGGCGTTGAACACCGGGCCACCCGAGTTGCCGGGATTGATGGGGGCATCGATCTGCAGATAATCGTCAAACGCCGAGGCGCCGATATCGCGCCCGCGGGCGGAGACGATGCCCGCGGTGATCGAGCCGCCAAGGCCGAACGGGTTGCCGGCGGCGACCACCCAATCGCCGACCTCCATCGCGTTGCTGTCCCCCCAGGGGACGGCGGTGAGGGCGTGCGGCGGGTCGATCTTGATGACCGCGATGTCGGTCAGCTCATCGGTGCCGATCAGCTTGGCCGGCAGATCGGTGCCGTCGGTGAGGGAGACCACAATCTGGTCGGCGGCTCCCACCACATGGTTGTTGGTGACGATGTAGCCCGCCGGGTCGATGATGAAGCCGGAGCCCGCGCCCTGCACCTGGCGGCGGCTGCTGCGCAGGCGCTGGCGCTGGCGCAGCTGGCGCTGGATCTCGGGCGGGAAGCCGTCCAGCGGGTCGGGCGAGGCGATGCTCTCGACCACGCCGATATTGACCACGGCCGGCAGCACGCGGCGCACCAGCGGGGCGAAGCTTTCGGGACCGATGCGGGCTGTGGCGGGGCGCGCGAACGCGGCGCCCGCCAGCAGGGCTCCGGCGGATAATGTCAGTTGGCGACGGGACAGTGCCTGCATCCTCAGACTCACTTCTTATCGCGGCTCAATCAAAGCACTTGGCGATCGCCATCAAGCATCACAAGGGTTCACGACCCCTGAACTGGTTTGCGAAAACTGGCGGTCGCCGGATCGTCCGGCCAGTGGTGGCGCGGGTAGCGGCCGCGCATGTCCTTGCGCACATCGGCCCAGGCACCGCGCCAGAAGCCTGCGAGATCGGCGGTGATGGCAAGCGGGCGCATGGCGGGGGAGAGCAGGGCCAGGCGCAGCTCGACGCCGCCAGCGGCCAGCTTCGGCGTGGCATCGAGGCCGAAGAAGGCCTGGGCGCGGGCCTCGGCCAGCGGCACCGGCTGGGTGTAGTCGACCGCGGCCCTGCCGCCGGGCAGCTGGATGTGGGACGGCAGCAGCCGGTCGAGCGTGGTGTGCTGCTGCCAGTCCAGCGTGGCACGCAGGATGGCGGCAAGATCGATGCGGTCCAGCTCGGCGAGGCGGGAGCAGCCATGCAGGTGATCGGCGAGCCATTGCCGGTCGGCGGAGAGCGCCTCGTCCGACAGATCGGGCCAGGCGTCGGGCTCCAGGCCGCGCATCAGGGCGACGCGGGCCTGGAACTGGCGGGCGGTGTCATCCCAGGGCAGCGAGGGCAGGTTGGCGGCGCGGGCCAGCGCCAGGGCGGTCTCAGCCGGATCAGCGGGTTCGGTGCGGTCTTCCAGGATCAGGCTGAAATAGCGCCGCCGCCTGCGGGCCAGCACCGAGCCGGTGGTGGGATCGAGGCCGGTTTCGACCGACACCGTGCTGTGCGGCCAGAGATGGGCGGGGTCGAGCGGGACGGCGAGGCGGATCTGGGCGGAGAGCTTCATCTCAAGCCCTGCCACCGCCAGCAGCTTGGCGGTGGCGAGCTTGTCGCTGACCGCGAGCTTGGCGCCACCGCCGCCGGCCAGGCGGAAGGAGCCGGGTTCGGAGCGGCGCTGGGCGACACGGTCCGGGAAGCCTGCTGCGATCAGCCGTCCGGCATCGCCCTGGCCCGTGATGTCACGCAGGCCGAGGCGCCTGCGGTATTGCTGGGCGGCGCGCCTGATGCGGGCGATGGTCGCGCGGTCGCCGGCGCCGGTCACAAGTGCCTCCAGCCTGAGGCCGAGATCGGCCTGGCCTGCCTCGCGCAGCGGGTCGCGCTCCTCCAGTATGGCCGCGATGTCGCAGGCCAGCGCCTGTTCGGGCGGGTTGGCGGCGGCCAGCATCATGGCGGAGAGGCGCGGATGGGCGCCGAGCTTTGCCATCTGGCGGCCGAGTGCGGTGATGCGACCCGCGCTGTCCAGCGCGTCCAGCCCGGTGAGCAGCTCACGCGCGGCGGCGAGCGGGCCTGCGGGCGGAGTGTCGGGAAACGGCAGAGCGGCGGCTTCGGCGCCCCAGGCGGCACAGTCCAGCGCCAAGGCGGACAGCTCGGCTTCCAGGATCTCCGGCCGGTCGAAGGCGGGCAGGCCGCGATGCAGGGCCTCGGTCCACAGCCTGATCGCAACGCCCGGGCCTTCGCGCCCGGCGCGGCCAGCGCGCTGATCGGCGGCGGCCCGGCTGATGCGCAGCGTGGCGAGACGGGTCAGGCCGGAGCCGGCATCAAGCCTTGGCGCCCGCCGCCAGCCACCATCCACCACGATGCGCACGCCAGGAACGGTGAGCGAGGTTTCGGCGATCGAGGTGGCGAGCACCACGCGCCGTCCCTCGGCGGGGCGCAGAGCGCGATCCTGCGCCTCGGGCGGCAGATCGCCATGCAGCGGCAGAACCAGCGCGCCGCAGCCCTCCAGCGCCTGTTCGGTGCGGCGGATCTCGCCCATGCCGGGCAAGAAGGCCAGAATGTCGCCCGGGTGTGCTGCAAGCGCGCCGCGGATGCTGCGGGCCATGGCATCGGGCAGGTCGCGGAGCTGGGCGATGTCGCGTTTGCTGTGCTCGGTTTTGACCGGGTACATGCGACCCTGGCTTTCGACGATCTCGCCTTGCAGCAAAGGCGCCAGGCGGGCGCCGTCGGCGGTGGCGGACATGGCGAGCAGGCGCAGCTCCGGGCGCAGCTCCCGTTGCAGGTCGAGGCAGAAGGCGAGCGCCAGATCGGCGTCCAGCGCGCGTTCGTGGATTTCGTCGAAGATGACGATGGCAACGCCGTCCAGGCCCGGATCGGATTGCAGGCGGCGGACCAGCAGGCCTTCGGTGATCACCTCGATGCGGGTTGCGGCCGACACCGCGGATTCGAGGCGGGTGCGAAACCCCACGCTCTGGCCCACGCTCTCGCCGATCAGCTGGGACATGCGGGTGGCGGCGGCCCGGGCGGCGAGCCTGCGCGGTTCCAGCATGATGATCCTGCCGCCCTCCAGCCAGGCAGCGTCACGCAGGGCGAGCGGGACCAGGGTGGTCTTGCCGGCGCCGGGCGGGGCCACGAGGACGGCGTTGCGGCCTTCGGCCAGCACGCGCAGCAGATCGGGCAGCGCGTCACGCACCGGAAGGTCGGGCAGGGAGAAGGTTTGGTCCATCCCGGCTGGATTACCACTCTTTATCTGGCGCGGCGACGCCATGCGCGCCATATCGCCAGTATGAGCTTTCGTGCCCTGATCATCGCCCTGATCTGTCTGCTGCCTTTGGCCGGGCGGGCTGCGGAGTCACCGCCGCACAGCTCCCCGCGCAACGTGGTGAGCCTGGTGTCCGACATGGACAGCGTGGCGCCGGGTGGGGCGTATCATCTGGGGGTGCGGTTTCAGCTGACGCCGGGCTGGCACATCTATTTCCGCAACCCGGGCGATGCGGGGCTGCCGCCGGAGCCGAGCTGGACGCTGGCCGAGGGGATGCGGGTTGGGGAGATCGCCTGGCCCGCGCCGCAGCGCCTCTCCGAGGGCGAGCTGGTGACGTTCGGCTATACCGGAAGCCCGATGCTGGTGGTGCCGGCTTCGGGACCTGGGCCGGTGCGGGTGCATCTGGATTGGCTGGTCTGCAACAATATCTGCGTGCCGGAAGAGGCGGATCTGGCGCTGGACGTGGCGTCCGGCCCCGCACAGCCCTCCGGGCAGGCGGGTCTGTTCGCCGAGGCGGCGAGCCATGTGCCGGTTGCGGCCCCGTTTGCGGCACGGATCTCGCCGCAGGGGCAGCTTGCGGTGACCGGGCTTGGGTCTGCCACACCGCGTGAGGCGCTGTTCGTGGCGGATGCGGCGGACATGGTGGCGGCGGCGCCCGAGCAAAATCTGCGGGTGATCGATGACGGCTTCACCTTGCAGCTGACGCCGGCCAGCGCGTTCAAGCCGGATGCGCCGGTCTCGGGTGTGCTGTTGCTGACGGATGCCGGCGGGCAGCCTGCAGCGCTGCACATCACCGCCCAGCCGGGGGCGGTGGCCGCCGGGACCGGGCTTGGGCAGGCGCTGCTGGCGGCGCTGCTGGGCGGGTTGATTCTGAACCTGATGCCCTGCGTGTTCCCGGTGCTGGCGATGAAGGCGATGGCGATATTGCGGCTGTCCGATGCCGGGCTCGGGGCCGCCCGGCGCGAGGGGCTGGCCTATGCGGCGGGGGTGATTGTGAGCTTCACCGCGATCGGGGCGGCGGTGCTGGTGTTGCGCCGGGCCGGGCTTGCGGTGGGGTGGGGGTTTCAGTTCCAGTCGCCGATCTTTGTGGCGGGGATGGCGTGGCTGCTGTTCGGCGTGGGGCTCAACCTGTCCGGCGTGTTCGAGGTGAGCGCGCGTGTGGCGGGTGCCGGGCAGTCTCTGACGCTGCGCGGCGGGGCGGCCGGGAGTTTCTTCGCGGGGGCGTTGGCGGTGCTGGTGGCGACACCCTGCACGGCACCGTTCATGAGTGTTGCGCTCGCGGTGGCGCTGACGGCCTCGGCCCCGGCGACGCTTGCGCTGTTCGCGGCGCTGGGCGTGGGGCTGGCGGCCCCTGCCCTGCTGCTGGCCGCGTTTCCGGGTCTGGCGCGGGGTCTGCCGCGGCCGGGGCGGTGGATGGATGTGGTGAAGCAGGCGCTGGCCTTTCCGGTCTATGGCGCCTCGGCCTGGCTGGTCTGGGTGCTGGCCACGCAAGGCGGGGCAGATGGCGTGATGCTGGGGCTGGCGGGGCTGCTGATGGTGGGGTTCGTGGCGTGGCTGCTGCATCTGGGCGGTGCATGGCCGCGGCGGGCGGCTCTGCTGGGCGTGCTGATGCTGCCGGTGCTGGCCGTTCTGCTGGAGGTGGCACCGGCTGGCCCGGCGCAGAGCGCGCGCGGGGAGGCGTTCTCCCAGGCGCGGCTGGCGGAGCTGCGGGCGGCGCACACGCCGGTGTTCATCGACATGACGGCGGCCTGGTGCGTGACCTGCCTGGTCAATGAGCGCGTGGCGCTGGACCGGGACGAGGTGCGCGACGCCTTCGCGCGCCGGCATGTGGTGACGCTGGTGGGCGATTGGACGCGCCAGGATGCGCAGATCACCGCCTTTCTGCGCGAGCAGGGGCGCGATGGGGTGCCGCTTTACGTCTATTACCCGGAGACCGGGGCTGCTGTGGTGCTGCCGCAGGTGTTGACGCCTGGGTTGGTACTGGACGCGGTGGGGTCGTAGGGCGGGTCCACGACCCGCCTTTTGACGGCATGGCGGGTCGTGGGCCCTTCGACGGCGGGTCGTGGACCCGCCCTACGGGGTGGTGAGTTTGATGGAGATGGGGCAGTGGTCGGAGAGGCGCTCTCGCATCTCGGGGCTGGTTTCGTCGTAGCGCAGCACGCGCAGGCTGCCTTGGACCATCAGATCGCGGGCGGCGCC
This sequence comes from uncultured Rhodospirillales bacterium, assembly GCA_903924855.1. Classification (GTDB taxonomy): domain Bacteria; phylum Pseudomonadota; class Alphaproteobacteria; order Acetobacterales; family Acetobacteraceae; genus CAIQQQ01. Next base: position 11,165 of record CAIYCW010000080.1, on the reverse strand, counting down.
GCCGGGCAGGATGTGGTCGAGAAAGCCGCTGCCACCCCAGCACGGGTTTGACAGGCGCGCATCCGGCCGCAGCAGCACGCCGTCCGGGGCCAGGCGGGTGAGGAAGTCGTCCCCCTCCATCCAGCGGTTGAAATCGCCCAGCACCACGAAGGCGTCCTGGCCGCGGGCGGCGATCCAGTCATGCAAAGGCTGGGTCTGGCGCAGCAGGGTGACGCAGGCGGGGGTTGCGGGATCGGGCAGGCGGGTGCGCGAGCAGCCGGATTTCAGATGCACGGCGAGCAGGCGCAGATCGAGGCCACCGAAATGCAGCGTGATGTCCGCCGCACTGCGCAGATGGAAGCGGGCCTTGGGGTAGATGTCGAGTGCAGTGAGATCCGGATTTTCAGTGACCGCGATGTCGTTTGCCACCGCGAAGCCCGCGCGCTGCACCACGTGGTCCTGGGTGATGTGGATCTGCCAGCGATCCGGCGGGAAGATGCGCGCTGCGATCTCCGGCCCGTCCACCTCCGAGAAGGCGACCACATCGGCGTTGAGCCGGCGGGCGTAGCTGGCAAGGGTTGCGATGTCCTCCTCCCGTTTGGGCTGCACGCCGGGCGGCAGATCGGGGCTGCCTTCCGGGCGCAGGGTGAGCCAGGACAGGTTCCAGGCGGCGAGTTTCAGCTCCCGCGCCTGGGCTTGGGCGATCAGCAGCAGGCAAAGGGCGAGAAGGGCGCGCATCGGCGCAGTCTGCCGCGCGGGCCGTGCCGATCTCCAGCGTCAATGCCGCCGCTTGCTGCGATTTGCCGGGGCGGTCACGCGACGCAGCACGGGTCAGATCCGGGTGAACATCACCTGGCGGGCGAGCCAGCAGCCGATCTCGATGGCGCTGATCCGGCCGGTGCCGTCGCGCAGCACGCGCAGGGTCCAGTCCCCGGGTGGGGTGTGGTCGAGGGCGCGGGGCATCGGCAGGCGCCACAGGCCGGCGGCGTCCGGCTGCAGGATCTGCATCTCGCCCTGGCCGAGCGGGCCGGAGAAGGCGCCATAGGCGATGCCGCCTTCGGTGGTGCAGGTGAAGACGGCATCCAGCTCGGCATTGTGGTAGCGGCCGGCCAGATCGGTGTCGGCCGGGCCGGTGGCTGGGATGAGGCGTGTGGTGCGGTTGTCGGCGGCGCGGTGCATGGTGATGCCATCACCACCGCGGCGCAGCGTGGTGCCGCCGGTGCCGGCGCTGTCATCGGCCTGGCGGTCGAGCAGTTCGGGGTTCTGCGCGTAATGCAGGCGCAGCTGGCCGGGGCCTGCCGTCTCGATCCGGGCGATGAGGCCGTTCTCGGTGTCGAGATAGGTGCCGGGCAGCCGGGAGTCCGGCAGTGCCTGCGGCGAGGGGTGGGAATCGTCCTGGCCGAGAGCCGCGCGCAGCAGATCCATGCCTGCCACATGGGCGGCGCCCATATGGTTGAACAGCACCACCACCGAGATGCGCGGCCCGGGCAGGTAGCAGCGGAAGCTGCGCCAGCCGCGCAGGGCGCCGCCATGGGAAGAGGCCGGGTGGCCGAACAGCACGGGCCGGCCGAGGCCGAAGCCGTAGCCGGCCATGTTGCCATCGGCGAAGCTGACCGGGACGGTGAGGCGGTGATAGAGACTGTCCGGCTGGTCGCGCGTGGCATCGATGAAGCGTTCCCAGGCGATCATGTCATCCAGGCTGGCGCCGATGCCGGCATCGCCGGTCCAGATGATGTTGTTGACCGCGGGGCGGAAGCCGACCTCCAGCGAGCCTTCATAGCCGATCGTGCCATCCGGCATGGCGGAGGTGTCAGCACAGAGACGGGCGGTGGGCAGGCCTGCCGGGTCGAACACGTGGGCACGCAGCAGCTCCGCGAAGCCGCGGCCGGTGAGCTGCTCGACCGCCTCACCGATCAGGCGGAAATTCTGGTTGCAGTAGGAGTATTGCGTGCCCGGGGTGAAATGCAGGCTCTCGGTGCGCGCGATCAGGGCGGCCGCCTCGGCATCGGCGAAATGGCCTTCCACCGGTGCGCCGCTGAGCATGGCGGTGGCCCAGTAGTCGCGCAGGCCCGACTGGTTGTGCGCCATGTGCAGCGCGGAGGGGGTGTTGGCGCCGAGCAGCGGCTGGGCCGCGCGGATAGGGGCGTTGAGGGGTTCGAGATCCGGGAACAGCTCCCGCGCAAGCGCGCAGGTGAACTGCTTGGTGATGGAGCAGATGCGAAACAGCGTGGCCGGTGTGAAGGGCAGGCGCGTTGCGATGTCCGCATAACCCCAGGTGTGGCGGGCGAGAACCTGGCCTTCCTTCAGCACGGCCACCGCGCCGCCGGGGCCGGGATGGGCGAGCGGGAGGCGGGCGAGAGCCTGATCGAGTGCGGTCATGTTCAGCGTGCCTGCTGGATGGCGGAGAGCAGCCAGCGCCCGCCGGGCACCCGCATGAAGGTCCAGTATTCGGTTGCGGTGCTGCGCAGGCCGGGCTGGCCCTGCACCACGCGGCCGGCGCCGTCATAGGTGATGTCTGTCATGGAGAAGCGCATGGCGACGGTTGCGTATTCCCGCCCGCCTTCCTCCCAGGCATCCGAGATGTCTCCCTGTTCGAGGCGGACATTGTCCACCACGTTGCGCACGCCGCGGCTGGTCTGCTCGGCCATCTGTTCGCCAAAATAGCTGACCATCTCGGGCGAGGCGAGCAGGCGCATCGTGTTGATGTCGTGCTGGGACCAGGCGTGCTGGACGCCCTGCAGCGTGCGTTCGAAGGCCTGATAATCCTGCGGGCCGATCGGGATGCTGTGCGGGGCGGGCATGATCTGCGGGCCCGGGGGGGCCGCGCTGCCGCCACCGGCGAAGGCGGTGCGGGCGCTGAACACCAGGCCGGAGACGACGCGAAACGCCATGTAGAGCAGCGTGAGCTGCAGGATGAGGCCGAACAGCGCGCCGAGATCGGTCACGCCATGGAACATGCCGCCGCCGGCCAGCATGCCCAGCAATCCTGCCCCGACGAAGCCGCCCAGCATGCCCTGCATGAAGGAGCCGCGCTGCGCCGGAGGGGTGAAGGGCGGCGGGACGGGCGAGCCGACGCTGGGCTGCGGCTGGGTTCCGAAATTCGGGCTGGGGGTGAGGCTGCGCTGCAGCGGCTGCGCGCCATAGGGGGCGGTGCGGTTGGGCGATGGCAGGCTGAAGGTCTGGCTGCCACGGCTGCCGATGGAGGAGCCATCGCCGGCCCGCGACCAGGCGTGCGGGGCCCCCATCACCAGAAGGCAGATCACCCCAGCCACAATACGCCGCATGCCGACCTCAGCTTGGATACCAAGCCAGGAATATAGGCAAAGCCGAATGCAATCCCAACAACGGATTGCTGGAAAAACGAAAGCTTATCGAGGCCAGGCCGAAACCTATCCTTGCGGTCCGACCTGGCGGGTCAGGCTGCGCATGGTGACGAATTCCTCGCCGGCGGTGGGGTGGATGCCGACGGTGCGGTCGAAATCCTGCTTGGTGGCGCCGGCATTGATGGCGATGGACAGGCCCTGGATGATCTCGGGCGCGTCCTCCCCCAGCATATGCGCCGCGATCACCTTTTGCGTTTCGTGATCGACCAGCAGCTTCATCAGCGTCTTGCGCGACCGGCCGCTGATGGTGTGGCGCATCGGGGTGAAGCGCGAGACATAGACGTCGATCGTGGCGCGGGCGGCGGCCTCGGCCTCGGTGGGGCCCACGGTTGCGATCGGCGGGATGGAGAAGACGGCGGTTGCGGTGCGGTCGATATGCCAGTGGCGCGGGCCCTGGCCGTAGAGCATCTCGGCCAAAGAATGGCCCTCGGCGATGGCGACGGGGGTGAGGTTGAGTCGGTCCGTCACGTCACCGATGGCGAAGATATGGGCGATGTTGGTGGCCCCGTGCGGGCCCACCGCAACGGCGCCGCCGGCGGTGGTGGCGACCCCTGCGGCCTCAAGCCCCAGGCCTTGCGTGGCGGGTGTGCGGCCAAGGGCTGCGAAGACGAGATCGGTCTCGATGCTGGTGCCGTTGGCGAGGTGGATGGTCTTGACGCCGCCCGCCTCGGTGACCCGGGTGACGGCGGAGCCGCCATGCAGGCGCACGCCGTTTGCGGTGAGCGCCTCGGCCAAGCCCTCGCGCAGCTCTTCATCGAAGCCGCGCAGCGGCAGGGCCTGGCGCATGACGAGATCGACCTCCGCGCCGAGGCCCGCGAAGATGCCGGCGAATTCGACGGCGATGTAGCCGCCGCCGAGCAGCGCCACGCGCCTGGGGCGTTCGGGCAGGAAGAAGGCGTCATCCGAGACGATGCAGTGCTCGGCGCCGGGAAATTCCGGCACCGCGGGTTTGCCGCCGGTTGCGATGACGATGCGCTCGGCGGTGATGGTCTGGCCGCCGACATCAAGCGTGTGCGGGCCGGTGAAGCTTGCATAGGCGTCGAACACGGTGACGCCGGCATTGGTGAGCAGCCTGGTGTAGATGCCGTTGAGGCGGCTGATCTCGGCGTTCTTGCGGGTGATGAAGCCCTGCCAGTCATGCGCGCCAGGGGCGGTCTGCCAGCCGAAGCCGTGGCTGTCCGCGGTGGCCATGCCGTATTCGGCGGCCATGACCATGAGTTTCTTGGGCACGCAGCCCACATTCACGCAGGTGCCGCCCCAGAAGCGCGCCTCCGCCACCGCGACCTTGGCACCCAGGCCGGCCGCGATGCGGGCACAGCGCACGCCGCCGGAGCCGCCACCGATGACGAAGAGATCGAAGTCGTAAGCCATGTGCGCTGCTCCGGGATTGCCCCCGCAACATGGGTGTACCGCGCCCCGAGATCAAACCCGCGGCGCGCGGCCCTGCGTTGGGCCTGGGATCAGAACGGCCGGTTGAAGGATTTCAGCCCGTTGCGGACGATCTCGTGCAGGATGGTGATCAGGCTGGTCTGGGTGGCAGCCGATGTGCCGTCCACCAGCGGGACCAGGCGGGCGACCGCGCCATCCATGCCGCCGGCGCGCACGCAGTCGATCAGCATGCGGGTTTCAGCATCCGTGTCGTGCAGAACCTCCGGATCGCCGACCAGGGCCGCGATCATCGCGGCGATGCCATAGGCGCCCCAGTTGGAGACGGCGGCCGCGACCAGCACATCCGTGCCGGTGACGGTGGCGACCCCGCCCTGACAGGGGCATTTGCACATGGCACCGAAGGGCTGGATCTCGCGCACCGCCTCCGCCACCAGGCCGAAGCCGATCTCGTTGCCGCCATCGCCGATGCCGATGGTGAGAATCCCCTCCGCCTTGGCGATGTCGACCAGACAATGCGCGTTGGCCATCATCGTGTCCGGCCGACCGGTGCCGAGAATGCTGTGGAAGATGCCGTTCCTGTTGGGGCCGGCCTTTTCGATGAACACCATGGCGGTGGGGCGGAATTCATCAACGATCCGGCGCGCCTCGGCACGGCCGGCCTCCAACCCCAGCGGGAAGGGCTGGATGAAGGCGGCGCCGGTGCGCGCGTCGAACAGCGCGCGGTCGGCGGAGACCAGGCCCGCGGCCTCCACACAGGCGATCACCGGCGGCAGGTTGCGCTCCTCGGCCAGCACCACGCATTTGGCGCCGAGGCCGAAATCGAGCGCGCGGGCGATGGCGGCGGCACCCAGCGGCCCGTCCGTCTCGCCTTTCGGCAGCCAGGGCCAGGAGCCGGCGCCGGTGACGACCAGGACATGGTCGCCGCGCCTGATGCGATCCTTGAGGGATTGGGCGGCAAGCCAGGTGAGCGGCTTGCCGTGATGGGCGCGCGCCGCGTCATACAGGCGGTGCGTCACACCGCGCGGCAGGCCGGCGCCGAAACGCATCTCGATGTTGACGGCGCGATCGACATATTCGCCGAGGATTTCAGGCATGCTGGCTCTCCTTGCTCATGATGGCGGCCTGCCCCACCGCCCAGCTCAGACAGGCCGGGCTGCCCTTGGCCCAGGGACCGGAGCTGGGCGGGCAGAAGGCGCGCAGCTCACGCCCGGCTATGGTTTCGAACAGCACGATCAGGCGATGGCCCTGGAACAGCACATCGCGGATCTGGCCTTGCATGCCGTGGCCGCCTTGGGTGATGAGCGCGTTCTCCGGCCGCAGCGTGACGCGCACCGATTGGCCGGGTTGCAGGTCCGTTGCGGGAAAGCTGAACTCCGCTGCCTCGATGCGCACGGTTGCGATATCCCCCGCGATGGCGGTCACGGTGCCGTCCAGCAGGTTGGTGGTGCCGAGGAAGGTGGCGACGAACTGGCTGGACGGCGTGTCATAGACCTCACGCGGGGTTCCGAGCTGCTCGATGCGGCCGGCGCGCATGACGGCGACGCGGTCGGACAGGGTCAGCGCCTCCTCCTGGTCATGGGTGACGAAGATGGTGGTGATGCCCAGGCGCTGCTGCAGCAGGCGCAGCTCCACCTGCATCTCCTCGCGCAGGGATTTGTCGAGCGCGCTCAGCGGCTCGTCGAGCAGCAGCAGGCGGGGTTCGATCACCATGGCGCGCGCCAGCGCCACGCGCTGCTGCTGGCCGCCGGAGAGCTGGGCGGGAAAACGGTCATCCTGCGCGGGCAGGCCGACCCGGGCGAGTGCCGCGCGGGCGCGGGCGGTGGCCTCGGCGCGGGGGATGCCGGTCACCTTCAGCCCGTAGCCGACATTCTCCAGCACCGTCATGTGCGGGAAGAGCGCGTAGTTCTGAAACACCACGCCCAACCTGCGGCGATGCGGCGGAAGCTTCGTGATGTCCTCGCCATCGCACAGGATGCGGCCGGAATCGGGGCTGAGGAAGCCCGCGATCAGCCGCAGCAGCGTGGTCTTGCCGCAGCCGCTGGGGCCGAGCAGGGCCAGGAATTCACCAGGCTCGACCACGAGATCGATGCTGTTGACCGCGGTGAGCAGGCCGAAGCCGCGGGTGACGCGTTCAAGGACGAGGCTGGTTGCCATTACGCGGCCCTCCTGCGCGGGGCGACGGCGCTTTGGAAGAAGGTCTCAAGCCCGATGGCGCGTTCGACGATCAGCATCAGCCCCATCATGAAGATCACCAGCAGGGCCGAGACGGCGGCGATGGTGGTGTTGAGCCCGGTCTCGGCGGCCTGGTTGAACAGCAGCGCGGGCAGCGTGATGCGGCCCGGGGCGGAGAGGAAGAGCGAGATCGTCACGTTGTCGAAGGAGATGACGAAGGCCATGATGGCAGCCGCCAGCAGGCCGGGTCTGAGCAGCGGCAGGGTGATGTCGCGCAGCACGCGCCAGGGTGGGGCGCCAAGGCTGGCCGCACAATCCTCCACGCTGCGATCGGCGCGCAGCGTGGCAGCCGTGATGGTGCGCACCGCATAGGGCGTGCAGATGATGGAATGCGCCAGCACCACCGCCAGCAGGCCGTGGATCAGGCCGCTCTGGCTGAAATACTGCAACAGCCCCACGGCCACCGCGAGCTCCGGCAGGATGATGGGCGAGAGGAAGAAGCTCATCAGCGCGCCGCGGCCGGCGAAGCTGGTGCGGCCGAGGATGAGCGCGATCCAGGTCCCCAGCAGCATGGACAGTGCCGTGGCCAGGATCGCCACCTCGAAACTGTATTCGAAGGCCACGATGAAATCGCCCAGCTGGTTCAGGTCGGCGAACCAGCGCAGCGTGAAGCCGCGCGGCGGGAAGACGAGATAGGGCGTGGTGGAGACCGAGGCGACCAGCACGACCAGGATCGGCAAGGTGATGAACAGATAGATCAGGCCGATGAAGGCGTGAAACAGCGCGCGGCCGATCATGCGGCACCGCGCGCGAGCCGGCTTTGCAGCAGCCGGTCATAGGTGATGGTGATGGCGAGCACGGCTGCGAGCAGAAACAGGGTGATGGCCGAGCCGAACGCCCAGTTGAAGGCGGTGGTGAATTGTTGCAGCGCCAGCACCGGCACGGTCAGCACCACCTGACCGCCCAGTAGAATGGGTGTCACGAAGGAGGACACGCCCAGGATGAACACCAGCATGACGCCGGCCGCGACGCCTGGCAGCGAGAGCGGGATCACCACGTCGCGCAGCACCTGCCAGCGCCTGGCGCCGAGGCTTGCGGCGGCATCCTCCAACGCGATGTCCAGCGATTGCAGGCTGCCCAGAATGGCCAGCACCATGAAGGGCAGCAGCACATGGGTGGTGGCGATGACGATGCCGGTCTCGTTGAAGATCAGCTTGATCGGCCGCGCGATCAGGCCGAGCTGCATCAGCGCCGAGTTCACCAGCCCGCGGTTGGACAGCAGCACGATCCAGCCATAGGCGCGCACCACCACGCTGATCAGGATCGGCGAGAGGGTGAGAAACAGCAGCACGCCCTTGGCGCGCGACTGGGTGCGGGCGAGGAACAGCGCCAGCGGATAGCCCAGCAACAGCGTGGCCAGCGAGACGGTGATGCCGATGCGCACCGTCACCCACAGCGTGTCCCGGTAGAGCTTGTTGGTGAAGATCTCGATGAAATTGTCGAGCGAGAAATCGCCGCCGGTGATGTGCTGCGGCAAAGGCTTGGAGAAGCCCATCCGCAGCAGATCCAGCAGCGGAATCGCGAACAGCACGCAGAAATATGCCACCGGCAGCGCCAGCCAGGCCCAGGCCAGCCAGGTGCGGCGCAACGCCTCAGCCCTTCAGCAGCGGGCGGATTTCGGCGTTCCAGCGTGACAGCCAGGCATCCTGGTTGGTGTTGATCAGCGTCCAGTCCCAGTTATGCGCCTTGAGCACCTCGTCATAGGTGAGCATGCCGGCGGCGAGCTGCGGCGGCAGCTTCACCTCGCGGTTGCCGGGGATGTAGCCGTTCAGCTCGGCAAGCTTCACCGAGGCATCCGGGTCGTACATCTCCCCCATCAGCTTTTGCACCAGATCGAGCTTCTTGGTGCCTTTCACCGCCTGATAGGCGATCGGATACAGGAAGGCGCCCTCCTCCGGGGTCTGGAAGGCGAGCGGCACGCCCACGGCGTTCAGACGCTGGACGGTGCGGCTGTACCAGGTGGCGATGTTGCCGATGCCCTGCTGGAACTTGGATTGTGCATCCGAGGTGAGGCCGTAGAAGCCGGCCAGATCGGGGGCGAGTTGCTTCATCTTGTCGAAGGCGGTGTCGATCTTGGTCTGATCGCCGGTCCAGGCATGGGCGAAGGCGGCCAGGTGGATCTGCCAGTGATAGATGCCGCCCACCATGACCTGCCCCTTGTAGTCCGGCTTCCAGAGGTCCTTGAAGGATTGCGGCGGCTTCTTGATCTCGTCCTTGTTGTAGCAGATGCCCCAGGCGGTGAAGTTGCAGAACGGGCCGTAGCCGTCCTTGTCGCGCAGGAAGTCGTAGATCTTGTCCGAGTTGGGGATGGATTTGAAATCCACCTTCTCGAACACACCCTCGGCTTTGCCGATCTCCCAGCCGCCCTGATAGGTGACGGTGGCGTCCATCGAGGGGTTGGCCTTCTCCGCGATCACCTTGTTGAGCAAAGTGGCGCCATCGGCGAAGACCGGGACGATCTTGGCGTTGTATTTCTGCTCGAAGCGCCGATAGACGGCCTCATACATGGCCTTGTATTCGTCGCCGCCATTGGAGCCGAGCACCAGGGTGATCGGCTCGGCGCGCGCGATATGGGGGCGCGCCAGGGGGGCTGCTGCGGCGGCGGCGATCAGGCCGCGGCGGGTCAGGCTACCAGGCTTCAAGACGCTCATGTTGGTCTCCTCAGGAGAACGACGTCGCCAGTGCGCAACAGCGTGAACCGCTCATTTGCCGATGGTCAAGCACCACGATGCGGCCCGGATTGGTGCGCGGCCCAACCCTCAAAACAGTTATGCAAGCATCACGCCATTGTTGACGTTCCGGCATCATTGTCGGACGCTTGATGGCATCGAAGGAGGGCTTGCCATGTCCAGGACGCCGCTGCTGCTCAACGAACCCCGTCTGCGCGAAATGATGCAACACCGTGGCGTGGATCTGCTGATCCTGCGCGGGGTGGAAAACTCCAAATACATGACGGATTTCTTCCACAATGGCGGCAGCCTGGGATACCGGCCGTTCTGCGTGTTCTACTTCGCAGATCCGACCCGCAAGCCGGCGCTGGTGGTGCCCGCCGTCGATCTGCACCTGGCGATGACGCAGACCTGGATCGAAGACGTGCGCGCCTATGCGATGGCCGAGTTCTTCACCGATGTGGACACACATTTCTACCCGGATTTCTTCACCGCCGCCGCCGCGATCCTGGCTGAACGCAAGGTGAAGGGCCTGGTGGTGGGCACCGAAGGCGAGCTGCTGACCTCAGGCTTCCGCGCCAAACTCGAAGCGCTGCTGGACGGCAACACGATTGTGGACGTGGCCTCCGACATCGAACGCGTGCGCATGGTGAAAACACCCGAGGAAGTGGCACGGCTGCGACGCGCCACCGAGATCACCATCAAGGCCCATGAAAGCTTCCGCAACGCCATCCGCGTCGGCGCCTCGGACGAAGACCTGCACAAGGCCGCCCTGGTGCGGATGATGCAGGAAGGCGCACATGGCATCAATTTCATCAATATCGGCTGCTCGCCAGACACATCCTTCGCCGCCCACGCGCAATGGCCCACCGGCCACGTGCTGGCACAGGGCGACTTCGTCAAGGTCGACATGGGGGCGAGCTGGAAAGGCTACCCGGCCGATTTCGTGCGCTCCTACTTCGTGGGACAGACCACCGAGCGCCACAAAGACATCTGGAAATGGCTCAACGACGTGCAGATCGAAACCGGGCTCGGCCTGAAACCAGGCCGCACCGGCGGCGAAATCTTCGATGAGGCCTACGCCAAGATCAGCCGCCACCTGAACAACTTCCCGCGCGAATTCATCGGCCATGGCCTCGGCCTCAGCTCCCATGAGGAACCGCGGATGAACCAGGTCAATCGAACCGTGCTGGAACCCGGCACCGTGGTGTGCCTGGAATTCAGCTACTACCACGAAGGCTGCCGCCACCACACCGAAGACACCTTCCTGGTGACCGAAAACGGCGTGGAATGGTGGACCCAACCCTGCGGCCGCGACCTGGTCGTGACCTAGCTGCGGCGGAGAGGAGAGGAAGGCGAAGGGCTCCGCCCTTTCGAAACCCGCCAAGGGCAGAGCCCTTGGAACCCTTTCGTTGGGTCATGGCAGGTAAGGGGGCCGACACGCGCCTGACGTGAGGCCCGATCGGCCCCCTTACCTGCCATGACCTCAATCAATCGAGGTCCAGGGGCTCGG
>CAIYCW010000079.1 GCA_903924855.1 uncultured Rhodospirillales bacterium | reverse complement strand
TTGCGCGCGGTGGCGGGATCGATCTCCTCGCAGTCGAGGAAGCTGTTATACTGATCGCCCAGATCGCCTGGCGTGTGCGACACCGCGATCTGCTTGGTCAGGCCCGCACCAAGGCTGTCGGTGCGGGTGACGATGATGCCGTCCTCCACGCCAAGCTCCAGGAAGGCGTAGCGCAGCGCGCGCACCTTGGCGATGAAGTCCTCATGCGGCACCGTCACCTTGCCGTCCTGATGGCCGCACTGCTTTTCATCCGACACCTGGTTCTCAATCTGCAGCGCGCAGGCGCCGGCCTCGATCATCTTCTTGGCGAGCAGATACGTGGCCTCCGCATTGCCGAAGCCCGCGTCGATGTCGGCGATGATCGGCACGACATGGGTTTCGTACGTGTCGATCTTGCTCTGCACGTCGGCGGCCAGGGCTGCGTTGCCGGCTGCGCGGGCGGCGTCGAGATCGCGGAACAGCATGCCGAGCTCGCGGGCATCGGCCTGTTTGAGGAAGGTGTAGATCTCGGAGATCAGCGCCGGCACCGAGGTTTTCTCGTGCATCGACTGGTCGGGCAGCGGCCCGAATTCGGAGCGCAGGGCGGCCACCATCCAGCCGGACAGATAGATGTAGCGGCGCTTGGTGGTGCCGAAATGCTTTTTCACCGAAATCATCTGCTGCTGCGCGATGAAGCCGTGCCAGGCACCGAGCGACTGGGTGTAAAGCCCGGAATCGGCGTCATAGGCCGCCATGTCCTCGCGCATGGTGCGGGCGGTGAAGCGGGCGATGTCCAGGCCGGTGAGGAAGCGGTTCTGCAACCGCATGCGCGCCACCGATTCCGCATTGATGCCATCCCAGGTGCCGTTGCGGCTTTCGATCAGGGCCGCCACCTGTGCGGTCTGCGCCTGATAGGCGGATGCCGCCGGCATCGCGGTGGCGCCGGCGCGCATCCCGTCAGGGGCATGAAACATCGTCTTCATTGTTGTCGTCCTTCGCATTCTCTGCCGTGTGGGCAGACAGATCTGTAGAATGCTGTAGACGCGAAGTCCTGGCGTAAGTGACAGTGTGGTGTGTAAAGAAGTTGTTGGATTTACTGAAAATCAGTTGGTGCTGTAAATTCTGTCAAGCAGCGCCGTCTCAGGGAACCACCTGATAGATGACGTAGCCGGACCCTGGTGGTGCCGCGACCTCTCGCAGCCATGCGGGCGGCGTGCCGTGGCGCAGCGCATCGTAGAGCGTGGTGTCCGGCAGATCGGCGGTGATGGCGAGGCGGCCGGCGGCCGGGCAGATGGCGATGAGCTGCACACCGGCCGCGCGCACCGCATCGGGCAGTGTGGCAAACGCGCGCAGGCGCCAGATGTGGCGCGCCTGCAGGAAGGCCGCGACACCGCGGTGATAGAGCGAGCCCATGGTGTGAACCGGGGTGAAATACAAAAACTCCGGCGCATCATCGATGCGGCTGAGCAGCCTGGCATCCGGAGAGGCGGCAAGGGCTGGCGCGGTGGCACGCACCGAGCAGGACATGCGCTCATCAGCCGGTGCGGCCGTTGCCATTTTGATGGCGATGAGGGGCGATGACAGAAACAGCAAGATCACCCCCACCCGCGCCAGGCTTGGCAATGGCGGCCGCGCGATCCAGCGCGGACCGTCCAGCCGCTCAAGCCGTCCCAGCAGCGCCGGCAGCACCAGACAGGCGGCAAGCTCGGCATAGGTGGCAAAGCGTATGTGCTGGATCGACAGCACGGTGACGGCAGCACTGCACAGCGCGGCATAGGCCCAGAGCCAACTTGCATGGGTGGCGCGTGCGGCCCAGGCGAACAGCGCCAGCACCAGCGCCGCCATCACGCCGCCCGCTGCATAGCCGTAGAATGTGCCACCATCTGAAATCGGCTGCATCTCTGTGATATGGCTGAAGAACTTCATCGCCTGGTCCGCGGGCATCAGCCCGTCCGGCCCTTTGGCCACGGCGGGGAAGCACAGCAGCCAGGCGGCAAGGCTCGCCCCTGCCAGCACCAGCCCCACGGCACCGCGTGCGCGGGGCGACATCTGGCGGCGATCCACCGCCACCAGCCCTGCGCCGGCCAGAGACGCCGCCAGGCCCAGCCCGACCCAGACGATCGACAGCCGGTCGATCTCCACCGAGGCCCAGCCGCGCTGCGGCGGGTCGATCACGAAGGCGGCTGTGATGACGGCGCAGAACACGAGCCCCGCCCGGCGCGCCTCAAGGCCGAGTTGGGCGCCGAGCCCACGGTCCGGCTGCACCAGCCAGGCGGTGAACAGTGCTCCGAAGCTCAGCAGCACGAACGGCATCGATTCCGGGGACAGCCAGATCGCCATGCCGCCGATCGCCCCGAGCGCGCTGCCGGCGCCGCGGGCATTGACCGCGGCACGTCCGGCGCAGCCGGCAAGGCTCACCACGAGTGCTGCCAGCAGCACATGGTGATGGGCAACGCCGGGCCATGCGTAGGAGAACATCGCAGGCGAGATCATCAGCAGCAGCACGCCCATGCAGCGCGCCCCGGCGCTGGCCAGCGGTCGCAGCGCCCAACTCAACGCCAAGGCCAGCGCGCCCAGGCTGAGCGGGCCGATCACCATCGCCGCATCATGCAGCGCCCTGGGCCCCGGCTCGAAGGCTAGCAGCGGCAGCCGCAGCAGCAGGATGATGGCATCGAGCAGATGCGACCAGTGGATGTTGGCCCCCACGCCGTCGCGCACGACATCGAACGCGAAGCCGCCCTGCGCGAGGCCCGCGCGGATGCGCTCCACCCGCATGTAGCTGTCCGGATTGACGAGTTCGCCGGCCAGCACGGCGTGCAACACCTGGCCCGAGAGCCCGCAATCCGCTGCGATGACGGCCGCGAACAACAACACGGCACCGCCCAGTCGCTTCAACCGGCCTGATCGAACAGTCACGCCAATCACCTCGTGTCGAGCACTGCGGGGCCGCAAGGGCGCGCGGCGCAACAGCGCGCCAGACGTGCCGGATGCCAGCGAGTGTGGCGCTGTTCGGGCGCGATCGCCAGAGCGGATGCGGTGGGGCGGGATGCGGCCTGGCGATGGCTGGGGGACCTGGATTCGAACCAAGGCTTTCCGAGTCAGAGTCGGAAGTTCTACCGCTAAACTATCCCCCATCGGACGGCCATCAGCGCGGGCCGAGGCAGGTAGCACCGGGGCGCTGCCGCTGCAACCTCTGACAGCGTTCGATTACGAAAAAGTTCATTTCCGAGCCTTGCAGTGCCGCGCCCGTGCGGCAACACTGTTCACTTGACGAAAGCAGGCAGGGCATGGGGCTACCCCAGGACAAGGCAATTCAGGCAGGACCCCGACAGATGGCGGTGGTTCATGCTGCGCTTGATCTGGGCACCAACAATTGCCGCATGCTGATGGGCACCGCCCAGGGCGATGGATTTCGGGTGGTGGACAGTTTCAGCCGCATCGTGCGCCTGGGTGAGGGGCTGCATCATTCCGGCCGCCTGTCCGACGCGGCGATGGACCGCGCGATCGAGGCATTGCAGTATTGCGCCACGCGCATCGAGCGTCGGCCGGTGCGCAGCCTGCGGGCGATTGCCACCGAAGCCTGCCGCCAGGCCGCCAATGGGGCTGAGTTTCTCGATCGCGTCCAGCGCGAGACCGGGTTGCATTTCGATATCATCAGCGCCCGCGAGGAAGCCGCTCTGGTGCTCGAAAGCTGCACGCCACTCCTCGGCTCCGGCGCGCGCCGGGCGCTGCTGTTCGACATTGGCGGCGGTTCGACCGAACTGGTCTGGGTGCGCATCACCGAGAACGGCCTGCCGGAGCTGTGCGGCTATGTGTCGCTGCCGGTGGGGGTTGTGACGCTGGCGGATCGCTTCGGCACGGCCGGGTTCGATCCGGGCGGGTTTGCCACCATGGTGGATGACGTGATCGCCCGGTTGCAGCCCTTCGAGCAGGTGCATCGTATCAGCCAGGAGATCCGCCAGGGCGGCGTGCGGCTGCTCGGCACCTCCGGCACGGTCACCACGCTGGCCGGCATCGTGCTGGCGCTGAAGCAGTACAGCCGCCCTGCGGTGGATGGGCTGGTGCTGTCGCGTGTGGCCGCGATGGGGGCGTTGGATGATCTGCGCGCCATGGGGCGCGAGGGGCTGGCGCGGCACCCGTGCGTGGGGCCGGACCGGGCGGATTTCGTGCTGCCGGGCTGTGCCATCTTCGCCGCCATTCAAACATTGTGGCCGGCCGCCGAAGTGGTGGTGGCCGATCGTGGTCTGCGCGAGGGGCTGCTGATGCGCCTGATCCGCGCCGATCGGGCGCGCACGCCGCTGCGGCCGGTGTCTCACCCCAGGCGCGAGTTTGCCGGGCGCGCGTGATGGGCATCTTCCTGCTTGCGTGCTAGGCAAGGCGCCCATCTTCTGAAATTCATCGTCATGGCCAAGAAACCCTCCTCCACCGGCACCACGCGGTCCCTCTCGGTTCGGGTGAAATCCGCCAACAAGCGCACCACGGCCCAGCAGGCCTGGCTGAAGCGGCAGTTGAACGACCCTTACGTGGCGGCCGCCAAGGCGCAGGGCCTGCGCTCACGCGCCGCCTTCAAGCTGATGGAGCTGGATGACAAGTTCCATCTGATCACCAAGGGCTGCCGCGTGGTCGATCTGGGGGCGGCGCCGGGCGGCTGGTCGCAGGTGGCGGTGCAGCGCGGCGCCGCGCGTGTGGTGGGGGTGGATCTTCTGCCGATCGACCCGGTGCACGGTGCTGAGCTGATCCAGGGTGATTTCAATGATCCCGAACTGCCGGGCATTCTGACCGGCATGCTGGGGGCCAAGGCGGATGTCGTGCTGTCCGACATGGCGCCCAACACCACGGGCCACACCGGCACCGACCATCTGCGCATCATCGCCTTGGCCGAGCTGGCGCTGGATTTCGCCTTGCAGATATTGGCGCCCGGCGGCGCGTTCGTGGCCAAGGTGTTTCAGGGCGGCACGGAAGCGCTGATGCTGGTGCCGCTGAAGAAGCATTTCACCATCGTCCGCCACGCGAAACCGCCGGCCAGCCGCAAGGAGAGCAGCGAGCTCTACGTGGTCGCCACGGGCTTCAAGGGCCGGGCCGGCGGCGACGACGCGGCCCCAAGCTGATGAAAGTTTTTTGGTCCTTTTTTTCAAAAAAGGACGTCTTCTTTTGGTGAACCAAAAGAAGCAAAAAAACTTTCACCCATCGGCCACGGGCCAACCGTCCGATGCGGGGCTGGCATTCCTTGCAGCGGCGCGGGGTGAGGTCTACATCGAAGCGCCAAGGCAGGTCCGTGAGGACCACAGCGAAAGGTCCGGCCATGGCACCCCAGGATGACAATTCGGCGTTTCAGATGGTCCGCGATCCGTTCGCCGGACGGGTGACGGAAGCGCTCGCCTTCGATGATGTGCTGGTGGTGCCAGCCTACTCCCAAGTGCTGCCAACCAGCACCGACACGCGCACCCGCCTCACCCGCAACATCACGCTGAACATCCCGCTGATCTCGGCTGCGATGGACACGGTGACCGAAAGTGCCATGGCCATCGCCATGGCGCAGAGCGGTGGCATCGGCGTGGTGCACAAGAATCTCAGCATCGAGGACCAGGCCGCCCATGTGCGCCGGGTGAAGAAGTTCGAATCCGGCATGGTGATCAACCCGGTCACCATCTGCCCGGACCAGACGCTGGCCGAAGCCCGAGCGCTGATGACGCATTACCATATCAGCGGCATCCCGGTGGTGGAGCGCGAGACCAACCGCCTGGTTGGCATTCTCACCAACCGCGACGTGCGCTTTGCCACCGACCCCTCCTTGCGCGTCTATGAGCTGATGACGCGGGAGAACCTGATCACCGTCTCCGCCGAGGTGAAGCCCGACGAGGCGCGCCGGCTGCTGCATCAGCACCGCATCGAGAAGCTGATCGTGGTTGATGACCAGTATCGCTGCGTGGGGCTGATCACCGTCAAGGACATGGACAAGGCGCAGGCGCATCCGGTCGCCAACAAGGACGCGCTGGGCCGGCTGCGTGTGGCGGCGGCAACCGGGGTCGGCGAGGACGGCCATGCCAGGGCGCGCGCGCTGATCGAGGCCGAGGTGGATGTGATCGTCATCGACACCGCACATGGCCATTCCCAGGGCGTGCTGAACTCGGTGCGCTGGATCAAGGACATGTCCAACGAGGTCGAGATCATCGCGGGCAACGTGGCCACACCCGAAGGCGCCGAGGCGCTGATCAAGGCGGGGGCGGATGCGGTGAAGGTGGGCATCGGCCCTGGCTCGATCTGCACCACCCGCGTGGTGGCCGGCGTGGGTGTGCCGCAGTTCACCGCGGTGATGGAAACCGCGGCCTTGTGCCGCCAGCACGGCGTGCCGGCGATCGCCGATGGCGGCGTGCGCACCTCGGGCGATATCGTCAAGGCCCTGGCGGCCGGTGCGGACAGCGTGATGATCGGAAGCTTGCTGGCCGGCACCGATGAGGCGCCCGGCGAGGTGTTCCTGTATCAGGGCCGCTCCTACAAATCCTATCGCGGCATGGGCAGCCTGGGGGCGATGGCGCGCGGTTCGGCCGATCGCTACTTCCAGCAGGAGGTGAAGGACGCGCTGAAGCTGGTGCCGGAAGGCATCGAAGGCCGCGTTGCCTACAAGGGCCCCACCGCTTCCGTGCTGCACCAGCTGGTGGGCGGGCTGCGCGCCGGCATGGGCTATACCGGCGCTGCCACCATCGACGAGCTGCAGACCAACACGCGCTTCCGCCGCATCACCGGCGCCGGCCTGCGCGAGAGCCATGTGCACGACGTGGCGATCACCCGCGAAGCGCCCAACTACCGCCAGGAAGGCTGACCCATGGCCGACCAGGCCACAACACCATCCGCCTCGACGTGACACCCGCGGCACGGCTGGCCGGCGCCATCGAGCTGATCGCCGCCATCGACAGCAATCCACGCAGGCCCGCCGATGGGGTCGCCAACGATTATTTCCGTCAGCGCCGCTTCATCGGCTCGGGCGATCGCAAGGCGATCTCGGAACGCGTCTGGATCATCCTGCGCTCACGCCGGCGGCTGCATTGGTGGCTCGATCGCGTGGGGCTGCGCGCGGGGCCGCGCCTGCTGGTGGCGGCGTCGCTGCTGCTGGAAGGCTGGGCGCTGACCGGGGTGCATCACAGCTTCTCCGGCGGCCAGTTCGGGCCGACACCGCTGGCAGGGCCGGAAGTGCAGGCGCTGACCCAGCTTGAAGGCCACACGCTGGTGCATCCGGACATGCCGGAAGCGGTTGCCATCGAGGCACCGGATTGGATCCTGCCCTCGCTGCAGGCCCGATTCGGCCCCGCCCTGCGTGACGAGATGTGGGCGATGGACGCGCCCGCGACCCTCGATCTGCGCGTCAATCTGCTGCGTGGCACGCGCGAGGACGCCATTCTGGCGCTGGCCCGTGAGACCATCGAGGCGGTCCCCACACGCTATTCGCCCTGGGGGCTGCGCGTGCAGGGGCGCAGGCCGGTCACCACCGGGGCCGCGTTCCAAAGCGGCCTTGTGGAAATCCAGGACGAGGGCAGCCAGCTGGTGGCGATCCTGGCCGATGCGCGCCCCGAGATGCGCGTGGTGGATTGGTGCGCCGGCGCCGGTGGCAAAACCCTGGCGCTTGCCATGACAATGCAGAACCGCGGCCATATCGTTGCGTGCGATGTCTCCGAACACCGGCTGGAAGGCGCTGTCCGCCGCCTGCGCCGCGCTGGCGTGCACAATGTGGAACGCCATCTGGTGGAGCCCGGCGACAAATGGGCCAAGCGCCGCGCCGGCACGTTTGACCGCGTGCTGGTCGACGCACCCTGCACCGGCACCGGCACCTGGCGCCGCAACCCGGATGCAAGACTGCGCCTGCAACCGACCGACCTGTCCGAACTGGTCGAAAAACAGCAGATGATCCTGCAGACCGCGGCCAAACTGGCCAAACCCGGCGGGCGGGTGATCTACGCCACGTGCTCGATCCTGCTGGAAGAGAACGAACAGCAGATCGCCCGCTTCCTCGAATCCGCCCCGGAGTTCCGCCTGCTGCGCCTGCGCGATCTGTGGACGCTGAACGACGATCCGCCCTGCCATGGCGACACGCTGCGCCTCACGCCCCGCCTTCATGGCACGGATGGCTTCTTCACCGCGGTGCTCGAACGCAGCGCATGACGGCGATCTCTGTCCGCCGCGCCCAGCTGACGGATGCACCCGCCATCGGCGCGGTGCACGTGGCCGCCTGGCGCAACGCCTATGCCGGCATCCTGCCGGCCGACTACCTGGCCCATCTCGACCCCGCCCGTGAAGCCGCCGGCTACGCCGCCACCATCCGCTCGGGCGAGGGCGTGTTCGTCGCAACCAGCGGCACACCAGGGCGGGTGATCGGCTTCACCACGGCGCGCAAGGCCCGGCGCGACACGCTGGCCGATGGCGAGATCCAGACCCTCTACGTGCATGACGATTTCCGCGACCTGGGCGCGGGCCGCAAACTCCTCGCCCATGCCGGCGCCTGGCTGAAGGCGATGGGCTGCGAAACCGCGTTTCTCTGGGTGCTGCGCGACAACCCGTCCCGCTTCTTCTACGCCCATATCGGCGGCCAACAGTCGCGCGAAAGCTCGATCCATTGGGCCGGAACCGCGCTGATCCAAACCGCCTATGTGTGGGATCCGATCGACCGTCTGTGGACGGACCCGGCGGATTAGGTCGCGGTTTTTGGGTGTTGGTGAAGAGCGGGGGGCTTTGCCCCCTCGACCCCCACCAGGGGCCGAGCCCCTGGACCTCGATCTCAAAGCTGTGAGGAGAGGGGCAGCCAGCGCTTTGACACTGCGCGCGTCTGTGATGCCCCTCTCCTCGCAGCTTTGAACGAATGGGTTCCAAGGGGTCTCCCCTTGGCGGGGGTCAAGGGGGCAGCGCCCCCTTGCGCTCAGCACCACCCCCAAGAACCCGCAGTCTCAATCGTCCAGGGTGCGGGTCAGGCGGCCGCGGCGGCGTTGAGGTAGTCGGCGTAGCCGAACAGGCCGACCTGGCCGCCGGTGTGCAGGAAGACGATGTTTTCGTCCTTGTTGAAGTGGTTCTTGCGGATCAGGTCGAGCAGGCCGGACATGCCTTTGCCGGAGTAGACCGGGTCGAGGAAGATGCCTTCGGTGCGCGCCAGCAGGATGACGGCTTCGGCCATGGCTTTGGTGGGGATGCCGTAGCCTTCGCCCACATAGTCGCAATTGGCCATCACGGCTTCACGCGGCACGGCCGGGCCGCCGAGCAGGGCGGAGGTGGCTTCGGCCAGTTTGTGGACATTGGCTTCCTGGCGGTCCTGCGGCAGGCGGGTGCCGATGCCGAGCACCGGGATGCCGGCGTTGATGGCGTTGAGGCCGGCGACGAGGCCGGCCTGGGTGCCGGCGCTGCCGGTGGCGTGGACGATGCGGTCGATCTTCAGGCCCATTTCGTTGGCCTGGTTGACCAGTTCGAGGGCGACGGCGGCGTAGCCAAGTGCTCCGATCGGGTTCGAGCCACCGCCTGGGATGAGGTAGGGTTTCTCGCCGGCGGCGGCCAGTTCAGCGCCTTTGGCTTCAAGGGCGGCTGCCATGTCGGTGCCGGCCGGGAAATGGTCCAGGTGCAGGCCCATCAGATTGTCCATCAGCACGTTGCCGCCCTGCAGGTAATCCGAATCGTTGGTCTGCACGCGGTGTTCAAGTAGGGCCGAGCATTTCAGCTTGAACTTGGCGCAGACCGCCGCGGTCTGGCGCACATGGTTGGACTGCACCGCACCTTGGGTGACGACATGGGTGGCGCCCTTGGCCAGCGCGTCGCCGATCAGGAATTCGAGTTTGCGGACCTTGTTGCCGCCGGTTGCGACATTGGTGAGATCGTCGCGTTTGATCCACAGCGTCGGGCCGCCGAGATGGGCGGTGAGGTTCTCCATTTTCTCCAGCGGCGTGGGCGTCTGGCAGAGTTTGACGCGGGGGAAGCGGGAGAGGTGCATGGGGATGTGCCTTCTTTTTTGACGCGGGCGTGTAACAGCGGCGATGGCTGACTGTTTCCCATGGGCGGGGGCAAAGCAATCCCGTCCATCAAGGTCTTGTTGCAGCCCAGTCCAAGGCCACCTGCAAGGCCTGATGTTGAGCCGGGCTGCCGGTTGGAGTGGAATTCGGGCACCTGGGTTGCGGTGCCGATCGAGGAAGGAAGCAGAGCCATGTTGATCCGCCGCACACGAGGCTGGGAGATTGCTGAGAGCAAGGCGACGCCTGAGGCTGTGATGTTGGGGCGCCGGGCGATGCTGGGCGGGGCCGCGCTGGCGGCGGCAGCCGTTGCGGGGCCGGCGCAGGCGCAGCTTTCCGAGTTGTTCGGGCCCAGCCGGCCGCCGAACGCGATGCGGGCCTTGTCGCCGCTTTCGGCCGCGCGCAATGCGAAATACGAGGCCGGCCGCGCCATCACCGAGGAGCGCCAGGCCACCACCTACAACAACTACTACGAGTTCGGCCTGTCCAAGAGCGTCTATGGCGCGGCGCAGGCGCTGGTGGTGGAGCCGTGGACGATCGAGATCGGCGGCATGGTGGCCAAGCCGCGCAAGATCGGGTTCGACGATCTGATGAAGCAGATGGCGTTGGAGGAGCGGGTGTATCGGCATCGCTGTGTCGAGACCTGGGCGATGACGGTGCCGTGGGTTGGTTTTCCGCTGGCCAAGCTGGTGGAGCTGTGTGCGCCGACCGCGTCCGCGAAATACGTCACCTTCACCACGCTGGCCGACAAGAAGACCATGCCGGGTCTGGGGCAGCGTTTCTATCCGTGGCCGTATCTGGAGGGTTTGACCCTGCAGGAGGCCACCAACGAGTTGGCCTTCATGGTGGTGGGCATGTACGGCAAGACCTTGCCATCGCAGAACGGCGCACCGCTGCGCGTGGCGCTGCCGTGGAAATACGGGTTCAAATCCGCCAAATCGATCGTCAAGATCGAGTTCACCGACAAGCGGCCGACCTCGTTCTGGGAGGCGTTGCAGGATGAGGAATACGGGTTCTGGGCCAATGTGAACCCGAAAGTGCCTCATCCGCGCTGGAGCCAGGCCACCGAGACGCTGCTGGGCAGTGACGAGCGCGTGCCGACTCAGATTTGGAATGGCTATGGCGAGTTCGTCGCGGGTATGTATAGCGACAAGTCGGGTGAAAAGCTGTTCATGTGATGCCGGTGCGATCGACGCGTGTAAGACCGTCTGCTGGGCTGGCCGCCAGGATTCTGGCGGCCCTTGGTGCGTTTCTTCTCGTGTTGTCGCTGGGGATTGCGAGCGTGATGCCGCCGTTCGAATCGCTGGCCGGGCTGGTGGTGCGGATCACCCCGAAATTCCTGGCGCGGATCGACCAGGCGCCGAAATCCGCGGTGCTGGACTGGGCGTGGGAGCATCTGGCGGTGCCGATGCTGGTGCGCCCGGCCTGGATGCTGCCGATGATGTCGGGTCTGGTGCTGGTGACCTTGGCCGCACAGCTCACCTGGGGTCGGAAGCAGGGCTGAGTGTCCGCAGCAGGCAGCGTGCCGTCTCGGTCCAGGGGATCGGGCGGAATTGGCCAACGGTGGCGGTGGTCCAGGCGGAGAACGCCGTTTCGTCGGTGATGAGTGTGACGAGCTTGTCCACCGCATCGCCCAGATTGTCCGGATCGAAGCTGATCGCCCCTGGGCCTGCCGCTTCCGGCAAGGATGTGGCATGGGCGATGAGGCAGGGGCGGCCATAGCCCAGGCTTTCCGTCACCGGCAGGCCCCAGCCCTCGGCGAAGGAGGGGAACAGGCTGAAGCGGCAGCCTTCATAGAGGGCGGCCAGTTCGCCGTCGCTCGGGTCGTCGATGATGATCAGCTTGCCACCGAGATTCTGCGTGTTGGCGATCTGTTGCATCAGATCGCCCACCATCGGCCCCTGGCGGCCGGCGAAGACCAGGGCCGGCACCTGCTCGCGCGGCAGCAGCGAGAGCAGGCGTTTCCAGGCGCGGAAGGCCAGAAGATGGTTCTTGCGCACCTCGATGGAGGAGACGAACAGCACATAAGGGCCGGTTGGCAGGCGCTGCGTGCGGATCGGCGCCGGCCGGTCGCCAAAGCCGGTGCCGATCGGGGTCACGACGATCGGGCGGCTCAGGCGGCGGCCGGTTTCGGCGGCGTAGGCGCGCGTGTCATCGGCGGTGGCGTTGGAGATGGCAAAGACCTGGTCGGCCTGGTCGAGCATGGCGCCCATCCAGGCATGGAAGCGCTGCACCACGCCAGGGCTGCAGAATTCGGCAAACCGCACCGGGATCAGGTCATAGACCAGCACCGCCACCTGCAGGCCATGGGCCTGGCGCAGGCTGGCCACGCGGGCGGCATGGGTGGGGTCGTGCCAATGCGAGCCGAAGATGCCCAGCACGTCCCCTGGCTGCACGCTGGTCTTGAAGTCCCGCACGGCGCTGGTGTCGATGGGAAAGGCGGGGGTGGGCCGGGAGGCGGTGATCCGGCGCAGCATTGTGGTGGCCAGGCGCGCCCACAGCCGTGCGGCGGTGGCCAGGGCGGCGAGCGCGCGCGCGCTGGACAGGGCGGCCGAGACCGCCGCTTCACGCAACTCCGGTGCCAGGCGGAAGGCGAGATGGCGCAGCCGTGCCTGGGTGGCGGAGGGGCCGGATTGTGCCTGCGCTGGCGGCGGTGGTGGGGCGGCGCCGTTGGATAGGCGCTGGAACAGGGCGTCGATCTCATCCCAGGCGATGCTGCGCAGGCCGGAGCTGCCGTCATGGCGGACGAACTGCACCGCATCCGGGGTGGCCGCGCAGCCGCGCAACGCGGCATAGACCTCGTAGGTGAGGCGCTGGATGCCGCTGGGTCGCGTCGAGACCGCCGCATGGGCGAAGAAATCCTCGACATCGATCCACAGGCGCATGGTGCTCTCCTTGCCCCCGGAGCTGTTCCGGGCGGCGTGCTGGTGCCGCTGTAATGACCGGATTAGGTAGAAGCAACGCTGGCGGCGTCAGCCTGCCTCGGTTACAGGGCAGGGACGGACAGGATGAGGGCCAACATGCGGGCATTGATCACCGGCGTCACCGGGCAGGATGGCGCCTATCTGGCGCAGCTGCTGCTGGACAAGGGGTATGAGGTGTTTGGCCTGATGCGCCGCTCCTCGTCCTCCGACGTGGTGGGGGAGCGGCTGCGCTGGCTTGGCATTCTGGACCGGGTCACGCTGATCGACGGCAATCTGATCGATCTGTCCTCGCTGATCCGCACGGTGCAGGAGGTGGGGCCCGATGAGGTGTACAACCTCGCCGCCCAGAGCTTTGTGAAATCGAGCTGGAACCAGCCGCTGCTGACCGGTCAGGTGACGGGTCTAGGGGCCGCCAACATGCTGGAGGCGGTGCGCATCGCACGGCCCCGGGCGCGGTTCTACCAGGCGTCGTCGAGTGAGATGTTTGGCCTGATCCAGGAGCAGGTGCAGTCCGAGACGACGCCGTTTTACCCGCGCAGCCCTTATGCGGTGGCCAAGCTCTACGCGCATTGGAGCACGGTGAATTACCGCGAAAGCTTTGGCCTGCATGCCAGCAGCGGCATTCTGTTCAACCATGAAAGCCCGCTGCGTGGCATCGAGTTCGTCACCCGCAAGGTGACCGATGCGGTGGCGCGCATCAGGCTGGGGCTGCAATCCGAGCTGCTGCTCGGCAATATCGACGCCAAGCGGGATTGGGGCCATGCGCGCGACTATGTGCGCGCGATGTGGCTGATGCTGCAGCAGGATCAGCCTGACGATTATGTGGTGGCCACCGGGCGCACCACCTCGGTGCGCGAGATGTGCGAGATCGCCTTTGCCCATGTGGGGCTGAACATGGCGGATTTCGTGCGCACCGATCCGCGTTATCTGCGCCCGGCCGAGGTGGATGTGCTGCTGGGCGATGCCAGCAAGGCGCGCCGTGTGCTGGGCTGGCAGCCGGAGATCTCGCTGGAGGCGATGATCGCCGAGATGGTGGAGGCCGATCTGGCCCGCCATCGCGCGCAGCTGCTCGTCCGTCAGGGCTGATCGGCATGGCTGGGCCGGATTGCGTGCTGATCACCGGCGCCTCCGGCTTCGTGGGACGGCATCTGGTGGCCGCGTTGCGCGCGCGGTTTCCGGCCAGCCGGTTGCT
>CAIYCW010000078.1 GCA_903924855.1 uncultured Rhodospirillales bacterium | reverse complement strand
TTCGCCATCGTCGATCGGTTTTCCGGCGAGGGCAAAGTGTCGAAGATGTTCTGGCTCGGCTGCGGGCCGCGCACGCCGGATACCGCGCTCGGCTGCACGGTGATGCACGACAAGCACAATATCTGGGTC
This sequence comes from uncultured Rhodospirillales bacterium, assembly GCA_903924855.1. GTDB lineage: Bacteria > Pseudomonadota > Alphaproteobacteria > Acetobacterales > Acetobacteraceae > CAIQQQ01. The sequence continues at coordinate 3,393 of CAIYCW010000078.1, read as the reverse complement.
AGCGGATCATCCGACGCGGCCATGGCGCTGGTGGTCAACACGCTCGCGGACATGCAAGGCGGCTGGGTGCTGGTGCGCGGCGGCGAGGTGGTGGCCAAGGTGCATTACGAGGTCGGCGGGCTGATGACCTGCCGCCCGCATGAAGCGCTGGATGCGGAAATGCAGCATCTCTACGCCGAGGGCGAAAAGGTGGACTGGATGTACGAACCCACCTTCCATCCACGCTGGTTCCCCGGCTTCCCGGAACGGCTGATCTTCGCCACGCTCACCTGCGCGCCCTGGCAATGGGTGCTGGTCGCCCCCTGCGACCAGGCGCCGCAGGGCTTCGTTAACGTGCAGACCGGGGAAACCCATCCCGTCGTCTGGCCATCGCCTTCATCGGTAGGAGCATCGTCATGAACGCCCTCGCCCGCTACTTCAAATACGCCGAACGCGGATCATCCTTCCGTCAGGAGGTGATCGCCGGCGCCACCACCTTCGCGGCGATGGCCTATATCATCGCGGTCAACCCGTCGATCATGTCGCAAGCCGGGATGGATCGCGGCGAACTGGTCATCGCCACCGCGATTGCCGCCATTTTCGGCAGCGTGCTGATGGGGCTTTCGGCCAATCTGCCGCTGGCAGTCGCCCCGGCCATGGGCTCAAACGTGATCTTCACCTTCGTGCTGGTCAAGCAGATGGGGGTGCCCTGGCAGGGGGCGCTGGCGATGGTGGCCTTTACCGGCGTGGTCTTCCTCGCCCTCAGCCTGTCCAAGGTGCGAGAGAAAGTCGCCAAAGATGTGCCAGAGGTGCTGAAGATCGGCATTCAGGCCGGTGTCGGCACGTTGATCGTGTTCATCGGGCTGCGCGGCGCCGGCTTCATCGTCGCAAATCCCAGCACCTATATTTCCATGGGCTCGCTCAATTCCCCCGGCGTGCTGCTCACCATGGCCGGGCTGCTGCTGACGCCGGTGCTGGTGGTGCGCGGTGTGCCCGGCGCGCTGATCATTTCCATCGCCGCGCTCACCGTCATCGGCTTCTTCGTCCCCGGCGCCAATGGCAAGATGATCACGGCGATGCCAAGTTCGATCCTGGCCTGGCCGAAATTTCCCTCCAGCACCTTCATGGCGTTGGATTTCGGCTGGCTGTTCAGCCATTTCCTGCTGGCGCTGCCGATCCTGTTCTATTTCGTCTGCGCGGAGTTCTTCTCCACCCTCGGCACGCTGATCGGGGTGACCGGGGCGGCCAATTTGCGCAAGCCTGATGGCTCCATCCCGAACGCGACCGCCGCCTTCGCCACTGATGCGGCCTCGTCCATCGTCGGGCCGATCTTCGGCACGTCCGTGGTAACGGCGTATATTGAAAGCGTCACCGGCGTGCAGGCCGGCGGGCGCACCGGCCTTACCTCGCTCACCGTTGCGGCCTTGTTCGTGGTTTCGCTGTTCCTGTGGCCGGTCTTCGTTATCGTGCCGCCGCAAGCTACCGCCCCCGCTTTGGTGCTGGTCGGCGTGCTAATGATGCAAGGCATCGCCCGGATCGACTTTTCCAACATGATGAACGCGCTGCCGGTGGTGATGACACTGCTGATCACGGTGCTGACCAATAACCTGATCAACGGCATGGCCCTGGGCACGTTCAGCTACATCCTGCTGACCATGGCCGCCGGGCGCACCCGCGACATCACCGGCGTAGTCTGGGGCTTGGGCGTGGTCTTCGTCGCCTTCTTCGTGGTGACCACGAAACTGATGTAACGGAGCCCGCCATGCCCATGCCGAACGGCACCTATCGCTACCCGAATATGGATCGGGTGATCTACGGCCAACCCTTCGCGGCCGCGTTGGCTGCCGAACGGGCGCGCCTGGGCGCGACGCATGTGTTCCTGATGGCCAGCGGCACACTGGCGCGCGAAACCGCGCTGGTGGCCGATGCGCAGGCGGCATTGGGCAACCACCTCGCCGGTGTGTGGACGCACATGCCGGCGCACACGCCGCGGGTGGATGTGGTCGCCGCCGCCAATGCCGCCCGCGCCGCTGGGGCCGACCTGCTGGTCACCCTCGGCGGCGGGTCGGTCACCGATGCGGCGAAGATGGTGGGGCTCTGCCTCGCCAACGATATCACCACCCCGGCGCAGCTCGACGGGCTGCGCGCGCTGACCGATGCCGATGGCGTCACCCGCCGCCCGTCAACCAAAGCGGGCAAGGTGCGGACCATCTCCATCCCCACCACCCTTTCGGCCGGCGAATTCTCCTCCTTCGCCGGCTGCACCGATACCGAGGCTGCGGACGGCGTGCACCGCAAGGAATCCTATGCCTCCGCCACCATGATCCCGGAGGTTGTGATCCTGGACCCGGCAGTCACCTTGCCAACGCCGGAATGGCTCTGGCTTTCCACCGGCATCCGCGCGCTCGATCATGCGGTGGAGGATATCTGCTCGGTCAATAGCCAACCGATGAGCGATGGCACCTCGATGCACGCGCTGCGCCTGCTGGCGCGCGGCCTGCGCGGCTGCAAGGCGAACCCCGACGATCTCGCCGCGCGGCTCGACTGCCAGTTGGGTGCCTGGATGTCCATGGTCGGCTCGCAAAACGGCGTGGCGAAAGGTGCCAGCCACGGCATCGGCCACGTGCTCGGCGGCACTGCCGGGGTGCCGCATGGCTACACGTCCTGCGTGATGCTGCCGCATGTGCTGCGCTTCAACCAACCGGTCAACGCTGCCCGCCAGGCCTGGGTCGCCGAGGCGCTGGGCGCGCCAGGCGGCGATGCTGGCGACGCGGTGGCCGCACTGATCGCCGATCTCGGCCTGCCCGGCACGCTGCAAGCCGTGGGCGTGCGCGCCGACCAGTTGGACACCATCGCCACCGGCGCCATGCATGACCGCTGGGTGCACACCAACCCGCGCAAAATCGACGGCCCTGCGGTGGTGCGCACCTTGCTGGACGTCGCCTGGTGAAACTGCCGGTCTGGCTGCTGGCGCTGTCGGCCACCATGCTGGCGCAGACGATCTCATCGTTCATGGGCCAGTGCCTGCCGGTGGTGGCCCCGTTGATGACCGCCAGCACCGGGGTCGCGCCGGAACGCATTGGCAATCTGTCGTCGCTCACCTCGTTCGGCTCGGTGCTGTTCCTGGCCTTTGGCAGCCCGCTGCTGGCCCGCTTCGGCCCGATCCGCTCGCTGCAAATCGGCACGCTCTGCGCTATCGTTGCCATGGCAATCGCGGCCTTGGGCTGGTGGCCGGCGCTGCTGCTGTCCTCGGTGCTGCTCGGCCTCGGCTATGGCCCCACCCCGCCAGCCGGCAGCCGCATCCTGGCCGCCACCGCGCCGCCGCAGCACCGCACGTTGATTTTCTCCATCAAACAGGCCGGGGCGCCGGCGGGCGGCGCGCTGGCGGGCCTGCTGGTCGCCCCGCTCGCCGCC
>CAIYCW010000077.1 GCA_903924855.1 uncultured Rhodospirillales bacterium | reverse complement strand
GGTCAACGCCCCCTCTGTCGTCAGGGACAAACTGATGCAGGTCCAGGACCGCTGGTCCTGGTGGGTGCAGGGCAAGGCCCTGGTCCGGCCGAAGGCCTTCTGCCCGCGACGCGCGCCCCGCGGTTCAGTGCCCGCGCAGGATTTGGCTCAGGAACAGTTTCAGGCGGTCGGTTTGGGGGTCTTCGAACATGCGGGTGGGTGTGCCGGATTCGACGATTTCGCCGCGGTCCATGAACACCACGCGGTCGGCGACCTGGCGGGCGAAGCCCATTTCGTGGGTGACGCAGACCATGGTCATGCCGCTTTCAGCGAGTGAGATCATGGTGTCGAGCACTTCCTTGATCATTTCGGGATCAAGGGCGGAGGTGGGTTCGTCGAACAGCATGATCTTTGGTTTCATGCACAGGGCGCGGGCGATGGCCACGCGCTGTTGCTGACCGCCGGAGAGTTGGCCCGGGTATTTCTTGGCCTGTTCGGGGATTTTCACCTTGCGCAGGAATTCCATGGCGAGGTCTTCGGCCTCGTCTTTCGGCATTTTGCGCACGGCGATCGGGGCGAGGGTGCAGTTTTCCAGGATGGTGAGGTGCGGGAACAGGTTGAAGCTTTGGAACACCATGCCGACTTCGCGGCGGATGGTGTCGAGCGCGCGGAGGTCATCGGTGAGTTCGGTGCCGTCCACCACGATGCGGCCTTCCTGGTGGGTTTCCAGGCGGTTGATGCAGCGGATCATGGTGGACTTGCCGGAGCCGGACGGGCCGCAGACCACCACGCGTTCCTTTTCGGCGACGTTGAGGGTGACGTCACGCAGCACGTGCATGGCGCCGTACCATTTGTTGACTTTGTCGAGCACGATGGCGGGCTGGGCGGATTCGCTCATGGGAGTGGGTTTGTCCCTTATCGGTTGCGGGAGCGGCTGAGCTTGGCTTCAAGCCCGCGGCTGTAGGATGACATGGCGTAGCAGAAGCAAAAATAGATCAGCGCCATGAAGCCGTAGATTTCCGGGGCGGTGCCCTGCCAGGTGCGGTCCGCCATGGCGGTTTTGCCGGACAGCAGCAGGTCGAAGATGCCGATGATGACGACCAGCGAGGTGTCTTTGAAGAAACCGATGAAGGTGTTGACCAGGGGTGGGATCACCAGACGTAGGGCCTGTGGCAGAATGATCTTCATGGTTTTCTGCCAGTAGGACAGGCCAAGCGCGTCGGCGGCTTCGGCCTGGCCTTTGGGCAGGGCGGCGAGGCCGCCGCGCACCACTTCAGCCACGTAGGCGCCGGCGAACAGGATGATGGCGATCTGGGCGCGCAGCAGCTTGTCGAAATTGCCGGAGCCGGCCGGCAGGAACAGCGGCAGCATCACGCTTGCCATGAACAGCAGCCCCACCAGCGGCACGCCGCGGATGAGTTCGACATAGAGCACGCAGATCAGTTTGACAGCGGGCAGTTTGGTGCTGCGTCGGCCGAGGGCGACCAGCACGGCGAGTGGGAAGGCGGCGGCGAGGCCGAAGGTGGACAGGATCAGGGTGATCGGCAGGCCGCCCCAGGTATCCTGGCTGACATAGGGCATGCCGAACACGCCGCCCCACATCAGCAGGCCGATCACGATGAGGGTGACCAGCCAGATCAGCGCCAGTTCCGCGCGCCAGAAGCGGCGCATGGCCGAGACGATATAGAGGCCGAGGAAGAGGACGATGCAGATGCCGGGGCGCCATTGTTCATCAAACGGGTAGCGGCCGAACAGGATGAGGTGCCATTTGTCGCCGATGGCGGCCCAGCAGGCGCCCTCGCCGTGCACGGCGCGGCAGGCTGTCGGGTCGGGCAGGTTGTTGGCGCCGATCGGCACCGACCATACCGCGTTGATCACGCCCCAGGAGACCATGCCGAACAGCAGTTGCAGGACGAAGTAGCCGAGCACCAGGGTGACGATGGTGGACAGCCATCCGCTGAACAGGTTGGCGCGCATCCAGGCCATCGGGCCGTAGACGCTGGCCGGCGGGCGTTCGCGGGCGGCGGTGGGGGTATGTAGGCCGAGCGTTGCGGCTTCGGTGGGAGGGGTCATGCTCTCAGCGCTCCGTCAGCGCGATGCGCGCGTTGTACCAGTTCATGAACAGGCTGATGGACAGGCTGATGCTGAGGTAGACGGCCATGAAGATACCGACGCCTTCGATGGCCTGGCCGGTCTGGTTCAGCACGGTCTGGGAGATCGACACCAGATCCTGGTAGCCGATGGCAACGGCGAGCGAGGAGTTCTTGGTGATGTTGAGGTATTGGCTGGTCATCGGCGGGATGATCACCCGCATCGCCTGAGGCAGCACGATTTCGCGCAGGATCTGGCCTTGGCGCAGGCCCAGGGCGCCGGCGGCCTCCCACTGGCCTTGCGGCACGGCCTGGATGCCGGAGCGGACGATTTCAGCGATATAGGCGGCGGTGTAGAGCACGAGGCCGAGTTCGAGGGAGAAATATTCCGGCGAGATCGTGCCGCCACCGACGAAGTTGAAGCCGGTCAGTTTCGGCAGTTCGATTTCGAGCGGCGCGCCGAGTGCGCCCCAGATCAGAACCGGGAATGCCACGCACAGGCCGAGTGCGGCGGGCCAGATCGCCGGCTTCTCTCCGGTTTCATCGCGGATCTTCAGGGCCCGGCGATTCCAGGCAAAGGTGCCGATGACGCCGACCACGAAGGCGGCCAGGGTCCACCAATGCGCGTCCTGCCAGACCAGGATCGGCAGTTTCAGCCCGCGGTTGGACAGATAGGCGATATCACCCAGGTGGAAGGACTGGCGGGGCTGCGGCAGGGTCTGCATCAGGGTGTACCAGAGCAGCAGCTGCAGCAGCACGGGAATGTCGCGGATGGCCTCGACATAGACGGCGGTTGTTTTGGCGATCAGCCAGTTCCTGGACAGTCGGCCGATGCCGATCAGCGTGCCCAGAATGGTGGACAGCACGATGCCGAGCACGGCGACCTTCAGCGTGTTCAGCAGCCCCACGAAGATGGCGCGTCCGTACGTGTTGACGGCCGGGTTGTAGGAGATGAGCGATTCGGCGATCGGGATGCCGGCCTGGCGGTTCAGATAGCCGAAGCCGGTTGCGATGTGCTGGATTTCCAGGTTCTGCATCGTGTTGTGCACGAGGTAGCCGACGAAGCCGAGCAGCAGGCCGATGATTGCCACCTGCACCAGGATGCTGCGGAATTTCGGGTCCGACCAGGACAGCCGCATGGTGCGCTTGGGTGCCACGCGCGGGTTCAGCAGGCGGGGATCAACACTGGCGGACATTGCGTTCCTGGGTTCTGGTCACGTCTGACATGCGTCGGAAAACAAGGTGAGCAAGGATCGTGCCGAGAGAGCTGCGACCATTGCACCCCAGAAGTCTGCTTCGAGCGGGCGACAAGATCAACCGTTCGTCACGGCCTGGTCAGAAAAGTGACCGCAAAACGGTCATCTGCGCCCGGTCGGGCGAAAAATCGGCCGCCCGATGGGGCGGCCGTTCTTCAGCCATGGTTAACCGCGCCGAGATCAGCGCAGCGGCGGTGCGTAATGCAGGCCGCCCTTGGTCCAGACGTTGTTGATGCCGCGCGGCACGCCGAGCACGGCGATGTTGCGGTTCCAGTATTCGCCGAAATTGCCGACCTGCTTGATCACGTTGTAGGCGAATTTCACATCCAGGCCGAGCTGCTTGCCGAGGTCGCCCTCAGCGCCGAGCAGGCGACGGATGTCCGGGTTGGTGGAGGTGGTGAACATCTCGTCCACGTTCTTGCTGTCCACGCCGTATTCCTCGGCGGCAACCGTTGCGAAGTAGGTCCAACGGACGATATCGAACCACTTGTCGTCACCCTTGCGCACCACGGGGCCGAGCGGCTCCTTGGAGATGATGTTGGGCAGCAGCAGGAAGTCGTCCTTGTTGGGCTGGGTGGCGCGGAAGGTGGCGAGCGCCGAGCTGTCGGTCGAGTAGGCATCGCAACGGCCGGACAGGAACGCGCCTTCGATTTCAGCCTGGTCCTGGATCAGGATCGGGGTGAATTTCAGGTTGTTGAGACGGAAGAAATCGGCGTCCGCCAGCTCGGTGGAGGTGCCGGGCTGCACGCAGACCGTGGCGCCGTTGAGTTCCTTGGCGTCCTTCACGCCGAGGGCCTTCTTCACCAGGAAGCCGGTGCCGTCATAGTAGTTCACGCCGGCGAATTCGAGGCCGAGGCTGGCTTCACGACCCAGCGTCCAGGTGGTGGAGCGCGACAGCATGTCCACTTCGCCGGACTGCAGGGCGGTGAAGCGGTTGGTGGAGGTCAGCGGGGTGAACTTCACCTTGGTCGCGTCGCCAAACACGGCGGCGGCTACGGTGCGGCAGGTGTCAGCGTCCAGACCCTGCATGACGCCCTTGCTGTCCGGCAGCGAGAAGCCCGGCACGGCGCCGGCGATACCGCAGATCAGCGTGCCGCGCGCCTTGATGGCGTCCAGCGTGGTGGAGCCGGAGCCCTGGGCGAAAGCCGGGGCGGCGGCAAGAAGGGCGGCTGCAACCAGCCCGCCCTTGAGTGTTGTGCGCATCATTGCGTGTGTTCCTCATGTCGGTTGCGGGCACAGCCCCGCAAGCGGCGCGAAGGTGCCCTGCGTTTGACGCAAGATCAATGCCGCAATACCGTCATTTGACAGAAAAGATCATCTCATTGCGTATCAATGGCCATCGATCGCAGATCGTCGAGCCCGCAGAACTGCAAGGCGCCCTCATGCGTGGCGCCCAGCACGACGCCTGGGGCAAAGCCTGCGGCGTAGGCCTGCTGCCAGCGTGGTGCGCAGAGGCACCAGCGGTCGCCCGGTTTCAGGCCGGGGAAGCCGTATTGCGGCATCGGGGTTGAGAGATCGTTGCCGACTTTTTTGCTGAAGGTCAGGAAGGCTTCGTTGACCACGGCGCACACGGTGTGGCTGCCGACATCCTGCGGGCCGGTGTTGCAGCAGCCGTCGCGGTAAAATCCGGTCAGCGGCTCTGTGGAGCAGGGCTGCAGAATACCGCCCAGCACGTTGCGCACCATGCCGCGCCCGCCGCCGCCATTCATGTTGCTGCCATCCGGCATGTTCGCTCCCCTTGCGTTATTGGCTCGTCCGCCGCACATCGGCATCATGCTGCATCTCGTCAAGCTGGCGGTGGGAATCCGTGACATTGCCCATTTGCGTGACGTGCAGGCGATGCGCGCCGCCAGCCGGCCGCCCTTGCGCCATCAGACGCGCCAGATCCCGCGCCGCGCGGATGAGCTTTGTGATGGCGGCTCGATCTACTGGGTGATCGGCGGTGCCGTTGTGGTGCGCCAGCGCATTGTGGACGTGATCGAGGATCGCTGGGACGATGACACGAAATGCGCGGGGCTGGTGCTGGACCCGCTGCTGGTGCCCGTGGCCGCCACGCCGATGCGGGCGTTTCAGGGCTGGCGCTATCTGCAGCCGGAGGCGGCGCCCGCGGATATCGGCGCGGCTTCGGTGCTCGGAGATGGCGAGCTGCCGGCGTCGCTGCAGCGCGAGCTGCGCGCGTTGTGCCTGCTGTAGAGCGGGCGAACCTCGCCCCGCAGGCGGCGGCCATCTGGTCAAGCGATCAACAGCACGGCACACTCGCCGCAACGAAAACACACTGGGAGATCAGCATGTCCAAGGTCATCATCAGCTGCGCCGTGACCGGTGCGATCCACACGCCATCGATGTCCGAGCACCTGCCGATCACGCCGGAGGAGATCGCGCGCTCCTCGATCGAGGCGGCGGAGGCCGGGGCTGCGATCATCCATCTGCATGCGCGCAACCCGGTTGATGGCTCGCCCACGCCCGACCCCGCGGTGTTCATGCAGTTCCTGCCGGTGGTGAAGCAATCGACCGATGCGGTGATCAACATCACCACCGGCGGGGGCTTGGGCATGACGGTGGCCGAGCGCCTGGCGGCGCCGCTGGTGGCGAAGCCTGAGATGTGCAGCCTCAACATGGGCTCGATGAACTTCAACATCTCAGGGGCCGTGGGCAAGCGGACCGAGTGGAAGCATGCCTGGGAGAAGCCCTACCTGGAAGGCACCACGGATTTCATCTTCCGCAACACGTTCAAGGACATCGAGAGCATCACCCGCACGCTGGGCGAGGAGCACGGCACACGGTTCGAGTTCGAGTGCTACGATATCGGCCATCTCTACAACCTGGCCTATTGCGCGGAGAAAGGCTGGGTGAAGCCGCCCTTCTTCGTGCAGAGCATCTTTGGCATCACCGGCGGCATCGGGCCGGATGTGCGCAATCTGATGTTCGCGCGTGAGACGGCGGACCGGCTGTTCGGCAAGGATTACGTGTGGTCGGTGCTCGCCGCCGGGCGGCATCAGATGAGCTTCTGCACGATGGCCGGCATTCTGGGCGGCAATGTGCGCGTGGGGCTGGAGGACAGCCTGTATATCGGCAAGGGCCGGATGGCGACCTCCAACGCCGAGCAGGTCGCCAAGATCCGCCGCATTCTGGAGGATCTCAGCCTGGAGATCGCAACACCTGCCGAGGCGCGGCAGATGCTGGCGCTGAAGGGCGGCGACCTCGTGGGGTTCTGACGTCTTCCTCCCCCGTCAGTGCGGGCGCAAGGACGGGGGATGGGCGCCTCAGTAGGGTTTGTCGCCGCAGATGGTCACACGCACGCCGGATCGTGTGGCGGGGAAATAGTCCCACAGCGCGTGGTGCTGGGCGGAGCGGTTGTCCCAGAACGCCACCGAGTTCTTCTGCCAGCGGAAGCGGCAGGCGAATTCGGGGGTTTCGATGTGGCGGAACAGGAAGGCAAGCAGCGCGTCGCTTTCCGCCTTGCTCAGCTCGACGATGCGCGAGGTGAAGAACGAGTTGACGAACAGAGCGGGCCGTCCGGTGACCGGGTGGGTGCGGATGACCGGGTGCGTGGCCTTTGGGTAGACGCGGCCGGCATCGTTGCCGGTATAGCGGCCGCGATAGAGCAGTTCGCCGTCATGCACCGCGGTGAGGCCGCGCAGCAGGGTCTGCATCGGGGCGGAAAGCGTCTCGAACGCCGCATACATGTTGGCGAACAGCGTGTCCCCGCCGATCTCGGGCAAAGTGTGGATGCGCAGGATGGAGCCCATCGGTGGTTCCTCCTCGCAGGAGACGTCCGAATGCCAGCTTTCGCCGTTCACATAGGTGGAGTTGGCATCGGCGTGGATGATCATCGCCTCCGGGAAGCCTGGCACCGAGGGGGCGGCGGGGTGGATGTGCAGCCTGCCGAAGCGGGCCCCGAACGCCATCTGCGCCTGTGGGGTGAGGTCCTGGTCGCGGAAGAAGATCACCAGGTGATCCATCAGCGCCTGGTGGATCGTTTGGAATTCCTGGTCACTCAGCGGTTGGTTGAGATCGATGCCAAAGATCTCAGCGCCGATCCTGGGTGTGACCGGGCGGATCTCGATTGCGTTGCTCGCCATGTCAGTTGCCTCCGCCCTGATGGATTTCGGGGAAGAACAGCTCCTTCCAATCGGTGGGATCGGTGGAGACGGCTCCGGTCTCGTGCATGAAATGGGCGAATTTCATCACCTGTTTGGGCTGCATCGTCCATTCATTCTCGGGCTTGGCGATGATCTCCGCCACGCGCTCGAGCGGGATCTTGCCGCCCTCGTTGTGCAGATAGAGCTCGGCTGCGTGATGCGGGTCGGCTTTGATCAGCTTCTGCGCGCGGTCCAGCGCCGCGAGGAAGGCCGCGTATTCCTTGGGGTGGCTGTCGTGAAACGCCGTGGTGGCCCAGACCGCGTTGAAGGTGTGCGGGCCGCCGAGCACCTGATAGCTGTCCAGCACGCGGTGGATGCGCGGGTCGGTGAGTTCCTCGTACATGAAAGGCGCTGAGGTGAAATGCGCGTTGATCTCGGATTTGAAGCTCATCAGCGCGGTCTGTGCGTCCGGATGGCCGAGTGAGACGGTGAGCGCGTCGTAGCGGTCGAAGGCCTTGAGGCCGAATTCCTGGGTGGCGGCCATTTCCAGCACGACGGCCTGGATCGTCACCTTCACCGCGGGTAGGGCGATCTTGTCGCCCGGGCCGAAATCATGCAGCGCCTTCACATTCGGGTTGGAGGTGTTGAGCCAGATCGGCATGGCATTGAGGGCAGCGACCCCACGCACTTTGAGATTGCTGCGCGTCTTGCCCCAGATCGTCAGCATCGGGCCGACGCCGCCTGAGGCGAATTCCAGATTGCCGGAGATCAGCGCGTCGTTGATGGTGGCGCCGTTGGAGATGGTGAGGAACTCGGCCGTGAGGTCGAGGCCGCGGGCCTTGCCCTCCGCCTCCAGCAGTTTTTCCTCCTGCATGACGATCAGCGGCAGATAGGAGATGCCGTATTGCTTGGCGATGTGGATGGTTTCGGCCTTGGCCGATGGCAGCAGGCCGGCCGCAATGAGGGCGAGGGCTGCAAGATTTGGGCGCATGACGGCCTCCTTCTTGTTCTTTTTTTATCGTGGATTTTATTCTCCACGTTTCGCAGCGCCTGACCAGCCTGAACGGCGTCAGTGTCGCGGTGTGGGGCGCCAATCCGGTGGGGCCAGCTCGAAGCCGTTGAAGTCGAAGGCGGGTGAGACGGTGCAGGTGACGAGTGTCCAGGCGCCAAGGCTGGTGGCGGCCTGCCAATGGCCGGTGGGCACCAGATGCTGCAGGCTTTGGCGTGCTGTCATGTCCGGGCCGAGCCAGTGGGCGGACGCGTCGTGGCCGTCCGGTGAGACGGACAGCACCAGCGGGCTGCCGGCCTGCCAGATCCACAGCTCGTTGGCATCGACGCGGTGCCAGTGGCTGAACTGGTCCAGCGCCAGCAGGAACAGGATGGCGGTGCCGGCACCCCGGCTGCCATCCGCCGGCCTGTCGCGCCAGGTTTCACGGTAGAAGCCGCCCTCGGGGTGCGGCTGCAGCCCGAGGGCCGCGATCACCTGCTCGGCGGTGAGCGTGGGATCGCGCAGATCCACCATCAGGCTTTCGGCTTGGTGCTGGCGATGCAGGGCAGCAGGCCGAACTTGGCGAACCAGGCGGTGAGGTTGGGATTGCCCTCGCGCCATGGCTCGTCGCTGAAGCGCAAGGTGAGATAGCCGAGCGCGCAGGCCACCGCGATGGTGCCGATATTCAGCTCCTGCGGCAGGGTCATGCCGTCCAGCACGTCCAGCGCGCGGTCAACAGCGGCCTTCTGGCGCGCCATCACCGCATCGCGCGCGGCTTCCTGCGGGCGCATCACCTCCATGCGGCGGCCGACGGCGGCATCCATGATGCCGTCGGCGAGTGCCTGCAGGCGCAGGGCCGCGAAGCGCTCGGGGCCCGCCTTGGGGAAGAGCTGCACGGCGCCGCCCAGACTGTCGAGATATTCGACGATCACCCGGCTGTCATAGAGGCCCTCGCCGTCATCGGTGATCAGGCAGGGGATCTTGCTGAGCGGGTTCTGCGCCAGCAGCTCGGCCGGGGAGATGTGCGGATTGGTTGGCACCAGGGTGATACGGTTCTCAAGGCCGAGTGCCAGCGCGCAGGCATAGACCTTGCGCGCGTAGGGGCTGGCAGGCGAGTGGAAGAGTTGCATCCGGCGTTTCCTCAGAATTTGTTTTTTGCCTCACGCAGCCGGGCGAGGCTTGCCACGTCCGGTGCACGCAGGAACGGATTGCACGCCATTTCGTCGCCCAGGCGTGATGGGATGGTGGAGAGACCGGCCAGGCGCTGTTGTGTGACACCTGCGGCGAAGGCGACCAGGGCCTGATTGTCCGGGTCGACATGAAGGGCGAATTTCGCGTTGCTCTCGGTGTATTCGTGGCCGCAGCAGACCAGGGTTTCCGGCGAGAGTTTCGCGAATTTGGCAAGCGAGTGGAACATCTCCTCGGCGGTGCCTTCCAGCAGGCGGCCGCAGCCGAGGCTGAACAGCGTGTCGCCGCACAGCAGGACGTGATCGGCGGCAAAGTGATAGGCGATGTGCCCGCGCGTGTGGCCGGGCGTGTCGACCACCAGCGCCGTGGCGGCGCCGAGTGTGACGTTATCGCCTTCGACCACCGCGAGATCGAGCTTCGGCAGGCGGTGCGCATCCGCCTTGGCGCCGATGATCCGGGCTCCGTAGCGGGCGGCCACCGGTTCGACGGCTGCGATATGGTCGCCGTGGTGATGGGTGATCCAGATTTCATCCAGCCTGCCGCCTGCGGCCTCGATGGCGGCGATGATCGGCGCCTCCTCGGCGGGGTCGACTATGGCGGTGGCGCCGGTCTCGCCGCACCGCAGCAGCCAGGCATAGTTGTCAGAGAGGATGGGGATGGGATGAGCGCTGAGCATGGCCTTGGTTTACCACTGCCAGCACGGCCTGCAACCCGCGTCCGGAAGATGGTAGAAGCCAATACATGAGGCATGACACCCACCCGATCGCGCCGTTCTATGCCTCAGCCCAGGGGGCGGTGGTGGCGCGGCTGATCCGCGCGCGGATTGCCACGATCTGGCCTTCGTTGCCGGGGCAGAGCCTGCTGGGGATCGGCTACACGGCGCCCTATCTGCGGCATTATCTGCCACAGCCCGGATCGCATCTGCCGGCCACGCGTTGCATTCATCTGACGCCGTCGCAGGTGGCACCTGCCTGTTTTCCGGTGGGTGCGCCCAGCCTGTCAGTGACCTCCGATGAGGACGCGCTGCCGTTTGCCGATCTGTCGATCGATCGTGTGCTGCTGGTGCATGGGCTGGAGGCGGCCGATCATGCGCGCCGGCTGCTGCGCGAGATCTGGCGGGTGTTGAAGGATGACGGGCGGCTGCTGGTGGTGACCCCCAATCGCCGCGGGCTGTGGGCGCATCTGGAGAGCACGCCGTTCGGCCAGGGCCAGCCTTATTCGCCGGGCCAGATCACGCGGCTGCTGGAGGCCGGGTTCTTTCGCATCGAGCAGCGTGACACGGCGCTGTTTCTGCCGCCGTCGCGGCTGCGGCTGGTGTTGCGGGGGGCGCCGATGTGGGAGCGCGCCGGGCGGATGCTGGCGCCGCAGCTGGCGGGGGTGACAATCACCGAGGCGATGAAGGATTTCTACACGCTGGTGCCGCTGGGGGAGGCGAGCGGCCGGCGCGTTGTGTTCACCGAGGCCGGTTAAGGACAGCAATCCTCCCATACCGCATACGCGGCTGGGCAGGCGGCCGGGCATCGGCTAATCGCCCGCAATGGACATCTCACATCTGCCGATCTCGTTTCTGGCCCTTGGCGGGGCTGCCTTCTTTGCGGGCGCCATGAACGCGCTGGCCGGTGGCGGCTCGTTCATCACCTTTCCGGCCCTGCTGCTTACCGGGCTTGACCCGCGGGCGGCGAACATCACCAACACGGTGGCGCTGTTTCCGGGGCAGATCGCCAGCGGCTGGGCGGGGCGGCATCTGGCGCAGGGTGTGGGGGATATCTCGTTCACCAAGCTGGTGCTGATCAGCCTGGCCGGTGGTGCCGTGGGCGCGTTGCTGCTGCTGGCGACCCCGCCATCGTTCTTCGCGGCGATGGTGCCGTATCTGGTGCTGTTTGCGACGCTGGTGTTCGCCTGGGGCAGTTTTGGCCGCAAGCCGGGGCAGGCGGAGGCGGCAAAACTGCCGCCGCGGCCGACGGCGCTGATCCAGTTCGCGGTGGGCATTTATGGCGGCTATTTCGGCGGCGGGATGGGCTTTGTGATGCTGGCGTTGCTCTCGCTGGCCGGCGTTTCGGTGCGCAACGCCAGTGCGATGAAGAATGTGTTTGCCAGCGTGATCAATCTGGCGGCCGCCCTGGTGTTCTTCACAGCACCCGATATCGCCTGGCCGCAGGCAGTGATCGCCGCTGTGGCATCGAGCCTTGGCGGATTGTCCGGCGTGTGGCTGCTGCGGCGGATTCCGGACCGGCTGTTGCGTGCTGGTGTGGTGATGGTGGGGCTTGCGGTAACGGTTGCGATGTTCGTGCGGGGCTGAGCGATCGCTTTGGCAGTTCGTTCGCAAGGGGGCTGCGCGCCCCCTTGCATCCCCGCGCCAAGGGCCGGGCCCTTGGAACCCAGTCTGTTTTTGGGTGATGGGAGGGGCAGCCGCGGCTGTCCCCTCCCATCAACCAAAAATAAGATAGAGGTCCAGGGGCTCGGCCCCTGGCGAGGGGGTCCAGGGGGGCGAGCAGCCCCCCTGGGTCGCACCGAAAAGCGTTCTCAGGCCGCCTTCGCCGCCGTGATGGCGTGCCAGACATGTTCCGGGGTGGCCGGCATGTCGATCTGGGTGACGCCGAGCGGTTGCAGGGCGTCGATCACGGCGTTGATCAGGGCGGGCGGGCTGCCGACGGCGCCGGCTTCGCCAGCGCCTTTGACGCCGAGCGGGTTGGAGCGGCAGGGGACTTCGATGAAGTCCACATCGATGTCCGGCAGGTCGTCCGCACGCGGGATGGCGTAGTCCATGAAGGAGCCGGCGAGCAGCTGGCCGCTTTCCGGATCGTAATGGGTGTTTTCCAGCAGTGCCTGGCCCAGGCCCTGCGCCACACCGCCATGCACCTGGCCGCGCACGATCATCGGGTTCACCGCCTTGCCCACATCGTCCATCACCACGTAGCGCACCACGTCGATGTTGCCGGTTTCGGGGTCCACCTCGACCTCGGCGATGTGGCAGCCATTGGGGAAGGTGTGGGCCTTGATCTCGGCGATCTCGGCGGCGTCCAGAATGATGGCGTCCTCACCCTTGGCAAGCTTCGCGCGCTGGGTGGCGGCGAGGGAGACGATGTCCACGCCACGATCGGTGCCGACGATGGAGAAGCGGCCATCCTCGAAGGTGATGTCCACCTTGGCGGCTTCGAGCAGGTCGGCGGCCGCCTGTTTGCCCTTTTCGATGATGGTGGCGGCGGTGGCGAGAATGGCCTGACCTTCGGAGTAGAGGCTGCGCGCGCCGCCGGTGCCGCCGCCGACCGGGATGGCGTCGGTGTCGCCCTGGTGGATGCGCACCTTGGTGCCGTCCACGCCGAGCTGATCGACGGTGAGCTGGACATAGGCGGTCTCGTGGCCCTGGCCGGTGGATTGGGTGCCGACGAACACGTCAACAAAGCCGTCTTCGGCGAAGCGGATCTCGGCGCGTTCGGTGGGGGCGCCGCCGGTGGCTTCAAGGTAGTAGGCAAGGCCGATGCCGCGGCGCTTGCCGCGTTTGGCGGCCTCGGCGCGGCGGGTTTCGAAGCCCTGCCAGCCGGCGCGTTCGAGGGCCGCGTCGAGCACGATGTTGAAGTCACCGCTGTCGTAGTTTTTGCCGACGGGGGTGACGTAGGGCATCGCTTCGGGCGGGACGATGTTGCGGCGGCGCAGCTCGACGCGGTCGATGCCGAGCTCACGGGCGGCGGTGTCGATCAGGCGTTCGACCAGGTAGTTGCTCTCCGGACGGCCGGCGCCGCGATAGGCGTCCACCGGGACGGTGTTGGTGAACACGCCGATGACGTTGGCGTAGACCGCCTGGAAGCCATAGATGCTCGCGAGCACGCCGGTGCCGGCGCCGGTTGGGATGTAGGGGGCGAAGGTGGAGAGATAGGCGCCCATATTGGCGATGTTGCGGGTGCGCAGCGCCAGGAACTTGCCGTTGGCGTCCAGCGCCAGCTCGCCCAGGGTGATGTTGTCACGGCCATGGGTGTCCGACAGGAAGGCTTCGGAGCGTTCAGAGGCCCAGCGCACCGGGCGGCCCAGCTTGCGCGCGGCGTAGCAGGTGAGCACGTGTTCGGCGTAGACGAACAGCTTCATGCCGAAGCCGCCGCCGACATCGGGGGTGAGGATGCGGAAGCTGGGCTGGCCGGTCTTGAACACCTGTTCGCCCAGCACGCGCTTGAGCAGCCAGCCGCCCTGGGTGTTGGTGCGCAGGGTGAAGCGGCCATCCTCGAAGCTGGCCAGCGCCGCGCGTGCCTCCATGGAGGCGACGACGATGCGGTTGTTGACCACGGTCAGGCGGGTGACATGGGCCGCGCTGTCGAACAGCTCGGCCGTTTTGTCCTTCTGGCCAATCTCCCAGTCGAACACCTGGTTGTTGGGAACCTCGGGCCAGACGCGGGTGGCGGTGTCGTCGAGCGCCGCGGCGAGATCGGTGATGGAGGGCAGCACCTCATACTCCACCTCGATCGCCTCGGCGGCGTCCCGGCCGGCGGCGGCGGTCTCCGCCACGATGAAGGCCACCGGGTCGCCCGAATGGCGGACGATGCCGCGGGCCAGCACAGGGTGGCCCGGGTTGTGGATGTCGCTGCCATCCTTGTTCTTGATCAGCGCCTGGCAGGGCAGCTCGCCGATGCCGTCCGCGTCGAGATCGGCGCTGGTGTAGATGGCGACGACGCCTGGGAGCTTGCTGGCGGCGGTGGTGTCAAGGCGGGTGATCTTGGCTGCGGCGTGCGGGCTGCGCAGCACGATGCCGGTGAGCTGGCCGGGCAGCGTCATGTCATCGGTGTAGGCGCCGGCGCCTTTCAGCAGGCGCGGGTCTTCAACACGGCGGACGGGCTGGGCGAGGCCGAACTGGGTCATGAGGCGATCTCCGGTGATCTGGCTTTGGCCATAGAGTTACGCGTGGCTGGCGGGATGCCAAGGGGGCACGCTTATACGAGTGTGTGTTACTCGGCAGCGCCTGGAGCGTGTTCGGGGTGTTTCACTCCGACGCCGAGCTTGCGCTTGGCCCATTCACGGCTGGTCTGGAAGGTCACGTAGAGCATCGGGATCAGGAAGATGCCAACGGAGCTTGCGGCCAGCATGCCGGCGAAGACCGGCGTTCCCACGGCGCGGCGTGAGAGGGCTGCGGCCCCCGCGGCCCAGACCAGGGGCACGAGGCCGAGGATGAAGGCGATGGATGTCATCATCACGGCGCGGAACCGGGTTTTGGCGCCGAGCACGGCGGCGTCCACGATGCCGAGGCCTGCTTCGCGCTGCTCCTTGGCGAACTCCACGATCAGGATGCCGTTCTTGGCGGCAAGGGCGATCAGCACCACCAGGCCGACCTGGGCGTAGAGGTTGAGCGGGGAGGCTGCGATCGTCAGGCCGAGGAAGGCGCCGAGCACGCCGACCGAGACCGACAGCAGCACCGGGATCGGGATCACCCAGCTTTCATACAGCGCCACCAGGAACAGATAGGCGAACAGCACGGCGAGCCCCAGGATGAAGCCGGTCTGTCCGCCGGCTTTGATCTCCTGATAGGCGGTGCCGGTCCATTCGAAGTCGTAGCCGGAGGGCAGGGTGCGCTTGGAGATCTCCGCCATCGCGGCCAGTGACACGCCGGATGAGATGCCGGGGCCGGGCGAGCCGTTGATGGTGATGGAGCGGTAGTTGTTGTAGCGGCTGATGGTCTGCGGGCCGAGCACGATGCGGGCATCGGCGATCGAGCGCAGCGGCACCATGGTGCCCTGCTTGTTGCGGATGAAGATGCGCCAGATATCGGAGATCTGCGTGCGGTCGGACGCCTCGCCCTGGATGTTGACCTGCCAGGTGCGGCCGAACAGGTTGAAGTCGTTCACATAGATGCCGCCAAGTGTGGCCTGCAGCGCCTGGAACACATCGGCGATGGACAGCCCCACGGCCTGCGCCTTGTCGCGGTCGATGTCGAGGAACAGCGAGGGCGTGTTGGCGGAGAAGGTGGAGAACACGCGGGTCAGGCGCGGGTCGGCATTGGCCTGACCGAGCATGGCGCCCATCACGCCGCCCATCTCGGCCGGGTCACGGCCTTCGAGGTTCTGCAACTGGTATTCGAAGCCGGAGCCGGTGCCGAGGCCGATGATCGGCGGCAGGTTGGCCGGGAAGACGGCGGCTTCGCGGATCTCGCTGACGGCGCCGAACAGCTTGCCGATCACCGCCTGCACGGAATCGCCTGGGCCGGTGCGGTCGGCGAAGGGTTTGAGGCGGCCGACCAGGAACAGCGCGTTGCTCTGCGCGCCGCCATCGAGCAGCGAGAAGCCCACGATGGCGAGTGTGTTGGTGATCTGCGGCTGGTCGAGCATGATCTTCTCGACCTTGCGCGCCACCTCGCGCGAGCGGGCGACGGAGGCGCCGTCCGGCAGCTGGCCGAAGACGAAGAAGGCGCCCTGATCCTCGGTGGGCAGGAATTCGGATGGCGTGTGCAGCGCCAGATAGCCAGCACCGGCGCCGGCCGCGCCCACCAGCACCAATGCGAGCACGGCGACCCGCACCAGGCGGCGCACAATGCTGGCGTAGCCGTCACGCACATTGTCGATGCGCCGGGAGATCCAGCCCATGATGCCGCGCCGCTCTCCGGTGTGGCTGAGCAGCATGCCGCACAAGGCGGGCGACAAGGTGAGCGCGTTGGTGGCCGAGATCACCATGGCCACCGAGATGGTGACGGCGAACTGGCGGAACAGAATGCCGGAGATGCCGGGGATGAAGCCGATCGGCACGAAGACCGAGAGCAGCACCAGGGTGATGGCGATGATCGGGCCAGTGATCTGGCCCATCGCCTTCTTGGTAGCCTGTTGCGGGGAGAGAAGGGGTTCCTCCTCCATCACGCGTTCGACGTTCTCCACCACCACGATGGCGTCATCGACCACGATGCCGATGGCGAGCACGAGGGCGAGGAGGGAGACGGTGTTGGCCGAATAGCCGAGCGCCAGCAGGACGGCGAAGCTGCCGATGAGCGAGACGGGCACGGCGATCAGCGGGATGAGCGTGGCGCGGACATTGCCGAGGAAGAGGAACACCACGAGGACGACGAGGACGAAGGCCTCCAGCAGCGTGTGGATCACCTCGTTGATCGTGTCCGACACGAAGGTGGTGCTGTCGTAGAAGATGATCTTCTTCATCCCGTCCGGAAAACGTTCGGCGAGATGGTCGAGCGTGGTGTTGACCCGCTGGGCGGTGGCCACCGCGTTGGCGCCGGGCGCCAGATAGATCGCCATGGTGACAGCGGGGTTGCCGTTCAGCCTGCTTTCGGTGTCCTGCGAGGCGGCGCCGAGTTCGAGGCGGGCCACGTCGCGCACGCGCAGCACGGACCCGTCCGGATTGGCGCGCACGACGATGGCGCCGAATTCATCGGTGGTGACGAGGCGGCCCTTGGTCTGCAGGTTGATCTGCAGCGAGTTGTCATCGCCGATCGGCTTGGCGCCCAGCCGTCCGACCGGGGCCTGCACGTTCTGCGCCTGGATGGCATTGAGGATGTCGGACGGGGCGAGGCCCAGGGCCAGCAGTCGGTCGGTCTGGAACCAGATGCGCATCGAGTAGTCGAGCGCGCCGATCAGCTGCGCCTGACCGACACCGGGCACGCGGCTGATCGCGTCGAGCACGTTGATGGTGACGTAGTTGGAGACGAAAAGCGGGGTCTGTTTGCCGCCTTCGGAGTAGAATTGCAGGAACTCCAGAATGGCGGAGCTTTTCTTCTGCACCGTGACACCGTTGCGCTGCACCTCGGCCGGCAGCTTGGACAGCGCCGATTGCACGCGGTTGTTGACGGTGACGGTGTTGATATCCGGGTTGGAGCCGTTCTCGAAGCTGACGGACAGTGTGTAGCTGCCATCATTGCCGGAGTTCGACTTCATGTAGATCATCTTGTCGGAGCCGTTGACCGAGGCCTCCAGCGGCTGGGCCACGGTTGCCTCCACCACCGCGGCCGAGGCGCCCGGATAGCGGGTGGTGACCTGCACCACCGGCGGCACGATGTCCGGGAACTGCGACACCGGCAGCTGCGTCAGCGCGATGCCACCAGCCAGCGTGGTGACGATGGCGATGACGATGGCAAGCCGCGGACGGTCGACGAAGACGTCTGAGAACATCGGCTCAGCCTTTCGGGGCCACGGGGGCGGAGGGTGCTCCGGTGGAAGGCGGGGCTGCGGCGGGGGCCGGGTTGACCGGGGCGCCGGGGCGTACGCGCTGGATGCCCTCGGAGATCACCGTGTCGCCCTCGTTGATGCCGGACAGGATGACGGCGGTGCTGGGGGTGGATTGGCCCATCGAGACGCGGCGGATGGCGGCTTTCTTCTCGTTGTCGACCACATAGACGAAATTGCCCTGCTGGTCGGACAGCACGGCGCCGCGCGGCACGGTCAGTGCCAGCACCGGCTGCACGCCTTCCAGGGAGACAGTGACGAAGGAGCCGTCGATCAGGTCGCGGTTGCCGGGCTCGTCCTTCTTGGCGCCGGGGCGGAGCTTGTTGGGGATGATGGCGCGCAGATTGACCGTGTCCGTGTTGGCGGCAACCGTCGGGTCGACATAGTCGAGATGGCCGACCTCGTTATAGGGTGTGCCGTCCGGCAGCTTGATGCGCACCACGACAGCGGCAAAGCCGCCCTTGTCGGCATAGCGGTTGCGCAGGTCCAGCGCCTCGCGCACCGAGACCGGGAAGGTGACATACATCGGGTCCTGGCTGACCACGGTGGTGAGCGGGCCTGAGGTGGGGCTGACCACATTGCCCACGGCAAACGCCGACCGGCCGATCTTGCCGGTGACCGGTGCGCGGATCTCGGTGTAGTCCAGATTGATCTGCGATTGTTTCAGCTGGGCCTGGGCGGCCAGCAACTGGGCGGCCTGGCTTGCCTGGGTGGCGGCACGGTCATCGACGGTGGAGCGCTGGCCGGCCGGCGTGTCGATCAGCGCCTGGGCGCGGTTGAGCGAGATGATGGCGTTGCGCAGCAAGGCCTCGTTCTGCTGAACGGCGGCCTGTTTGGCCTGCACATCGGCCTCGAATGGGCCGCGTTCCAGGCGATAGAGCAGCGTGCCCTTCTCGACCTCGGCCCCTTCGGTGAACAGCCGTTCTGCGACGAAGCCGGTGACGCGAGCGATGATGTCCACCTTGTCGGTGGCCTGCACGCGGCCGACGAACTGGCTGGTTTCGGTGACCGGGGTGCGCGTTGCCTGCACCACGCCGACCGCAGGCGGGCCGCCGCCGAACTGCGCCAGGGCTGGCAGGGAGACCACGCAGAACAGGGCGGCAGCAATGGGAAGGGCGCGGCGCATGCGGATCTCCTGACCGGCGGACTCGTGAGAGATGAGGTGTTCGCCGCCATCTGGCAATGGTGCAATACAGTGTTCATGATCGGGCCATGGTGCCGGGAAACGGCGCAGGACAGGGAGGCTTGGATGCGCGAGCGGGTGATTGTCTGCGAGGTGGGGCCGCGCGACGGGCTGCAGATGGCCAAAAGCCGGATGGCGACCGGCACCAAACAGGCCTGGATCGCTGCCATGGCGCAAGCCGGCGTGCCCGAGATCGAGGTGGGCAGTTTCGTCTCGCCCAAGGTGATCCCGCAGATGAGCGACACCGATGTGGTGGTGCGGGACGCGGTGCTGGTTCCGGGTTTGCGGGTGGTGGCGCTGGCGCCCAATCTGCGCGGTGCCCAGGCGGCCTATGAGGCGGGGGCGCATCGGGTGACGATCCCGGTTTCGGTGAGCGAGGGGCATAGCCGCGCCAATCTGAACCGTACGCCCGCCGAGCAGGTGGCGGAGGTGGGCCGGGTGGTGGAGTGGGTGCGCGCCCAGGCGCGGCCGATGGAGGTGGAGGCCGCGTGTTCGACGGCGTTTGGCTGTTCGTTCGACGGTGTTGTGGCCGATGAGGCGGTGCTGAAGGTGGCGGCGGGGCTGGCCTCGGCCGGGGTGGATATGGTGGCGCTGGCCGACACGGTGGGCTACGCGCAGCCGGCCCAGATCCGCCGCATCGTGGGCGCCGTGCGGCGTGAGATCGGCGATGTGCTGGAGGGGCTGCACCTGCACGACACGATGGGGCTGGGCCTTGCCAACGCGCTGGCCGGGCTTGATTGCGGCATACGCAGCTTCGACGCGGCGCTGGCCGGGCTTGGCGGCTGCCCGTTCGCGCCGGGGGCCTCGGGCAACATCGTGACGGAGGATCTGGTGTTCATGCTGGAGAGCATGGGGTTTGACACCGGCATCAACCTCGATCAGCTGATCGACTGCAGGCGCTTCCTGGCCGAGGGTCTGCCTGCGGAGGCGCGGCACGGCCATGTGGCGCAGGCGGGCATTCCCAAGACCTACCGGGCGCAACAGGGTTTGGGCGGAGGCGTACGATGAGTGCCCAGATGCTGAAAGGCGTGCGGGTTGTCGAGTTCGTCCATATGGTGATGGGCCCTACCACCGGGTTGGTGCTGGCCGATCTGGGCGCTGACGTGATCAAGGTGGAGCCGCTGCCGGTGGGCGACAACACGCGCAGGCTTGGCGGCTCCGGCTCCGGCTTTTTTGCGATGATGAACCGCAACAAGCGCAGCGTGGCGGTGGATCTGAAATCCGCCAAAGGCCGGGAATTCGTGCTGCGGCTGCTGGCGACCGCGGATGTGCTGGTGGAGAATTTCCGCCCGGGCGCGATGGACCGGCTGGGTCTGGGCGTGGAGGATCTGCGCCGGCTGAACCCGCGGCTGGTCTATTGCTCCTGCAAAGGGTTTCTGCCCGGCCCCTATGAGCACCGCGTGGCGCTGGATGAGGTGGTGCAGATGATGGGCGGGCTTGCCTATATGACCGGGCCGCGCGGTCAGCCGCTGCGGGCCGGATCCTCCGTCAATGACATCATGGGCGGCATGTTTGGCGCCATCGGCATCCTGTCCGCGTTGATCGAGCGGCAGAGCACCGGCGTGGGGCGGCATATCCAGGCGGGCCTGTTCGAGAACAACGTGCTGCTGATGGCGCAGCACATGGCGCAGTTCGCCATCACCGGGCAGGAGGCGCCGCCGATGAGCGAGCGCATGGTGGCCTGGCCGATCTATGACATCTTCACCGTGGCGGACGGCCAGGTGTTTCTGGGCGTGGTGACGGACACGCAGTGGAAGCTGTTCTGCGAGGCGTTCGATCTGCCGGAGTTGCTGGCGGACGCCCGGCTGGTCACCCAGGCGGACCGGCGCGCGGCGCGGGATTGGGTGGTGCCGCTGGTGGCGGAGCGGCTGAAGGCATTGACCAAGGGCGCGCTGATGGCGCGCTTCGAGGAGTTGGGACTTCCGTTCGCGCCGATCGCGCGGCCGGTGGAGCTGTTTGACGATCCGCATCTGCTGGCCAGCGACGGGCTGTTGCCGGTGACGCTGGAGGATGGCCGGACCACGTCGCTGCCCAACCTGCCGATCTCGATCGACGGCGAGCGCCCGGCCTTGCGCCGGGATCTGCCGAAGGTGGGCGAGCACACGGGCGAGATCGCAGCCGAGCTCGGCTACAGCGAGGCGGAGTGGGCGGCGCTGCTGTAGCGCCGCCGAGCCGCGCCGATCAGACCAGCTTCGTCTTCACGGTGCCGACGCCTTCGACCATGCCTTCCAGCACGTCGCCCTTCACACAGGCCGCGACACCCTCGGGCGTGCCGGTGAAGATCAGATCGCCGGCCTCAAGCGTCACCAGCCTGGACAGATAGGCGATGGTCTCGGCCACCGACCAGATCAGGAAGGACAGGTCGCTGGACTGACGAACCGTGCCGTTCACCTTCAGCTCGATCTTGCCGTGGCCGGGATCGGGCAGGGCGGAGGCCGGCACCAGCAGGCCGATCGGGGCGGAATGGTCGAAGCCCTTGCCCATGTCCCACGGGCGGCCGAGCTTCTTGGCCTCGCCCTGCAGGTCGCGCCGTGTCATGTCTAGCCCCGCGGCATAGCCCCAGACATGGCTCATCGCGTCGGCCTCGGCGATGTTGGACCCGCCGCTTTTCAGCGCCACAACGAGTTCCATCTCGTGATGCAGGTCGCTGGTCATCGGCGGATAGGGCATGTCCGCGTCACCGGTGAGCAGGGCGTCGGCCGGTTTGCAGAAGAAGAACGGCGCCTCGCGGTCCGGGTCATGGCCCATCTCACGCGCATGGGCGGCGTAGTTGCGGCCCACGCAATAGACGCGCCGCACCGGGAAGGCGCCGCCGCCGGCAACCGGAATGCTCGCCTGGGCGGGCGGGGTGATCACGTAATTCGTCATGTTCCTGTCTTCCTCAGCAGCAGCGCCGCGTCCGGTATAGATCAACCCAGGCGCGCTTCAAGTGCGGGGTCTTCGATCTCGCCAGAGGCGGGGCGATTTGCATACAGTCTTGAGCGTTGAACGTTGACAAATCGGGAAGACGTCATGGCAAGCGCCGCTTTGCAATCCAAGAGGCTGTATCTCCAGGTTCTGGTGGCTGTTGTGGTCGGCGTGCTGCTTGGCCAGTTCGCGCCCGACATCGCGATCCAGATGAAGCCGCTGGGCGATGGGTTTGTGAAGCTGGTGCGCATGCTGATCGCCCCGGTGATCTTTCTCACGGTGGTGGTGGGCATCGGCAAGCTGACCGACAGCGCCTCCGTCGGGCGGATCGGGCTGAAGGCGATTGTCTATTTCGAGGTGCTGACCAGCTTCGCCCTGATCATCGGCCTGGTGGTGGGACATTTCGTGCAGGCCGGCGCCGGGGTGAATGCCGATCCGACGAAGCTCGACACCAAGCCGGTGGCTGCCTTTGTCAACAACCCGCATATCAATGCCACCGATTTCATCCTCAACATCATCCCCGACACCGTGGTGGGAGCCTTCGCCAAGGGCGATATTCTGCCGGTGCTATTCTTCGCGGTGCTGTTCGGCGTGGCCTGCGCGCAGCTGGGCGAGCGTGGCAAAGGGCTGATCCATGTGCTGGATGAGGCCTCGAACGCGTTCTTCCGCGTTGTTGGGCTGATCATGAAGGTGGCACCTCTGGGGGCGTTCGGTGCCATGGCGTTCGTCATCGGCCAGTACGGCATCAAGACGCTGTTCTCGTTGGCCTGGCTGATGGGGGCGTTCTACCTCACCTGTTTTCTGTTCGTGTTCATCGTGCTGGCCGCGGTGATGCGGTTCTGCGGCCTGTCGATCTTCGGGCTGATGCGCTACCTGTCGGAAGAGTTTTTCATCGTGCTTGGCACCTCCTCCTCCGAGGCGGCACTGCCATCGCTGATGCTGAAGCTGGAGAACCTTGGCTGCGGCAAGTCGTTGACCGGGCTGGTGGTGCCGCTGGGCTACGCGTTCAACCTGGACGGAACGTCGATCTACTTCACCATGGCGATCGCGTTCATCTCGCAGGCGTTGAACATCGACCTGTCATTGGGTGACTGGGCGTTCATTCTGATGATCCTGCTGCTGACCTCCAAAGGGGCGGCGGCGATCACCGGGGGCGGATTCATCACCCTGGCGGCCACCTTGGCCACGCTGAACGGCAAGATCCCAGTGGCCTCCATCGTGCTGGTGTTCGCCATCGACCGCTTCATGTCCGAGGCTCGCGCGATCACCAATCTGTTCGGCAACTCGGTGGCGACCATCTTTGTGGCGCGCTGGGATGGCACGCTGGATGTCGAACGGGCGCGCAAGGTCCTGGCCGGCGAGAGCGTGCCGGCGCTGGATGGCCCGTCCATCGCCAAGGCCGCCTGAGCCATGCGCATCGACGTCATCTCGGACGTGATCTGCCCGTGGTGCTTCATCGGCAAGCGCCATATGGAAACCGCACTGTCCTTGCTGGCGGAGGACGGGCTCAGCTTCACCGTGGGGTTCCGCCCGTTCCAGCTCAACCCGGACATGCCGGAAGACGGCGTGGCGCGGGAGCAGTACCGCATCAAGAAGTTCGGCAGCCTGGAACGCTCCCAGGAGCTGGACGCCAACGTGGCCAGCGCGGGCCTGGCCGCCGGTATCGCATTCGACTTCGCCCGTATCCAGCGCACCCCCAACACGGCGCGCGCCCTGCGCCTGGTGCAGCTGGCCGGCCCCGCAGGGGTGCAGCACGCGGTGAAGGAAGCGCTGATGGCCGCGTATTTCCTGGAAGGACGCGATATCGGCGCAGCCGATGTGCTGGCCGATATCGCCCATGCCCACTCCCTCGATCCCGCCCAGATCGACACCGATACCCTGCGCGCGGAGACCACCACATTGGAAGACGCCGCCCGACAGGCCGGAATCAACGGTGTGCCGAGCTTCGTGATGAATGGCTACCTGCTGTTCTCCGGCGCCATGGCCCCCTCGGCCATGGCAGACCGCTTCCGCCACGCCCACGCGGTCCTGTCCACCCGCGCGGCTTAGCTTGAGGGGGACGGAAGGAAGGCAAGGGGCTCTGCCCCTTGACCCCGCCAGGGACAGGGGTCCCTGGACCCATTCTTTGAAGGTCTCACGGTAAGG
>CAIYCW010000076.1 GCA_903924855.1 uncultured Rhodospirillales bacterium | reverse complement strand
CTGCACACCGCGATCGCTGAGCAGGGGCAGGACGGCGCCTGGGTGGTGGAAAAAGCCCGGATCGGTTTCCTCATGCGCCTGCGGCAGGGCGATCCAGCTCTGCACCGCGGTCATGCTCTGGCCGGTGCTGCGCAGCCCCGCCTCGGTGCGCTCGGAATGCGCGATGCCGCGCCCCGCGGTCATCCAGTTCACATCGCCTGGCACGATGGTCTGCGCGTTGCCCAGGCTGTAGCGGTGCAGGATGGCGCCGTCCAGCAGATAGGTGAGGGTGGCAAGCCCGATATGCGGATGCGGGCGGACATCCAGCCCCTGCCCCGGCGCGAACACCGCAGGGCCCATATGATCCAGAAACACGAACGGCCCCACCAGGCGGCGCTTGATGCTGGGCAAGGCACGGCGGACCTGAAAATCACCGAGATCCTTGCTGGCCGGCTCGATCACCAGCTCCGGACTGCCCGAGACAAGACCGTGCTGTGCAAGCAATTCCATGGCTGGGGTTCCGGTCAGATTTGAGTGGTGGGGCGAGCCTGCCAGTGCAGGGCGGCAGCTGCAATCAGCAGCACCGGCGGCACAAAGGCGCCCATATGCAGCGTGACAAAGGCCAAGGTGGCCAGGGCGCAGCCCAGTGCGAAGGCGGCAACGCCCAGGACAAAGCTGCGCAACCTTTCCGGCGACACGGCGGCACTGCCCAGACCGATCCCCACCAGATCCAGCGCGATCTGGGTGGAGTTGCCGGTCATCAGCGTGCTGGGCGGCAGATGCCCCAGATGCAGCCGGCCCAGCGCGTTCTGCACCGCCATCGCGGCCACCCCGACCAGGCCGGTCGCCACCGCCCAAGGCTGATCCACATCGCCAAACGGTCCGAACAGCATGGCGAGCAATGCCGTTGCCACCAGCAGGGCGAGTTGCACCACGAGCAGGTTGCGCAGCGACACACCTCTGGCCTTCCAGCGTGCTTCCAGCAGCGCGCACAGCGCAACCACCAGCAGGAACACCGGCAACGCCAGAAGCTTGGCGATCAGCCCGGCATGGCCGGTGACCAGGCTTGCCGCGATGGTGACGAAATTGCCGGTGACATGGGCGGTGAACAGCCCCTGCAGCGCCAGGAACCCCAACGTGTCGACAAAGCCGGCATTGATGCCGAGCAGGACGGACAGGCTGGGATGGCGGATCATGCCGCATCGTCCCGGATCGCCGCATAGATCAGGCCGCCGGCAATGCCCAGATGCTCGAAGAAGCTGTTCTCCGTCATCATCCGGGCAGGCCCCAGCGGCAACTCCCAGAACCGGTTGGCAAGCATGGTGGCGGCCAGGGTGAACAGCGCCAACGCCACACCGGAAGGTTTGCGCCAGATCCCCACGACCATACCCAGGCTTGCGCCGAGTTCGAGCGCGATGACGAGCACGGCCATGACTTGGGGCATCGGCAGGCCGAAATGCTGCATCTCCGCCACGGCCCCGGCGAAATCCAGCAGCTTGTCGAGACCGCCCTGCAGATAGGCGGCGCAGAGCAGGAGCAAGGCCAGGATTTTGATCATCTGCCGCTGGGCCCCGCGCAGTTGTCTCGGTTCTTCGCCGGATGCAGCGCGGCCCAGCGGTCTGTCGCGACATAGCCGGCCGACATCGCCACCACCAGCAATGCGCCGCTGAGCACCGGTGGCGCCGGTGAGGGAATGCCGAAGGCGCGGCAGACAGCCCCCAGGCCAAAGGCCACCACAAAGCCGGACACTGTGCGAATCATGGTCAAACCCCTCCCCCCAGCACGGTCTGACCCGCCGGCAGCACCGCGTCGGCCAACAGAAATCCCAGCGTCATCGCAACCAGCAGCGCAGCACCAGCCAGGCTTGGCGGCGCCGGGGACGGGATATCGAACCAGCGGCAGAACGCCCCAAGGGCGGTGCCCAGGGCCAGGCCGAGCAGGGCGCTGATCATGTCACACCGCCCAGCAGGCGCAGCCAAGCGCGCCCCAGAAGCCGGCATCCTCGGTGGGTGCGTTCGTGCGGCTGCGCGCATGGTCGTGGCCGTGCACCAGGCAGGAAGCGGCACAGGCGCAGCTTTCGGCGATGCGGCCGAGGATTGATTGCGGCGTCACCGCCTCCGCCTTCAGGCGCGACTGATAGCCGCCGAACCGGCGCACCGGAGACCAGTCCGGCATCGGCGGTGGGAGAGGCGCGTTGTGGCTGGCGAAGTCGCCGGCGGCATGGACGATGCGCCCGCCCAGGATGGTCAGCACGCTTTCAATGTCCGCGATGGCGTCTTCGGGGATGGCGAAGTAATCCGCCGAGAGCACGGCGAGATCGGCGTATTTACCGGGGGCGATGCGGCCCTTCAGGCCTTCCTCGCGGGTGAACCAGGTGGTCTTTTCGGTCCACAGGCGCAAGGCGGTGGTGCGGTCGATGCGGTTATGGGCAGGGGTGAGTGTGAGGCCGCTGAAGCTGCGGCCGCTGACCAGCCAGGACAGCGCGACCCATGGGTTGTACGAGGCCACCCGCGTGGCGTCGGTGCCCACCGAAACCGGCACACCCATCTCCAGGATGCGGGCCAACGGCGGGGTGCGCTCGGCCGCGCGCGCGCCGTAGCGGGCCACGAAATACTCGCCCTGATAGGCCATGCGGTGTTGCAGCGCGATGCCGCCGCCAAGCCGTCCGATCCGCTCGATGTTGCGGTCGGAGATCGTCTCGGCATGGTCGATGAACCAGTGCAGCCCGTCGATCGGCTGATCGCGGTGCACGCGCTCATAGACATCCAGCGCACGGGTGATGGTCTCGTCATAGGTGGCGTGCAGGCGAAACGCCCAGCCGGCGCCGGCCAGATGGCGCACCACCGCCTCCAGCTCATCCTCCATGCTGGCGGGCAGGTCCGGGCGTGGTTCGCGGAAATCCTCGAAATCGGCCGCCGAGAACACCAGCATCTCGCCCGCCCCGTTGTGGCGATACATCGCATCGCCCTGGCGCGGGGTCAGCATATCCGACCAGCGGGTGAAATCCGCCAATTCCCCCTTCGGCTTCTGGGTGAACAGGTTGTAGGCGATGCGGATGGTCAGCTCGCCCTGGCGGTGCAGGGCCTCGATGATGGCATAGTCGTCCGGGTAGTTCTGAAACCCGCCCCCGGCATCGCAGGCCGATGTCACGCCGAGGCGGTTGAGCTCGCGCATGAAATGGCGCGTCGAGTTCATCTGATACTCGGGCGGCAGCCTGGGTCCCGCGGCGAGCGTTGCGTAAAGCACCATGGCGTCGGGCCTGGCGAGCAACAGGCCGGTGGGGTTGCCCGCTGCGTCACGCTGGATTTCGCCGCCAGGCGGGTTGGGCGTGTCGCGCGTGTAGCCGACCGCGCGCAGGGCGGCCCCGTTGATCAGCGCGCGGTCATACAGATGCAGGATGAACACCGGCGTCGCCGGCGCCACCGCGTTCAGCTCGTCCAGCGTTGGAAGGCGCCTTTCGCGGAACTGGTTCTCGGTGAAGCCGCCCACCACCCGCACCCATTGCGGCGGCGGGGTGATCGCCACCTGCGCCTTGAGCATCGCCATGCCGTCCGCCAGTGAGCGCACGCCATCCCAGCGCAGTTCGAGATTGTAGTTCAGCCCGCCGCGGATGATGTGGATGTGGTTGTCGGCGAGACCCGGGATCATCCGCCGCCGCTGCAGGTCGATCATCACCGTCGATGGTCCGGCGAGCGGGATGATGTCCTGCGCCAGACCCACCGCCTGGATCAGACCATCCTTGACCGCCACGGCATCGGCCTGCGGCATGGAGGTGTCGAGCGTGGTGATCTGCCCGTTGTGCAGGATCAGATCGGGGGCCAGCGTGATCATGCGCCCACTCCGCCGCCGCGCTGCTCTGCCAGCAGCTCCTGCGCCAGGGCGCGGCTGTTGAGGTCGATCAGCGCTGCCAGTGGCCAATCCTTGTGGCTGTGGGCCAGTGCCGCGTGAATAGCCGAGACCGCATCATCCGACAGGGTGGCGGACGCTGCCAGATGATCCCACACCAAAGCCCGGACATGGCGGATGTAGCTCTGCTGCGCCTCGATCAACCCGATATCGCCGGCCGGGCCATGGCCTGGGTAAACTGCCCCGATGCCGCCAAAGCGCCGGCGCAGCTGATCCAGGGCGGCCAGCCATTGGAGCGAGCGCATTTCGGCAAGCCAGGGATGGCATGCGCTGTAGATGAAATCGGAGGCCAGCAGCGCATTGGCCTGCGGCAGGAAGATCGCAATGTTGTCCGACGCCTCGGCGGGCCCCAGATCGCTGACCTCGAGCACGATACCGTCGATCTCAAGCCTGGCGCCCTCGTGCAGGATGGTGTTCGGCACCGCGTCGGTCTTTGGGTAGTCATCGCCATGGACCGGAAGCCAGGTCTGGCGTTTGGCGGCCTGGGTCGCGGTGATGCCGGCGATGGTGGCCTCGGTCGCATAGATCGGCGCGGCGGGCGCAAGGGCTGCGATCTGCGGCAGGCCGTTGTAATGATCGGGATGCGGATGGGTGATGATGATGGCCGCAACCGGCTTGTGCAGCGAGGCGATCATGGCCGCGAAGGCTGCAGCGGAGGAGACCAGGAACTGGGTGTCCACGATCACCAGGGATTTCTCCCCCTCCAGGATGAAGCTGTTGACGTAAAAGGCGGCCTCAGGCGATGCGTGCAGATGGATGGTCAGCATGGCTGTGCTCTCCCGTCAGATCCGTGCAGGTCGCGCTCCAGAAATCATGATATCCAGAGCAACTTGGTCCGATCTGACTGACCGCGCGGCGGTTCAGTCAGATCGGACGTGGCTCTACGCCTCGATCAGCCGTTTCAGGTTTTCCTCATACATCACGGTCTGGATCGCAGCGCCGGCGGGGGACGACCAGTCGGTTGCAAGCTCGGCCATCACCTGGTTGGTCGAGGTGATGGTGACGCCATGGGCGGCCATGCGGGCGAGCGCGATCTCATCGGCGGCCTGGGTGGGTGATCCGCCGGCATCGGCCACCACCTGGACCTGAAACCCGTCCTGCACCGCGCTGATCGCGGGGTAGACGATGCAGACATCGTTGGTCAGCCCCGCCATGATCAGGCGGTTCCGGCCGCTGGCCAGCACGGCTGCGCGAAACGGCTCATACATCCAGCAATCCACCACGCCGGGCCGCCTGATGCGGGCCGCATGGGCCTGCGGGGCGATCTGCGCCAGATC
The DNA here is from genome assembly GCA_903924855.1 of uncultured Rhodospirillales bacterium. Taxonomy (GTDB): domain Bacteria; phylum Pseudomonadota; class Alphaproteobacteria; order Acetobacterales; family Acetobacteraceae; genus CAIQQQ01. The sequence goes on along the minus strand of CAIYCW010000076.1, from coordinate 18,456 downwards.
CGCCAGCAGCGGTCCCTGGAAGCGATCCTCCTGGCTGGAGGTGAGCACCAACGGCATGCCGGTCTCCACCGCCGTGCGGGCGAGAGCGCGGGTGTTGCGGACGATCTCGTCATGCGGCGTGCTGATGGCGAGCCTGATGGTGCCGATCTGGTGATCGATCAGCAGCATGACGGCATTGGCGGGGGTGAACAGGTTGATCATGGGTGCGCTCTCCTGGCCTCAGTGACCTTCGCCGCCGCCGAACATCGTTTTGGCGTAGATCAGGCCCAGCCCGTAGCCACCGCCATGGGCGATCGAGGTTGCAACCGTCTGGTTGTAGGTCTCGCCGCGGGCCCAGTCGCGCTGCAGTTCGAGCAGATATTGCAGGCTGGTCATCGGACGGGCGCCAAGCTGGATCATGCGCTGCATCGCCCGCTCATGCGCCTCGCCGCTGACATCGCCGCAGGCATCGGCGATGACATAGACCTCAAAGCCCTGATCGATCGCCGATGCGGCCGGCCCCACGATGCAGACCGAGGTCCACAGACCGGCGAGCACGATGCGGCCCTTGCCCAGCCGGTTGACCTCGGCGATCACCGCCGTGTCCTCCCAGGTGTTCATCGAGGTGCGATCGAAGGCGTGCTGGCCCGGGAAGGCGGATTTGATCTCATCGAACATCGGGCCGGAGAAGGTCTTCTCCGCAACCGTGGTCAGGATGGTCGAGACGGAGAATTCGGCCGCCGCCTTGGCCACCATGGCCGCGTTGTTGCGCAGCATCACCGCATCGATCGATTTGGTGGCGAACGCCATCTGCGACTGATGATCGATCAGGATCAGCGTGTGATCGGTGGGAGACAGCAGGGTATGGCCCGGCTTCGCTGTGGCGGATGGTGTCATCATGTCTGCTCCGTTGTCGGTTGCAGGCCATGGCGGGGCAGACCGTTCGATGCGGGGTTCATCGATGAGGGCCCTGTCCGCCTGGTGCTGGGCGCAGTCTCGTCCAGGTAGGCGCAGATCGTCTTTTCCACGATTGGCGCGCATTTCGCGGGATTGCCGGCGCGTGTGCGGCGGTGGGGCCCCTGCCCCGCTCAGCGCAGCAGCTGCCGCCGCCAGGCCCCTGGCGTCACGCCGGTCTCGCGGCGAAAGGCCGTGGTGAATTGCGGCTGGGCGGCAAAGCCGGTGGCCAGGGCGATCTCGGCAAGCGGGAGGGCGGGATCGGCCAGCAACTCCTTGGCGCGCGCGATGCGGCAGCGTTGCAGCCACACGAAAGGCGGCACGCCGGTGGATTTCTTGAAGGCGCGGCAGAAATGCGTGGCCGAGATGCCGGCAAGCCCGGCCAGCGTCTCCAGCGTGATGTCGGTCTCGAGATGCGCCTGCATCGCCTCGCACACCCGATTGAGCTGCCAGGGCGCCAGGCCGCCGATGCGCGTGGCATTGGGGGCCGCGGCCCCATGATGGGCGCGCAGCAGATGGGCGGTGATCAACAGGGCGCGGGCCTCCAGTTCCAGCGGTGTCACCAGATCGAGGGCGGCCTTCAGATAATCGGCATAAAGCCGCTCCAGCTCTGCGTCGGACAGAAAGATGAGGTCCTCGCGCAGCCGGCCTTGGGGCAAGGCTGTCGACCAGATCTCACCGGCCACGCGGTTGATCAGCCGATCGGGCAGGAAGATCCGGGCGAAGCGGATCCTGCCATCCGATTGATAGGCGTTGCGCACGCCGGCCGGCTGGAAGGTGATCCCGCTCTGCCGGGTCGATTTTCCGGCATGCCGCCCCCAGCGGCAGGTGACCGGTGCGCCTGACACTCGCATGACCAGCACGTTCGAGGGCATCGCCGCCACCCAGGCGTTTTCCCCAAAACCCTGCAGCACATCGACCACCGCGATCGGCGCCAGATATCGCTCGGTCATGCCGAAGGTGTGGATCGAACTGTCGACCCGATCGATTTCCAGGAACTGAAACACGCTACCGCTCTGCCGTCGCGCATCGGTCATCGGCGATGGTCCTTTTCCCGATCTGGCGCCCCGTCCCCAGAGGGAAAGGTTCGGCGGCAGTGGATTTATCTTGAATTAGGAACGTCCGGGCGTTCAGAAAAGTGGGCTGGATCGCAACACCGCGTTCCATCTGGTGTACCCGGGGTCACATCATGCAGATCGACCAGATCATCGGTTTCGTGCGCTGCGTCGAATTCGGCTCCTTGTCCGCGGCCTCGCGGGCGGTGGGGCTGCCGAAATCCAGCCTCAGCCGGCAGCTTGGCGCCCTGGAGCAGGAGCTTGGCGTGGAGCTGCTGAGCCGCACGTCGCGCGGGCTGGTGCTGACCGAGGAAGGCCGGGTGTTTCTGGACCATGCCCGGCAGATCCTGGACAGCGTGGCCAGTGCCACGGCCGCGGTCCGCCACACGGCGGAGGCCCCGTCGGGGACGATCCGCATCACCGCCCCCTACACGTTCGGTGCGACATTCCTGGCACCGCTGCTGCCGGCGTTCTTTCGGGCCTATCCGCTGATCAACGTGCATGTCGAGCTGTCGTCCCGGAACATCGATTACGGCGCGGAGGGCTTCGATGCCGGCATCCGCATCGGCACCCCGCCGCCGGATGTGGTGGCGCGCAGCATCATGCGGAACCCGATCATGCTGTGCGCCACGCCGTCCTACCTGGCACGGCGGGGCACGCCGGCCACGCCGGATGATCTGGCGTCCCACACGTTGCTGCTGATCGGCAATCCGCGTTCGACGAATGTGCTGCGGCTGATGCGCGATGGCGGTGTGACCGTGGTCGGCACGCCGCCGCAGCTGGTGTCCACCGATCCGGTGATGGTGCTGCGCTCGACCCTGGCCGATGTCGGCGTGGGGCAGGTGCCGGTCATTCTGGCACGCGCGGAGATCGCAAGCGGTGATCTCGTGCGGGTGCTGCCGGACTGGACGATGCATGAGACCGAGATCTCGATCATCTATCCCTGCGCGCGGCCCTTGCCCCCGCGGGTTCGGGTGTTCGTGGATTTCATCTGCCAGGCCTTGCAGCCGCAGCCCTGATCGCCGCACCTGGGCAGAACGTCCCGCCGTCTGGCAGGCGAGATTGGCGCAACGTCACCAAATCCGTGGCAAGATCGGAAAAGCCCGCAACGGCTGTTGATGCGTAAACATCCGCATAGCGTGCCATCCGGCGCATTGACGCGCCGGAGATGGCCTGTGCCCCGGATGAACACTCGCAGGACAGACCATGCCCGGCAAAGTGAAGCTTCTGTTTTTTGCAGTCCTTCTGTCAGCAATTGGCATATTTTCATACGTCACATATCAAAACAGAAATTATGAAAGCACCGATGATGCATTCATCGACACCGATATCGCCCAGATTTCTTCGCAGGTGGATGGGCGCGTGGTGGGCTTGGCGGTGCAGGACAATCAGCTCGTCCACAAGGGTGACCTGCTGCTGCATCTGGATCGTCGCGATGGTGAGGTGAAGCTGGCACAGGCGCAGGCGCAGAACGCCACCGCGTTGGCACAGCTGATGCAGGCCCAGGCCCAGCTGGCGGTGCAGACCGCCACCATCGCGCAGTTCGCAGCCCAGCTGGAGGCGGCGCAGTCGGATGCGCAGCAGGCGCGGGAGGATCTGGAACGCTATGCCAGCGTCGACCCGCATGCCGTGACGCGCCAGCAGATCGACACCGCACGCAACCAGGCGCGCGCGACCGGCGCGCGCATGATGTCTGGCAAAAGCGCGCTGGATGCGGCGCGCGCGCAGCAGGAGGTGCTTCGAGCGCAGGTGCAAGGCGCGGAGGCGGCGATGGCCGCAGCCCAGGCGCAGATCGCCCAGGCGCGGCTGACGCTGGATTACACCGAGATCCGCGCGCCGTTTGACGGACGGGTGACCAAGCGCGCCGTGGCGGTGGGCGATGTCATCAAGATCGGCGCATCCCTGCTCAGCCTGGTCTCGCCGGAGCTTTGGGTGACAGCGAATTTCAAGGAATCCCAGCTCGCCCGCATCCATCCGGGCCAACCTGTCTCGATCAGCGTCGATGCCCTGCCGGATCGGACATTCAAGGCACATATCGACAGTGTTCAGGCCGGCACCGGTGCCGTGTTCAGCGCGCTGCCGGCGGAGAATGCGACGGGCAATTTTGTGAAGCTGGTGCAGCGCGTGCCGGTGAAGATCGTCTTTGAACCTGGCCAGGCGATCGAGCTGGTGCAGGTGGCGGGGCTGTCGGTGGTGCCGGTGGTCGACACCGCAACCGGGCAGACCCTGCGATGAGTGCGGCCCCGGACGACCTGCCACGTTCGGCGGCCGGCGGGCGCAATCCGTGGCTGATTGCGGTGATCGTGTCGATCGCAACCTTCATGGAAGTGCTGGACACCACGATCGCCAATGTGGCGCTGCGGCACATGGCGGGCTCCTTCGGGGCCAGCCAGGATGAGAGCACCTGGATCCTGACCAGCTATCTGGTCTCCAACGCGATTGTGCTGCCGATCAGCGGCTGGTTGGCCAATGTGGTCGGCCGCAAACGCTTCTACATGCTGTGCGTGGCGCTGTTCACCGCAAGCTCGGCTCTGTGTGCGGCGGCGACCAGCCTGTCCTTTATGATTGCGATGCGCATCCTGCAGGGCATTGGCGGCGGCGGGCTGGCGCCTTCGGAACAATCCATCCTCGCGGACAGTTTTCCCGCGGAAAAACGACCACAGGTGTTTGCGCTGTATGGGCTGACAGTGGTGCTGGCGCCTGCGATCGGGCCGATCCTAGGCGGTTGGCTGACGGACAGCTACTCCTGGCGGTGGGTGTTTCTGATCAACCTGCCGGTCGGATTGATCTCGCTCAGCCTGTCTGGGCTGTTTTTGCACGAGCCCGAGATTTTGGTGCGCGAGCGCAAGGCGCTGCTCTCCTCGGGTTTTCAGGTCGATTATATCGGCTTCGCGCTGGTGGCGCTGGGCTTCGGCGCGCTGCAGGTGGTGATGGACCGGTTCCAGCAGGATGATGGGTTTTCGCAGCCATTCATTCTGGCCCTGTCCGCCGTCAGCGCGTCCAGCATCGCCTTTCTCGTGCTGTGGGAAGTCTGGCAGCCGCATCCGATGGTCAATGTCCGGCTGTTGCGGTACCGCAGCTTCGCCGGTGCGTGCGTGGTGATGTTCGTCATCGGCTTCACCCTTTACAGCACAACGCAGCTTCTGCCGCAGATCACCCAGGCGCTGCTGGGCTATGATGCGACGCGCGCCGGGATGACGCTGGCGGGGGGCGGGCTGGCAACCGTGCTGCTGATGCCGGTGGCCGGCGCCATCACCGGGCGTGTGATCCAGCCGAAATGGCTGATCGCGATGGCGCTGGTGGTCACCGGACTCGCCATGCTCAACCTGGCGCGGCTGCCGCCGGACGCGGATTTTTTGACCCTGTCGATCGGTCGGATCTGCCAGGCGGTGGCCCTGCCGTTCCTGTTCATCCCGGTCTCGGCGGCAAGCTACGTGGGTCTGCCCGCCGGCTCGAACAACGAGGCTTCAGCGATCATCAATCTGATGCGCAACATGGGCGGCAGCGTTGGCGTGTCGATCGCCACCACCAGGGTCGAGCGCCGCACCCAGTTTCATCATGCAAGACTGGCCGAGCACATCACGGCGGCCACCGATCTCGGCGGGCGCACGCTGGGGCGGATGGAGCAAAGCCTGCACACCCAGGCGTCGTTTCTCAGCTATCTCGACGTGTTCGTGCTGCTGGGTGTGGGTGCCCTGGTGATCTGGCCGGTGGCGTTCCTGCTGCGGTCGATCCCGAAGGGCGAGGTTCAACTCGGTCACTGACGAGGCGAAGATGCGGCGAAAGGCGGAGGTGGCGGCTGCGGCTGTCATGCTGACGGGATGTGTGCAGGGCCCGGATTTCCAACCACCCACACCGAAGGTGCCGGCGGGCTGGAGCCATGGCTGGAGCGACACCGCGCCGGTTGCGGCGTTGTTCCACGGGCAGCCGAGCTGGTGGGAGGCGTTCGGCGATGCAACGCTCACCCGGTTGATCACCCGCACCTGCGATGAGAATCCCGATATCCGGGTGGCGCTGGCGCGTGTGGCCGAGAGCCGGGCCACTTTGGCACAACAGGCGGTGCCACTGCTGCCAAGCCTTGGCGGCTCGGCGAGCTACAATCGCGAAAGGCCGAGTGCGAAGGGCGTGCTGTCTCTCACAGGCGGCAGTTCTGCTGTTGCACCGCAAGGTTCAGCCGGTCCGACCGCGGGGATCAGCCATCCGGCGGCGCGCGATTTTGACCTGTTTCAGAGCGGGTTCGATGCGAGTTGGGAGCCCGATCTCTGGGGCAAGATCGCACGCGGCATCGAGGCGGCAGATGCCGCGCTGCTGGCCAGCCGCGAGGCGGAGATCGTGGCCCTTGGCACGATGGCAACCGAGATCGGCCGCAACTACGTGCTGCTGCGCAGTGCACAGGCCGATCTGAAGATTGCCGAACGCCTGCGCGACCTCAGCCTGCAGACCTCGCACCTGACCCGCTCGCGGGTGGAGAGCGGGTTTTCGACCGAGCTCGACCTGTCCAATGCAAACGCGTCCTTGGCACTGGCCGAGGCCAATTTGCCGCCGTTGCGCAACACCGTGCAGGGTTTGCGCAACGCGATCGCGCAGCTTCTTGGGCTGGGCCCGGGCGCGCTGGATGCCGAGTTGTCGCAGCCGCTGCCGGTTGCGATGTTGCAGACACCAATCCCGCTCAGCCTGCCCTCCGAACTGGCGCGCTCACGTCCCGATCTCCGGCAGGCGGAGGCGGTGCTGCACCAGGCCACCGCGAATATCGGCGTGGCGCGGGCGGATTTCTTTCCACAGGTGACGCTGAGCGGCAGTTTTGCCTTCCAGGCCCTGCAATTCTCCGGTGGCAACGGTCTTGGGGTCTGGGGCGCCCATCAATTCGCGGTGGGGCCACAGATCAGCGTGCCGATCTTCGACGCCGGCCGGGTGCAGGCAAATGTCCGGCTCGCCGAGGCGCAGCATGTGGAGGCGTTCGAGGCGTATCGGCGTGCCGTCCTGCTGGCGCTGCATGATGTGGAGAACAGTCTCAACACCCTGCAACAGGACCGGGCCCGGTTTGATGCGTTGATGGCGCAGGCGGCACAGCTGGAGCAGTCGAACCGGTTGCAGCGCCGGCTGACGCAATCCGGCTTGTCCGACCGGTTGCGGGATCTGGAGGTGGAGCGCAGCTGGCTTGCGGCCACACAGGCCAGTTCCGACGCCCAAGGTTTGGTGGCGGTCGATCAGATCGCCACGATCAAAGCCTTGGGCCTCGGCTGGCCGGTATCGCCCGGCGTGTCAGATGATTGAGCGGCGCGCAGGCTGACCTTGCCTGGTCATGCCGGCACAGTCCGGCTGCGTGCCTCGACGACGAGACGCTCCAACGCCTGCACCAGCGCATCCTCAGGCTCGGCCTTGGCGATGGCTTCGCCCAACGCCTTGGACGCACGCGCATAGGACGGATCTTCAAGAAGGGTTGCCAACGCGCTGCGCAAAGCGGGGACGCCCGCATCACGCGTGAGGCGGATGCCGGCACCGCGGGCGGCGACGCGGGCGGCGTTGTCATTCTGGTCGCGCCCCATCGGCAGGCACAGCAGCGGGCGGCCATGTGCCAGAGCGCGCATGACCGTGCCGTGGCCGCAATGGGTGACGACGACGGCAGCCTGCGCCATCACCTGATCATGCGGTGCAGCGGGCACGATGACGGCGTTGGCGGGCGTGTCGAACGCGGCATCGGCCAGCCCTGGTCCACGTGTGACGAGCACGCGCACCGGCAGATCCGCCGCCGCGTTGAGAAGTGCCTGGATGGTTGGCGCCTGGTTCTGAAAGGTCGAGCTCATCGCGATCAGGATCAACGGCCTGGTGTCGTCCGCGGCCCAGGGGGATGTCCATGTGTGCGACCAGGCCGGCGGGTCCAGCAGCGGGCCCACATAGCTGAGCCTGTCCGGCAGGCTGGTTGCCGGAAAATCATAGGCGCTGCTGGAGGCGACCAGCAGCAGATCGGCCTCGCGCGGATGGGCCATCGCATCGGCAAGCGGCGGCAGGCCGAACCGGGTGCGCGCGGCGTTGAGAACCGGCAGGCGTTCGTTCAGCTGGGCGCTAAACCAGCCGGCCACGTCTGCCGCAACCGCCTTGTCCTCATCCGAGACGGCGGGCAGCAAGCCGGGTCCCACGGGTGGCACGCCGGGGATGGGCACGAACACGCTGAACTGTGTGGCGAGGCTTACCACCGGAACACCGGCCGCCCGCGCACCGATCGATGGGCCGAACAGCAAATCCAGCGAGACGACGGCATCGGCCGGCTTGCGGCGCAGTTCCGCCAATGTGTCCGCCGCATAGGCGGCGGCGGGGCCGAAGGTGATGTGGTCGAGCACGCGGATCAGATCGCCGCCGGGCTCGGTGGGCGCCCAATCCTGCACGGGATCGTCATCGATGCTGTGGCTGCGTTTGTTGGGCGCGGAGGCCCATGGAACGAAAATGCCGCCGGCGGCCTCGACCTCAGCCCTGGCGATGTCGTCGATCATCATGCGCACGCCATGGCCCCGCGCCCGCAGCCGGCGGATGGCGGTTGCGAAGGTTGGCACGCTGCCGCCCGCATCGAGATTGGTGAACAGGAATTCGTACGGCATTGGATCACCCTTTCTTCAACAGTTTGGAGAACATGGACGTCATGATGGACTGGGCGGCCGTGACCGACAGTTGCATGTCGCGTCGGAGCAGCTTCCAGGTGTAGACGTCGCCGGCGATGACGAGCTGCGTCACCATGGCGTCGCGTGCGTCGGGCTCGGGTGGCAGATGGGCGGCGAAGCTGCTGGCGATCCAGGCGCGGTGGGTGGCGCGCCCGATATTGTGCCAAAGGCTCAGCACCGGGTGGCGCTCCTCCTGCGCCAGCATGCGGATCACGAAATCGCCGATCTCCTCGTAATCCTCGAACAGCGCCGCGGTGACGCTGCGCGGCTGCGCATTCGCCGGCATGACGCGGCGGCGCTTCACGCCTTGGGCGAAGTGCTCGACGAAGGCCTCTACCAGGCCTTCCTTGCCGCCGAACAACCGAATCACGGTCTGCCGCGTGGTGCCGGCGGCGCGTGCGATCTGATCGAGGGTGATGTCGTCCATCGGCCGGTCCTGCATGGCGGCATCGAAGGCTGCGACGACGCGGCTGCGCGTCTCCTCGGTTGAGGCCGCACGGGCGACCTGGCGATAGGGGCGGGTTGCTTTCGCCATTTGGCGTTACTCATGGTAATTTGTATTACCACGTGTAATTCGAAAAAGATGGGCATGTCAATCAGTGAAATGCGGGAATGCGGCCGGCATCTCCGCTGCGGCATGGATGCCGGGTGCGGCCAGGGATGGCGGCTGACACGCAACCCGGATCGTTGATCCCTATGAGAATCCTATGCGTCACCGCTTCAGGATCCGTCGCATTCCTATGCGCGACGCGGGACACAGCGTGCTGGTTCAACCGGAGTTGTCCAATGTCCGACGTGGTTTTCGTTCTGCTGGGCGTGGGCGGGTTTCTCGTCTGCGCCGGCTTCGTCTCGCTCTGCGCCAAGCTGTGAGGGCCGCCGCATGACCCTTGATCTCATCCTCGGCGCCATCGTCACCGTGGGCCTGTTCGCCTACCTGGTGGTGGCGCTCGTCCGTCCCGAAAAATTCTGAGGATCATCCCATGACACTCAACGGATGGATCCAGATCGCGCTGTTCTGCGCGATCGTCATCGCCATCACCCGCCCGGTCGGCGGCTTTCTCGCAAGCCTCGCCACCGGCTCGCGCAATGTGCTGAGCCCCGTGCTCGGCCCGGTCGAGCGCGCCATCTACGCTGCAGCCGGCGTGAAGCCCACCGAAAGCCAGCACTGGACCCGCTACGCAACCGCCATGCTGGTGTTCAAGATCTTCTGCTTCCTGTTCGCCTACATCATCCTGCGCGTGCAGACCCACCTGCCGTTCAACCCGGCGGGCCAGGGCGAGATCACCCCTGACCTTGCCTACAACACGGCGGTGTCGTTCCTCACCAACACCAACTGGCAAAGCTATGGCGGTGAAAGCACCATGAGCTATGCCAGCCAGATGCTGGCACTGACGGTGCAGAACTTCACCTCGGCCGCAGCCGGCATCGCCATCGCCATGGCCTTCGTGCGCGGCTTCGCCGGCCGGCAGATGCAGGGGATCGGCAATTTCTGGGTCGATCTCACCCGCATCACGCTCTACGCGCTGATCCCGATCTGCATCGTCTACACGCTGGTGCTGGTCTGGCAGGGTGTTCCGCAAACGCTGGCAGGCTCGATCGACGCCACAACGCTGGAAGGCGCCAAACAGAGCATCGCGATCGGCCCGGTCGCCACCCAGGAAGCCATCAAGATGCTCGGCACCAATGGCGGCGGCTTCTTCAACGCCAACTCGGCCCACCCGTTCGAGAACCCGACGGGCCTGGTCGACTATCTGCAGATCATCTCGATCTTTGCCCTCGGCGCCGGCCTCACCAACATGTTCGGCCGCATGGTCGGCAATGAACGCCAGGGCTGGGCGATCTTCGCCGCCATGGGCCTGCTGTTTCTCGCAGGTGTGGCTGTGCTCTACGGCCAGGAAGCCCACGCCAACAAGCTGCTCACCGCGCTCGGCATGGACGGCTCGATGGGCAACATGGAGGGCAAGGAGGTTCGCTTCGGCATCGCAGGCTCGGCCCTGTTCTCCACCGTCACCACCGATGCGTCCTGTGGTGCAGTCAACTCCATGATCGAGAGCTTCCTGCCACTCGGCGGGCTGATCCCGATGCTGAACATCATGCTGGGCGAGATCATCTTCGGCGGCGTCGGCTCGGGTCTTTACGGCTTCCTGCTCTTCGCCATCGTCTCGGTCTTCGTGGCGGGGCTGATGGTGGGCCGCACGCCGGAATATCTCGGCAAGAAGATCGAGGCGCGCGAGGTGAAGATGACCATGCTGGCCATCCTTTGCCTGCCTTTGGTGATGCTCGGCTTCACCGCCGTGGCCGTCGTGGTGGATGCCGGCACCTCGGCCCTGTCCGCCAGCGGTCCGCACGGCTTCTCGGAGGCGCTCTACGCCTATGTCTCCGCCGCCGGGAACAATGGCAGCGCGTTTGCCGGCATATCCGCCAACACGCCGTTCTGGAACACCACGCTCGGCATCGGCATGATGATCGGCCGCTTCTTCGTCATCATCCCGGCACTCTGCATCGCAGGCTCGGTCGCCGCCAAGAAGACCGTGCCACCCTCGTCCGGCACGTTCCCGACCGATGGCGCGATGTTCGTGGGGCTTTCGATCGGCGTGATCCTGATCGTCGGTGGGCTGACGTTCTTCCCCGCTTTGGCGCTGGGGCCGATCGTGGAGCACTTCGCGCTGGCGGCCGGCACCACATATTAAGGAAATAAAAGAGTTCTTCTTTTTGTGAACAAAAAGAAGCAAAAAAACTTCTTTTTTTCACTGACGGCACGTTGCGTGTTGTTCAATCAAAGTCCGGGCTGATGTTGAGGCTTATTGGGTAAAAGTTTTTGATTCTTTTTTCCAAAAGAAGCGCTTGCCTTCTCACCCCAACATCATCCCCCTGCAAAGGCATCTCCCATGTCCGCTCGCACCACCACCTCCATGCTGGACCCGGCCATCCTCAAGCCGGCCATTCTGCAATCGCTGATCAAGCTTGACCCCCGTCTCATGTGGCGCAACCCGGTGATGTTCGTCGTCGAGATCGTCTCGACGCTGACCACCATCCTGCTGCTGCGCGACCTGGTCACCGGCGCGTCCGGCCTTGGCTTCGAAATCCAGATCAACCTCTGGCTCTGGTTCACCATCATCTTTGCCAACTTCGCCGAAGCCGTCGCCGAAGGCCGCGGCAAGGCCCAGGCCGCCAGCCTGCGCCGCACCCGCACCGAGGCCATGGCGCACCGCATCCGCCCGGATGGCGGCCTTGATGAGATCGAGGCCACCGCGCTGAAAGTGGGAGATGTGGTGCTGGTGCAATCCGGCGAGCTGATCCCCTCGGATGGTGAGGTCATCGAGGGCGTCGCCTCCGTCAACGAGGCCGCCATCACCGGTGAATCCGCCCCCGTCATCCGCGAAAGCGGCGGCGATCGCTCCGCCGTCACCGGCGGCACCACGGTTGCGTCGGACTGGCTGAAGATCCGCATCACCGCAGCCCAGGGCAACACCTTCATCGACCGCATGATCGCGCTCGTCGAAGGCGCCTCGCGCCAGAAAACCCCCAACGAGATCGCACTCAACATCCTGCTCGCCGGCCTCACGCTGATCTTCATCCTGGCCGTCGCCACTCTGCCGAGCTTTGCCACCTATGCCGGCGGCTCCATCCCGGTGCTGGTTCTGGTTGCGCTGTTCGTGACCCTGATCCCCACCACCATCGGCGCCCTGCTGTCGGCCATCGGCATCGCCGGCATGGACCGCCTGGTGCGCTTCAACGTGCTCGCCATGTCCGGCCGCGCCGTGGAGGCCGCAGGCGACGTGGACACGTTGCTGCTCGACAAGACCGGCACGATCACCCTGGGCAACCGCCAGGCCGCTGAATTCCTGCCGGTCTCGGGTGTTTCGGCCGAGGAGCTGGCGGACGCCGCACAGCTTTCCTCGCTGTCCGATGAAACCCCCGAAGGCCGCTCCATCGTGGTGCTGGCCAAGGAGAGATATGGCCTGCGCGAGCGGGACATGGCGGGGCTTGCCGCCAGTTTCATCCCGTTCACCGCGCAGACAAGGATGAGCGGTGTTGATGTGGATGGCCGCGCCATCCGCAAAGGGGCGGTTGACTCGGTGCTCGCCTATGTCCGCTCCGCGAGCTTCAGGCCGGCCTCCGAGGCGAGTTTGCGGGAGCTGCAGACCATCTCCGATCGTGTGGCCCGCGGTGGCGGAACACCTTTGGCGGTGGCGGATGGCAGCCGCGTGCTGGGCGTCATCCATCTGAAGGACATCATCAAGGGCGGTATCAAGGAGCGTTTCTCCGAACTCCGCCGCATGGGCATCCGCACCGTGATGATCACCGGTGACAACCCGCTCACCGCCGCCGCCATCGCAGCCGAAGCCGGCGTGGACGACTTCCTCGCCCAGGCCACGCCGGAGGACAAACTCGCTCTGATCCGCAGCGAACAGGCGCAAGGCAAGCTGGTCGCCATGTGCGGAGACGGCACCAACGACGCCCCCGCCTTGGCCCAGGCCGATGTCGGCGTCGCGATGAACACCGGCACCATGGCCGCCCGCGAGGCCGGGAACATGGTCGATCTGGACAGCGATCCCACCAAGCTGATCGAGATCGTCGAGATCGGCAAACAGCTGCTGATGACGCGGGGCGCACTGACCACCTTCAGCATCGCCAACGACGTGGCGAAGTATTTCGCCATCATCCCGGCGATGTTCCTCGCCTTCTACCCGCAGCTGCAGGCGCTGAACGTGATGGATCTGGCCAGCCCGCAATCGGCCATCCTGTCCGCCATCATCTTCAACGCGCTGATCATCGTGGCGCTGATCCCGCTGTCGCTGAAAGGCGTGAAATACCGCGCCATCGGCGCCTCCGCCCTGCTCGGCCGCAACCTGCTGGTCTATGGCCTCGGCGGCATCGCAGCCCCCTTCATCGGCATCAAGCTGATCGACCTCGTTGTCTCCACCCTCGGCCTCGCCTGAGCCCCACACACCGTCATTGCGAGCGCAGCGAAGCAATCCACTGAACCACATCCCGATCAGCTGGTCCGAAGGATGACTTCACTGCACCCGCACGGGCGAAAACCAGTGATGTCGCGGCCAGCCTAAGAAAACGCACACTCAAAGGTTCCAACCCATGCTCTCCCATCTCCGCCCCGCCATCGTGCTCATGGTGATCTTCACCCTGCTCACCGGCCTCGCCTATCCGCTCGCCATGACCGGCATCGCCAATCTGCTCTTCCCCGCCCAAGCCACTGGAAGCCAGGTGGAAAAGGACGGCAAGGTGATCGGCTCCGCCCTGATCGGCCAGAACTTCACCAAACCCGAGTATTTCCACGGCCGCCCCTCCGCCACCACGGACACCGACCCCAACGACAGCACCAAGACCATCCCCGCCCCCTACAACGCGTCCAACTCCAGCGGCTCCAACCTCGCCCCCACCGCCAAGGCCCTGGTCGATCGCGTGAAGGCGGATGTCGAAGCGCTGCAGGCCGAGAACCCGGGCGTTCCGGTGCCGGGCGATCTCGTCACCACCTCCGCCTCCGGCCTTGACCCGGACATCTCGCCGGAGGCCGCCCGCTTCCAGATCAAGCGGGTCGCCAAGGCGCGAAACCTGCCGGAAGCAACCGTGGCCGCCCTGGTCGACTCTCACATCGAAGGCCGCCTGTTCGGCCTGATCGGCGAGCCGCATGTCAACGTGCTCGCCCTCAACATGGCGCTGGATGCGGCCGGCAAGTAGGCTCGCCGCATGTCCGACCGTGATGGCCGTCCCTCGCCGGACGCCCTGCTGAAATCGATCCAGCAGGACCGGCGGGGGCGGCTGAAAATCTTCCTCGGCGCCGCCCCCGGCGTCGGCAAAACCTTCGAGATGCTCTCCGCCGCCCACGAAAAGCTGCGCGAGGGGATCGACGTGGTCGCGGGCGTGGTCGAAACCCATGGCCGTGCCGAAACCGAGGCGCTGCTCGCTGGCCTCCCTGTCCTGCCCCGCCGCCAGATCACCTACAAGGGCCGCACGCTGGACGAGATGGACCTCGACGCCATCCTCGCCCGCAAACCCGCCTTGGTCCTGGTGGACGAGCTCGCCCACACCAACGCCCCCGAAAGCCGCCACGCCAAGCGCTACCAGGATGTCGAGGAGCTGCTCGCCGCCGGCATCGATGTCTGGAGCACGCTCAACATCCAGCACGTCGAAAGCCTGAACGACGTCGTGGCCCAGATCACCCGCATCCGCGTGCGCGAAACCGTGCCGGACAGCGTGATCGACAATGCCGCCGAGATCGAGGTGATCGACCTCACGCCAGACGACCTGATCCGCCGCCTGAAAGACGGCAAGGTCTATGTGGCAAAAACCGCCAACCGCGCGCTTGGCCACTACTTCTCGCCCGGCAACCTCACCGCCCTGCGCGAACTCGCACTGCGCCGCACCGCGCAACGGGTGGACGCGCAGCTGATCGACCACATGCAGGCCCACGCCATCCAAGGCCCCTGGGCCGCCGGCGATCGCGTGCTGGTCTGCATCGACCATCGCGGCGCAGCCCCCCTGGTACGCTACGGCAGGCGCATGGCCGAACGGCTGCGCGTGCCCTGGGCGGTTTTGCATGTGGAGACCGCGCGGCATCGCGCGCTGTCAGAGGCCGAACGCGACCGCATCGCCGAGACCCTGCGCTCGGCCGAACGCCTGGGCGCCGAGGCCATCACCATCCCGGGCACCGACGTGGCAGGCGACGTGGTGGCCTATGCACGCACCCACAACTTCACCCATATCGTGATTGGCCATACCCAAGGCTCGCGCTGGTGGCAGCCCTCGATCTCTGAGCGTTTGCTGCGGGACGCCTCGGACATTCCGGTGCATGTGCTGGGCACGACGCCGGAGGAGGGCGCTGAAAAACCGGGCTTCAGCTTGCCGAAAATGCCAAGCCCCAGGCCGATCCTGGCAAGCCTTGCCTGGGTGGCGCTGGCCACGGGAATCGGCATCCTGCTGCGCCAGGTGCTGAACTCCTCCTCGATCGGCATGGTCTATCTCACCGCCGTCCTGGTCGCCGCCACGCGCTATGGTCTGCTGCCATCGCTGCTGGCCTGTCTGGCGGCGACGCTTGCCTATAATTTCTTCTTCCTGGAGCCGCTTTACAGCTTCACCATCGCGGACCCGGAAAACGTGGTGGCGCTGTTCTTCTTCACCCTCACCGCAATCATCGCCTCCAACCTCGCCGCCCGCATGCGCGACCAGGCGGTGGCGGCACGGGCGCGCGCCAGGACCACCGAGGAGCTTTACCAGTTCAGCCGCAAACTCGCCGGCATCGGCAATCTGGACGACCTGCTCTGGGCCACCGCCTACCAGATCGCCGCCATGCTCAAGCTGCGCGTGGTGCTGTTGCTCCCGGACGCACCGAACAGCGAGCATCTCGTGGTCTGCTCCGCCTACCCGCCGGAAGACGCGCTGGACGAGGCCGATATCGCCGCCGCCAACTGGGCCTGGCAATCCAACCGCCCCACCGGCCGCGGTTCGGACACGCTGCCCGGGGCACGGCGCCTGTTTCTGCCGCTGCGCACCGGCAGCGGTCCGGTTGCGGTGGTGGGTCTGGACAGCGACACGGAGCGCGCCCAGCTCCTCACCCCCGATCAGCGCCGCCTGCTGGATGCGCTGGGCGATCAGGCGGCGGTGTCGATCGAGCGCATGGTGCTGGCGGAGAATGTCGAGAAATCCCGGCTCACCGCGGAAACAGAGCGCCTGCGCGCAGCCCTTCTCACCTCGATCTCGCATGATCTGCGCACGCCGCTTGCAGCCATTCTGGGGGCCGCCGGCACGCTCACCGCCTACCGCGCCAGCCTGCCCGAAGCCGACCAGACCGAGCTGCTCTCCACCATCGCCGAGGAGGCCGAACGAATGGGCCGCTTCATCGCCAATCTGCTCGACATGACCCGCCTGGAATCCGGGGCTGTCACCCGCTCGCACGAGCCGGTTGATCTTGGCGAACTGATCGGCAGCACGCTGCGCCGGGCCGGCAAGATCCTGGCGCATCACCAGATCAGGCTGGAACTCGCACCCGATCTGCCGATGCTGACGCTCGATGCCGTGCTGCTGGAGCAGATCCTGTTCAACCTGCTCGACAACGCGGCCAAATACGGCCCACCCGGCAGCGCCATCACGCTGCGCGCCTGGCATGAGACACAGGATTCAAGCGTGGTGCTGCAGGTGCTCGATTGCGGCCCTGGCATCCCGCCCGAGCATCTGGAGGCGATCTTCGAGAAGTTCTTCCGTGTCCATGCAACCGATCGCGCCCGCGCCGGCACCGGCCTGGGCCTTGCCATCTGCCGCGGTTTCGCCGAGGCAATGGGCGGGCGTATCACCGCCACCAACCGCAGTGACGGCACCGGGGCGGTGTTCACCCTGTCCCTGCCCGTGGAAAAGACGCCATGACCGCGCTGATCCTGATCGTCGATGACGAGCCGGCCATTCGCCGCCTGCTGCGCACCGGCCTCACCGCCGAAGGGTTTCGCACAATCGAGGCCGAGACCGCATCCGCCTGTCTGGCCCTGCTGCGCCAGGCCAGCACCGCGCCCGATCTCGTGGTGCTCGATCTCGGCCTGCCCGATATTGACGGGCTGGATGTGGTGCGCAGCGTGCGCGGCTTCTCGTCCGTGCCGATCGTGGTGCTGTCCGCGCGGGAGGATGAGCGCGGCAAGGTGACGGCCCTCGATCTTGGGGCGGATGACTATGTCACCAAACCCTTCGGCATGGCCGAGCTGGTGGCGCGCATCCGCACCGGGCTGCGTCACCGCCTGGCGCAGGAGGGGGCACCGCCGGTGTTTCGCAGCGGCCGACTCTCGGTCGACCTGGTTCGCCGCATTGTCCGCCTCGGTGAGGCGGAGGTGCATCTGTCACCGCGCGAATACGACATCCTCAAGCTGCTGGTGCTGCATGCTGGCCGCGTGCTGACGCATCGCTTCATCATGGGCAAGCTTTGGGGCGCTGGGGGAGACGTGCAGCAGCTTCGGGTCTATGTCAGGCAAATCCGGCAGAAGATTGAGACCAACGCCGAACAACCCACACTCCTGCTCACCGAGACCGGGGTGGGTTACCGGTTGGCCGAACTGCCGGCGGATCTTGCTGCTGACACTGAACAGAGATGATTGCGCCCCTGATGACCAACGCCGAATTCCAAGCCGATCTGTTGCCCGAAGCTCAGATCCATCTGAGCCTGCGTGCGGCCAGCAAGACCAGTTTGCTGGCGGATCTGGCGCAACGTGCGGCGCTGATCGCGGCAATCCGAGCAGATGTGGTGGCAGCGGGCTTGATGGACCGCGAAAGCCTGGGCAGCACCGGGGTTGGCCATGGCATTGCCCTGCCCCATGCCCGAATTGATGGCCTGGCGAAGATCACATGTTTGTTGTCCATCCTGGCCAAGCCGATCGAGTACGGCTCGATCGACGGGGGGAAGGTGGATGTGGTGTTCCTGCTGCTCAGCCCGGCCGGCGCCAGTGCGCAGCATCTGTCAACGCTCGCCGCGGCGACACGCCGGCTGCGCCGCGCCGACTGCCTTGCCGCACTCAGGCAAGCCACCACGCCTGCCGCGGCCCGGGCGGCGTTTTTGTATGAAAGCCAGATTGGATCGGAGCATCGTTGAATGCGCCGTTGTGATTGGCAACGAGCGTGCTGATTACGCTGTTTTGTAACGACGAAAACCCCATCGAAGGTATCTCTTCGTGGGGTTCGGCGGATTTGGTTGCGGGGATAGGATTTGAACCTATGACCTTCAGGTTATGAGCCTGACGAGCTACCGGGCTGCTCCACCCCGCGTTTGTGGGTGTGATTTGGTGTGTGTTGTGTTGTTGGTGTTTGGTATGTGGCGGTAT
>CAIYCW010000075.1 GCA_903924855.1 uncultured Rhodospirillales bacterium | reverse complement strand
GAAGAGGTAGTTGCCGATCGGCTTCTCCGGCTCGCGCAGGCCGGCGCGGGAGAGCTTGATGGCGGCGGCCAGAGCGTCGATCGCCTTGTCCTGGCCGAAGACCATGGATTTCAGGTCGCGTTCGAGGTTGCGCAGCGTCTCCTTGTCGTCCGTCGAGACGGATTTGGGTGGGATGCGGGCGATCTTGGCCACGATCTCCTCCACGTCGCGCAACGTCACGGTCTTGCGGCGCTTGCCTTCCGGCTGGAGCATCCGCGAGGCGCCCACCTCGTCGATCACGTCGATCGCCTTGTCGGGCAGTTTGCGGTCGTGGATGTATTTGGCCGACAGCTCGACCGCGGCGCGGATCGCCTCGTCCGTGTAGCGGACCTTGTGGTGCTTCTCGTAGTTGGTCTTGAGGCCGCGCAGGATCTTGATCGCATCCTCGACCGACGGCTCGTTGACGTCGATCTTCTGGAAGCGGCGGACCAGGGCGCGGTCCTTTTCGAAATAGGTGCGGAATTCCTTATAGGTGGTGCTGCCGATGCAGCGCAGCGTGCCGGCCGCTAGGGCGGGTTTCAGCAGGTTGGAGGCGTCCATCGCCCCGCCCGAGGTGGCGCCGGCGCCGATGACGGTGTGGATCTCGTCGATGAACAGCACGGCGTTGGGCTGGGCTTCGAGTTCCGTGACGACCGCCTTCAGCCGTTCCTCGAAATCACCGCGATAGCGCGTGCCGGCCAGCAGGGCGCCCATGTCGAGCGAGAAGATGGTGGATTTCTGCAGCACCTCCGGCACGTCGCCCTCGACGATGCGCTTGGCCAGGCCCTCGGCGATGGCGGTTTTGCCGACGCCCGGATCGCCCACGTAAAGCGGGTTGTTCTTGGTGCGGCGGCAGAGGATCTGGATGGTGCGCTCGATCTCGTGGTCACGGCCGATCAGCGGGTCGATCTTGCCGGCCATCGCCTTCTTGTTGAGATTGACGCAGTAGTTGGACAGCGCGTCCTGGCCGCGCTTTGGGGATTTCTCCTCGCGCTCATTGCCGTCCGGCTGGGCGTCCCCGTCCTTGCCGGCACCCTGCACAGGGCGCGGCTGGCTGCGGCCGGGGGCCTTGGCGATGCCGTGGCTGATGAAGTTGACCGCGTCCAGCCGCGTCATGTCCTGCGCCTGCAGGAAGTAGACGGCGTGGCTCTCACGCTCGCTGAACAGGGCGACCAGCACGTTGGCGCCGGTGACCTCCTCCTTGCCGGAGGACTGCACATGGATGGCGGCGCGCTGCACCACGCGCTGGAAGCCTGCCGTGGGTTTCGGATCACCCGGGCGATCGGTGGCGAGGCCGGAGAGTTCCTTGTCGAGGAATTCGGTGAGGTCGCCTTTCAGCTTGTCCAGATCGACGCCACAGGCGCGCAGGACGGTGGCGGCATCGGTGTCCTCGGCGAGGCCGAGCAGCAGATGTTCGAGGGTTGCGTATTCATGGCGCCTCTCGCTTGCGAGCGACAGGGCACGATGGAGCGTCTGTTCAAGATTGCGGGAGAGCATGGGATCAACGCTCCGGGCCGAAGGCCAAAAAAGGGCAGACAAGGTGGAGAGACAACAACGCTTGGACCTTTGAGACTAGAACACGGCAGCAGGCTTGCGAAGTCGCGATGATGTCATCATCGCCCGGTCGGGATCAGACCGGCATTCGGGTTCCGATCAGCTGGGCCGAAATCATCGGCTCATTCGATCAGATGGTCATGCAGCGCCGTGCGAACAGGTCCGCTCTTCGATTGGACCCATGCGTCAATGCGCCGGGCTCCCCCCTTGTTCATGCATTCTGAGCCGAATGCGCGAACGGGCGCATCACCTATTTTATGGTGAACGGGTTAAAAACAGCACAGCGGCGCGGAAAATCGTGGCCGGGTTCGCCCGGGTTTGGCCGGTCACGGTGCCAGGGCGGCCATGGCCTCAGACAGGCGCTGGGTCTGGTCGCGGTCAAAGCGCAGGCCGAGCTTGCTGCGCCGCCACAGCACATCCTCGGCGGTGCGGGCATATTCGCGGTGCATCAGATGGCGCAGCTCGGCCTCGGTGAGGTCGGCCCCGTAGCATTCGCCCAGCCCGTCCAGGCTGCGGGCGCCGTTGAGAATGGCGGCGGTGTCGGTGCCATAGGCGCGCAGCAGGCGGCGTGCGAGGGGCTGCGGCAGCCAGGGGTGGCGCGCACAGGTCTCGGTCAGCAGGGCTTCGAAGCCTTCGGCCGGGAAATCGCCGCCGGGCAGGGAATGGCTTGCGGTCCAGCCCTCCGCCAGGCCGGTGTGCGGCGGCAGATGCGGGGCGAGCTTTTCCAGGGCCGACAGCGCCAGCCTGCGATAGGTGGTGATCTTGCCGCCGAACACGCTGAGCATCGGCGCCTCCCCGGTGGGGGCGTCGAGCGTGAGCACGTAGTCTCGCGTGGCCTCCTGGGCGGCGGAGGCGCCGTCGTCATACAGCGGGCGCACGCCGGAATAGGTCCACACCACATCGGCCGGCGTCACCGGCTTGGCGAAATAGGCGGAGGCGCCTGCGCAGAGATACTCGATCTCGGATTGCGAGATCTTCACCTGGGCCGGATCGCCCTGATAGTCCTGGTCGGTGGTGCCGATCAGGGTGAAATCCCGCTCATAGGGGATGGCGAAGAAGATCCGCTTGTCGGCGTTCTGGAAGATGTAGCAATGCGGCCCCTGGTAGAGCCGCGGCACCACGATGTGACTGCCCTGCACCATGCGCACCTTGGCCGGGGTGTTGGCGCGGACCACGCTCCCCAGCACCTGGGCGACCCAGGGGCCGGCGGCGTTGATCAGGATCTTGGCCTGGGCCGTGCTCTCCGCACCGGCCTGATCGCGCAGGGTGAGCTGCCACTGGCCGTTCGAGCGGGTGGCGGAGACGATCTCGGTGCGCGGGCGGATGCTGGCGCCACGCGCCTCGGCGTCACGCGCGTTGAGCACCACGAGGCGCGAATCCTCCACCCAGCAATCGGAATATTCGAAGCCCTTGGTGAATTCCGGCTTCAGGATGTGGTCGTCGAGCCGGCGCATCTCGGTGGCCGGCAGTTTCCGGCGCCCGCCGATATGGTCGTAGAGGAACAGGCCGAGCCGCAGCAGCCAGGCCGGGCGCAGTCCCGGGTGGTGCGGCAGCACGAAGCGCAGCGGCCAGATGATGTGGGGGGCTATGCCCCACAGCACCTCGCGCTCCTGCAATGCCTCGCGCACCAGGCGGAACTCGTAATGTTCCAGATAGCGCAGCCCGCCATGCACCAGCTTGGTGGAGGCGGCGGAGGTGGCGCCGCCGAGATCGGATTTCTCGCAGAGCAGCACGGACAGGCCACGGCCCGCGGCATCACGCGCGATGCCACAGCCGTTGATGCCGCCGCCGATCACCGCGATGTCGTAAATCTCGCTCATGCCGCAACTTTCGTGGGCGCGATGGCCTGCACCGGCAGGGGCACGATGCGCACATTCTGCCCGGGCTCAGCGATCAGCGCGTGTTCCGGGGGCACGAATTGCCATGCCGCGCGGCGTTCGTCGATGGGCTCGGACACCACGACGAGCCCGTCCTCATCCTGGCGCCAGTAGAGCGTGGGGGGCTTGCCGTCCGACGCCCAGCGGAAGGCGTGCAGGCCTTCGCCATCGGTGACGGCGGCGGTGAAGCGCAGCGGCTCGATGATGCCGGCCTGCTGCATCAGACCCCAGATCGTGCCCAGCGCCTGGGTGATGGCGGCGATCGGGTTCTGCTCCAGGCCCATCGCCATCGCCACAAGGAAGATCGCCTCGCTGTCGGTGCTGCCGGCGCGGCAATTGTAGAGCGCATCGGGGATCATCTGCTCGACCTGGCGGCGCACCAGCCGCCAGCCGCCGACCTGACCGTTGTGCATGAACAGATGCCGGCCCACGGCGAAGGGGTGGCAGTTGGCGCGGGTGGTGGCGGTGCCGGTGGCGGCGCGGACATGCGCAAAGAACAGCCTTGCCCTTACCTGGGAGCAGAGCGAGCGCAGATTCTCATCCGACCAGGCGGGATGCACCTCACGGTAGAGGCCGGGCGTGTCGCGCTCGCCGTACCAGCCCAGGCCGAAGCCATCGCCGTTGGTTTCGGTTTTCGCCTCAGTGGCATGCAGGGATTGATGAATCAGCGAGTGTGCGGGGGCGGAGACCAGGGTTTCGAGGAACACCGACGGTCCGTGATAGGCAAGAAACCGGCACATGGAATCTCCAGCATAGTGAGGGCGCCACGCTTGCGCCGACTTGGCGCCCGGGCGCGCTTCTCACGCCGGACATTGACAGATTTCCATCAAGCCTGGATACCGCGCGCCTCGGATTACGGATCAAAACGTCATGGCGGTTCACGCTTTCATCTTCCCAGGCCAGGGAAGCCAGAGTGTCGGCATGGGCCGCGACCTGGCCGCAGCCTTCGGCGCTGCGCGCGATGTGTTCGACGAGGTCGATGACACGCTGGGGCAGAAACTCTCCAAGCTGATGTTCGAAGGGCCGGCGGAGGAGCTGATCCGCACCGAGAACACCCAGCCGGCGCTGATGGCGCATTCGATGGCGGTGCTGCGGGTGCTGGAGCGCGAAGGCGGCGTGAAGCTGGTGGAGCGGGCCGCCCTGGTGGCCGGCCACTCGCTGGGGGAATACACGGCCCTGTGCGCCGCCGGCAGTTTCAGCGTGGGCGAGGCGGCTTCCCTGCTGCGGCTGCGTGGCCAGGCGATGCAGAAGGCGGTGCCGGCCGGGCTTGGCGCGATGGCAGCCCTGCTGGGCGCCGAGATGGAGCTGGCACTTGCGATCTGTGCCGATGCCTCGCAGGAGGGGTCGCTGGTGGAGGCGGCCAATGACAATGGCGGTGGCCAGGTGGTGATCTCCGGCCACAAGGAGGCGGTGGAGCGCGCCATCGAGCTTGCCAAGCAGCGCGGCGTGAAGCGCGCGATGCTGCTGCCGGTCTCCGCCCCGTTCCATTGCGCGCTGATGGCGCCGGCTGCCGATGCGATGCAGGCAGCGCTTGAGAAGAGCCCGCCGCGCCGGCCGCAGATCGCGCTGATCGCCAATGTGACGGCCGCCAAGGTGACCGAATCGGCCGAGATCTCCCGCCTGCTGGTGCAGCAGGTGACCGCCACGGTGCGCTGGCGCGAGAGCGTGCAGGCGATGATCGCCCTGGGTGTGACCAGCTTTGTCGAGATCGGCGCCGGCAAGGTGCTCGCCGGTCTGATCCGTCGCATCGCCCCCGATGCGGCCACGCATTCCGCCGGTACGCCGGACGAGATCGAAGCGCTGCTCAAGGCGCTCTGAGGGAGGCTGCAATGTTCCGTCTGGACGGCAAGACTGCCCTGGTGACCGGGGCCTCGGGCGGCATCGGCGCCGCCATCGCCCGCACGCTGCACGCGCAGGGCGCCGTGGTGGCGCTGTCCGGCACGCGGCGTGAGGCGCTGGAGGCGCTGGCCGCCGAGCTGGGTGAGCGCGCGCATGTCTGCCCTGCCGATCTGCGCGACGGCGCTGCCGCCGATGCGCTGGTTGCCGAGGCGGAGGCCGCTGCCGGCCCGCTCTGGGCGCTGGTGAACAATGCGGGGCTGACGCGCGACATGCTGGCGCTGCGCATGAAGGATGAGGATTGGCAGACGGTGATCGATGTCGATCTCTCCGCCCCGTTCCGCCTGGCGCGCGCAGCACTGAAGGGCATGCTGCGCAGGCGTTCGGGGCGCATCATCGGCATCGGCTCGATCGTGGGGGCCACCGGCAACCCGGGCCAGGCCAACTATGCCGCAGCCAAGGCCGGCCTGGTCGGCATGACCAAGGCGCTGGCGCAGGAGGTGGGCTCACGCGGGGTGACGGTGAACATGGTGGCGCCGGGCTTCATCGAGACGCCGATGACCGATGTGCTGGCCGATGCGCAGAAGACCAAGCTGACCGAGGCGATCCCGCTTGGGCGGCTGGGTCAGCCGTCTGACATCGCAAGTGCGGTGCTTTATCTGGCAAGCGAGGAGGCCGGTTGGGTCACCGGCGCCACGCTGCACGTCAATGGCGGGATGGCCATGATCTGAGCGGGTTGCGGTCCGGGTCAGCGCGTGCGGCGATGCCTGGATCGGGGCCGGATTGGCGAGTGTGACAAAACCGTGCTAAGCGCCCCGGCGGTTTCGCCCGCAGGGGCGTTGGCACCGAAGAGGAGCCAGGATGGGCGATCCGGAGCGGATCGGCATCCTTCACGAAGCGTAAAAGTATCGGCAGGCAGGAGTTTACCAAATCATGAGCGATATCGCTGACCGGGTGAAGAAGATCGTCGTCGAGCATCTCGGCGTCGAAGAAGCCAAAGTGACGCCGGAAGCGTCGTTCATCGATGATCTGGGCGCGGACAGCCTTGATACCGTTGAGCTGGTGATGGCGTTCGAGGAAGCCTTCTCCGTGGAGATCCCGGAAGAAGCGGCCGAGAAGATCGGCACCGTGAAGGACGCGATCGACTATATCGAGAAGCAGAAGGCCGCCTGAGCGGTTTTTTGACGTAAGATCACCCGCCGCATTCCGGAGCTGATCCGGGAGCGGCGGCAGGAACTGGACAGGGATGGGTCAGATGCGGCGAGTTGTCGTCACCGGGATGGGCATTGCGTCCCCGCTCGGCCTGGGCGTGGAACATGTGTGGAAGCGGCTTCTGGCAGGCCATTCAGGCATCGGCGCCATCCAGTCCTTTGATGTGTCGGACCTTCCGGCAAAAATCGCAGGTCAGATCCCCGCCGGCACGCGTGCCGAGGGTGGTCTCGACATGAGCGAGTGGATCGCGTCCAAGGACATCAAGAAGATGGACCGCTTCATCCAGTTCGCCATGGTGGCTGCCACCGAGGCGGTGGAGGACAGCGGCTGGGTGGCCGAGACCGATGAGGATCGCTGGAACACCGGTGTGATGATCGGCTCCGGCATCGGTGGGCTTGAGACCATCGCAGAGGCCGCCATTCTGATGCATGAGGGCAAGGCGCGCCGGCTGTCGCCGTTCTTCATCCCCTCTGCGCTGATCAACCTGGCCTCCGGCCATGTGTCGATCAAATACGGATTTCAGGGGCCGAACCACTCGGTGGTGACGGCCTGTGCCACCGGCGTGCATGCCATCGGCGATGCCGCCCGTCTGATCGCGTTCGGCGATGCGGATGTGATGGTGGCCGGCGGCGCCGAATCGGCCTGCAACAAGATCGGCATTGCCGGGTTCTGCGCCTCGCGCGCGCTGTCCACCGGGTTCAATGAAACGCCGCAGAAGGCGTCTCGCCCGTGGGATCGGGATCGGGACGGCTTCGTGATGGGCGAAGGTGCTGGCGTGGTGGTGCTGGAGGAATACGAGCACGCCAAGAAGCGTGGTGCGAAGATCTATGCCGAGATCGCGGGCTATGGCCTGTCCGGCGATGCGCATCACATCACGGCTCCGGCCGAGGGCCATGACGGTGCGTTCCGCGCGATGAAGGCCGCCTTCCGCAACGGCTCGGTTGCGATCGAGGATGTGGGCTACATCAACGCGCACGGCACCTCCACCCCGCTGGGCGATGACCTGGAGCTGGAGGCCTGCGAGCGCTTCTTCGGCGAGCATGGCCGTAAGGTTGCGATGTCCTCGACCAAATCGGCCACCGGGCATCTGCTGGGTGCGGCCGGTGCGATCGAGGCGGTGTTCTCGGTGCTGGCGATCCGCGATCAGGTGGCGCCGCCCACGCTGAACCTGGAGAACCCGTCACGCGAGAGCGTGATCGACCGGGTGGCGTTGGAGGCACAGCCGCGCCGGATCGATGTGGCGCTGTCCAACAGCTTCGGGTTCGGCGGCACCAACGCCTCCATCCTGTTCAAGCGCGCGGCCTGATCCGGGCGGCGCGGGAGCGATCTGATGCGCCGCCTGCTCGCTGCGTTGTTTGGGCTGATCGTGATCGGCCTGGGGTTGGGTGGTGCTGCGCTTTATGCGCTGTCACGCTTCAGCGGCCCGGGGCCGCTGCCCGCCACAACCGTTGTGGTGGTGCCGCGCGGGGCACCGTCTGACGTGGCGGATGCGCTGCTGGCGGCGGGCGTGATTGCCAACCGCACCGAGTTCCGCCTGGCGGTGTCGGCAACCGAGGCAAAGGGCCCGCTGAAATCCGGCGAGTTCACCTTCCCCGAGCATGCCAGCCTGTTCGCCACGCTGACCATTCTGCGCAACGGGCGGCCGGTGCAGCACAAGGTGACCTTCCCTGAGGGGCTGACCGCGTATCAGATCAGCAACATTCTGCAGAAGGCGCCGGCGCTGGACGGCGAGGTGCCGAAGCTGGCCGACGGCACGATGTTCCCGGACACGTATATCTACGTCTATGGCACGCCGCGCAGCGCGATTGTGGAGCGCGGGCAGGCGGAGATGGAGAAGATCGTGGCCAAGGTGTGGGCGGCGCGTGACCCGCAGCTTGCCCTGTCATCGCCTGCGCAGATGGTGACGCTGGCAAGCCTTGTGG
This sequence comes from uncultured Rhodospirillales bacterium, assembly GCA_903924855.1. Classification (GTDB taxonomy): domain Bacteria; phylum Pseudomonadota; class Alphaproteobacteria; order Acetobacterales; family Acetobacteraceae; genus CAIQQQ01. The sequence goes on along the minus strand of CAIYCW010000075.1, from coordinate 607 downwards.
AGCGCGAGACGTCTCGCCCGGAGGAGCGCGCGCATGTGGCGGCGGTGTTCCTCAACCGGTTGAAGGCGGGCATGAAGCTGCAATCCGACCCAACGGTGGTCTATGCCGCCACCGCCGGGCAGAGCAACAGCGAGCGCGGCATCACCCGGGCGCAGCTGGACACGCCGAGCCCCTACAACACCTATCTGACCGCAGGCCTGCCGCCCGGGCCGATCGCCAGCCCGGGCCTTGCCTCGATCGCGGCGGTGGCGCGGCCGATGGCCACCGATGATCTGTATTTCGTCGCCGATGGCGAGGGCGGGCATGTGTTTGCCCGCACGCTGGAGGAGCACAACAGGAACGTGGCGAAGTATCGCGCGGCGGAGGCTGCGAAGCCGAAGCCTTGAGGCTCGCCTGGGCTGGTGATTGGCTGGCTTGGGCATCGCACGCACCATCCGTCGTCATTGCGAGCAGAGCTGCGCAATCCACTGAACCACACAGCGCGATGAGGTTCGGTGGATTGCTTCGCTTCGCTCGCAATTGTCTCTTGAGGTTGCCGTATAGGTTGGTTGTTCCGGAGAATAGGAATGCCCCGGGCCGGGTGGCCGCCCGGCCCGGGGCGCGGTGG
>CAIYCW010000074.1 GCA_903924855.1 uncultured Rhodospirillales bacterium | reverse complement strand
GGCTCACTTCAAAGGTTCTTGGCGGATGACGGCTTCGCCTCTTCCGCCCTACGCCACCATGTCCAACGCCACCGCCTCGGCCGCCTCAAACCCGTCCACGCCCGCGGAGAGAATCCCCCCCGCATACCCCGCCCCTTCACCGGCCGGATACAGCCCGCGCGTGTTCAGGCTCTGATAGCTCCGCCCATCGCGCGTGATCCGCACCGGGCAGGAGGTTCGCGTCTCCACCCCCGTCATCACCGCATCCGCCATGTCGTAGCCCGCAATCTCCCGGCCAAACACCGGCAGCGCCTCACGCAGGGCGGCCACCACGAAATCCGGCAGGCACAGCGAAAGATCGGTCGGCGTCACCCCCGGCTTGTAGGACGGGATCACACTGCCAAGCTGCGTGCTTGGCCGCCCCGCCAGAAAATCCCCCACCAGCTGCGCCGGCGCATGATAGCTGCGGCCGCCCGCCTCGAAGGCACGCGCCTCCCAATGCCGCTGAAACGCCACGCCCCCCAGCAGCCCGCCGCCAAACGCCGCGAAATCGGCGGGCTCCAGATCCACCACCAGCCCCGAATTGGCATTGCGCTCGGCGCGCGAATACTGGCTCATCCCGTTGGTCACCACTCGCCCAACCTCGGACGTGGCCGCCACCACCGTGCCACCCGGGCACATGCAGAAGCTGTAAACGGTGCGCCCCGCGGCGGCACCGGCGCAGTGATGCACCAGCCGGTATTCCGCAGCTCCCAGCCCCGCCTGGCCCGCAAAATCGCCATAGCGGTCACGATCGATCAGCGATTGCGGATGCTCGATCCGCACGCCGATGGAAAACGGCTTGGTGTCCAGATGCACGCCGCGCTGTTCCAGCATGGCAAAGGTCTCGCGCGCCGAATGCCCCACCGCCAGCACCACATGGCGCGTGCGCAGCACCTCGCCGCTGTCCAGCACCACGCCCTCCAGCTGGCGCGTGCCATCGGTGGCCGTCTCGATCACCAGGTCCTCCACCTTGGTCTCGAACCGGTATTCCCCGCCCAGCTGCTCGATGCTGGCGCGAATGCTCTCCACCATCGTCACCAGCCGGAACGTGCCGATATGCGGATGCGCCTCCACCAGAATCTCCTCCGGTGCGCCGGCCCGCACGAACTCCTCCAGCACCTTGCGGCCCAGATGCCTGCGATCCTTGATGCGCGAATACAGCTTGCCGTCACTGAACGTGCCGGCACCGCCCTCGCCGAACTGCACATTGCTGGCCGGGTCCAGCACACCGCGCCGCCACAGCCCCCACGTGTCCTTGGTGCGCTGGCGCACCACCCGGCCACGCTCGATCACGATCGGGCGAAACCCCATCTGCGCCAGCAGCAACGCCGCCATCAGCCCGCACGGCCCGGCGCCGATCACCACCGGCCGCTCGGCCAACCAAGCCGGCGCCTGCGCCAGAAACCGATAGCGCATATCCGGCATCGGGCGGATATCCGGCCGCGGCGGCGGGCTGCCGCCGGGTCCCAGCACCACATCCACCGTGTAGCTCACACGGATCGCCGATTTCCGCCTCGCATCCACCGCACGGCGGAAGATGCGATACTCGATCAGCTGATGCGCGGCATGGCCAAGCCGCGCACACACCGCATCGCGCAAGGCCTGCGCATCATGATCAAGCGGCAGGCGCAGCTCGGTCAGTCTCAGTTCGGTTGTCTGTGATGTCGTGTCGGTCATGGGAGGCGTGACTTACCCCAAACAGGATCAATCAGCCACGCCTGCCATCACCCAAGCCCTCAGGGGCGCGGCGCATCTTCCGCCATGCCGCCGAACAGGCCGCGCACGCGGGCGAACCATTCCGACACCACGTCGCCCTCCTCCAGCACCTCGAAGCGGCTGACACAGCGCGCCCACATCAGCGAGCCGGCCAGGATGTAATCCGCATAATCCGGCTGCTCGCCGCCCAGCCAGGACTCAGCCTTCAGCGCAATCCGCACGGGCTGCAAAGCCTTGCGGAATTCATGCACCGTCTCGGCCCGGTTGGCGGTCACCTCCTCCAGCTTGCGGCCAAAGAACTTCTCCCGCGTCTCGCGGAAATACGCCTGATCCTGCGGCCGCAGCACATTGACGATGTCCGACACCACCAGCCGCGCCAGCAGCGGATGGATCGTGCTGTCCACCCAGGCATTGATCAGCCGCGCATGCGCCATGTTGGCGCTGGGAAACAGCGACGGATGATCGTCGTAATGCGT
>CAIYCW010000073.1 GCA_903924855.1 uncultured Rhodospirillales bacterium | reverse complement strand
CTCGCCCTGGGCGGCCCGTTCATGCTGGGCCTGCTGCGCGACTTTGCCGCCCATGTCTTCGATCAGATCATCGTGGTGGGCGGGCTGTGATCCAGACCGGCCTGCCCCCCGCACTGCTTCCCAACACCCTGCTGGCCACCCTGCCGGATTGGGGCTTTGCGCTGATGCTCGTGCTCTGCCGCGTCGGCACCGCCTGCATGCTGCTCCCCGGCTTCGGGGAGGCGGAACTGCCGCCGATGATCCGCCTCGCCATTGCACTCACCATCACGGCCCTGGTCCTGCCCGCCCTGCAGCCGGCCATGCCAGCCTTGCCGTCCGAGCCGATCCATCTCGCCGTCATGCTGCTGCACGAAATCCTCAGCGGACTGTGGTTCGGCTTCATCGTGCGCGTGCTGCTGCTGGCCATGCCGATGGCGGGCCAGCTCATCGCGGGCGTCATCGGTCTCGCCAACGTCATCCAGCCGGATGCCATGCTGGGCGCCAGCTCCACCGCGCTGTCCCGCCTGCTGGGGCTCGCGGCCCCGCTCGTCATCTTCACCTCCGGCCTCGCCTTCGTGCCGATCTCCGCCATCATCGGCTTCTACGCGCTGGTGCCGGCCGGCACCCTGCCAGGGCTGGATGATGCCGCCCAAACCCTGCTCAGCGCCATCTCCGGCAGCCTCGCCTTGGCCTTGCGGCTCTCCGCCCCGTTCATCCTGGCAGGGCTGGTGTTCCACACCGGCCTCGCGCTGATCGCCCGGCTGGTGCCGCAGCTGCAAACCTATTTCGCCGCGGCCCCGGGCCAGATCCTGGGCGGCCTCGCATTGCTGGCCGTGCTGCTGCCGCTGCTGCTGGAACATTTCCAAACCGCCGCCAGCGCCACACTCGCCGCCCTGCCGGGGCTGTAGACTTGGCCGAAGCCGCCGATCGGGAAGACCGCACAGAAGCCGCCTCGCCCAAACGCCAGCTTCAGGCGCGCGAGGACGGCCGGGCCCCGCTGTCGCGCGAAGTGGCGGGTGTTGCCGTGCTCGCCAGCGCCGGAGGCCTCATCGCCGCCATCCTGCCGGACCAGATCACCCACAGCCTCACCGCATGGACCGCTCTGCTCGCGCAATCCGCCACCATGCCGCTCGACCTGGCGCTGCATCTCGCCACCTCCAGCCTGCTGGCCCTGACCTGGCCGTTCGCGGTCGCGGCACTGCTCGCCGCCGCCATCGCCGTGCTGGGGCAGACGCGATTTCTGCTCAAACCCTCCGCCATCGGCCTGCACCCCGACCGCATCAACCCGATGGCAGGCCTCGCCCGCCTGCTCGGCCCGCACATGCTGATGGAGGCCGGCAAATCCAGCCTCAAGGTCGCACTGCTCGGCCTCGTCTGCTGGCTGGTGCTGCGCCACCTCGCCCCTTTCCTGCCCGCCGGTTTCAACCTCGACGCGGGCGGCCTCGCCAGCGAGATCAAACGCACCGCCATCGCGATGATGACCGGCATTCTGGCGGTCCAGGCCGTGATCGCTTGCGCCGATATGTTGCGCGCGCAACTGGCGTTTCACGCCTCGTTGCGCATGACCCGCCATGAACTGCGCGAGGAGATGCGTGAATCGGAAGGGGACCCGCATGTCAAAGGCCGCATCCGCCAGATCCGCCAGCAACGCGCCCGCCGGCGCATGCTCGCCGCCGTGCCGAAAGCGGCGGTGGTGGTGACCAACCCCACCCATTACGCCGTGGCCCTGGCCTATGAACGCGGCGCCGGCGGTGCGCCACGCATCGTGGCCAAGGGGGTGGACGAGGCCGCCTTCCGCATCCGCGCCCTTGCCAAGAAATCCGGCGTGCCCGTGGTGGCCAACCCGCCCTTGGCCCGCGCGCTCTACCCGTTGCGGCTGGACAGCGAAATCCCACCCGAACATTTCAAGGTCGTCGCCGAGCTGATCGCCTATGTCTGGCGCCTGCAAAGCCGCAGCCGGCCTGGCCGGCTGTGACCAGACTCTGGCCGATCAAACCGCAGGACGATCTGCTGGCCCGTCTGTGCAACAGCCAGGACCCGCTCTCCCGCCTCGTGCTGGACGACAGCACCGGCCCCGCCTGCGTGATCGACGCCCAGTATCGGCTGCATCGCGCCAACACCGCACTCGCCCAGCTCACCGCCGACCCGACATGCCTGCGGCCGGGCCAGGATGTCTGCCATCTGTTCGACCCCGCCAGTCAGGCGCAGGCGGCCGAAGCCATCGCCCGCGTGCTGGCCAAGGATGCACGCACCCCAATCCACTTCACCGCACGCCTCGCCACTCCCGCGGAGCCGGACCAGGACCATGTGCTGCACGTCACCGCCCAGCCGATCGCAGCCAGCTCCCAGCCCGCCGGCGCCCTGCTGCGCCTGACCGACCTGTCCACCCAGCGCCGCCTGGAAGCCCAGCTCGCCCACAGCCAGAAGCTGCAGGCCACCGGTCAGCTGGCCGGCGGCATCGCGCATGATTTCAACAACCTGCTCACCGTCACACTCGGCGCTGCGGACGCCATTCTGGCGCGCGACCCACACGGCGAAACCCACGAGGACGCCGCCCAGATCCGCAACGCCGCACTGCGCGGCGCTGCCCTGGTCCGCCAGCTTCTCGCCTTCGGCCGCCAGCAGCGCCTCACCCCCCAGGTCATCGCGGTGAACGACGCCCTGGCAAACCTTGCCAATCTGCTGCGCCGCCTGCTCGGCGCCAGCATCCATCTCAGCCTGGATCTGGAACACCCCGGCCGCCGCATCCGCGCCGATCCCACCCAGCTCGATCAGGTGCTAATCAACCTCGCCGTCAATGCCCGCAACGCCATGCCAGGCGGCGGCACGCTCACGCTGCGCAGCGCCCACATCACCCTCTACCGCCCCCTGCAACACGGAATCGAGACCATCCCCCCCGGCCGCTACGTCACAATCGAGGTGGCGGACACCGGATGCGGCATCCCGCCAGACATCCTGCCCCGCATCTTCGAGCCTTTCTTCACCACCAGGCGCGAGCAGGGCGGCAGCGGCCTCGGCCTGTCCACCGTGCACGGCATCATCCGCCAATCCGCGGGCTTCCTGGCTGTCGACAGCACACCAGGTGCCGGCACCACCATGCGCCTCTATCTGCCGCGCTGCGATGACGAGCCTGAACCTCCAGCCCCACCCGCCCCGCTCACCCAACCCGCCCCCCGCACCGGCCCCATCCTCCTCGTCGAGGATGAAGACCCGGTCCGCCGCCTCGCGAGTCGCGCCCTCCACCGCGCCGGCTGGACCGTGATCGAAGCCATTTCCGGCGAAGACGCACTAGAATCGCTCGACCAACACCCAGAACCGCGCGCCGTCATCACCGATCTCGTGATGCCCGGGCTGGACGGCGAAACCCTGTCCCAGGCCCTGCGGGAGCGTCTGAACCGCCCCGATCTGCCGGTCATCCTGGTCTCCGGCTACACACAATCCCAGGCAAACAGCCGAGTCGATGCCCCCAACACAATCTTCCTCGCCAAGCCCTACAGCCTGGCCCATCTCGTCGAAACGCTCGACCACCTGCTCACCCGCACCCCTGTCATCGCCGATTGATCACTTTTTGTTCTTTGACGACGCGGGATCAACGAACATATAACGAACAAATTCTTAACGCGTCCGGCCCGGGGCATCGCCCGCGGTTTCACGCTGTGACAGACTCGGAGGATGCGTGGCATGGCGGCAGAACGCGAACAGGCTCGGGAGCGGGTTGGAATGGACAAGAACAAGGCTCTGGATGCAGCCATGGCGCAGATCGAGCGCGCCTTCGGCAAAGGCTCCATCATGAAGATGGGCGCCAAGGCAGGGGACGAACAGATCGCGGTGATCTCCTCGGGCTCCCTCGGCCTCGACCTCGCGCTCGGCATCGGCGGCCTGCCGCGCGGGCGCATCGTGGAAATCTACGGCCCGGAAAGCTCGGGCAAAACCACCCTCGCCCTGCACGCCATCGCCGAAGCCCAGAAACGCGGCGGCACCTGCGCCTTCATCGACGCCGAACACGCGCTCGACCCGATCTACGCCCGCAAACTCGGCGTCGATGTCGACAATCTGCTGATCTCCCAGCCCGATGCCGGCGAACAGGCCCTCGAAATCGCCGACACGCTGGTCCGCTCCGGCGCGATCGACGTGCTGGTGGTCGACTCGGTCGCCGCCCTCGTGCCGCGCGCCGAGCTCGAAGGCGAGATGGGCGATACCCATGTGGGCCTGCACGCCCGTCTGATGAGCCAGGCCCTGCG
>CAIYCW010000072.1 GCA_903924855.1 uncultured Rhodospirillales bacterium | reverse complement strand
GCCCAGGTTATTGGCGGCCATGCCGTAAAACGAAGCCCGCCAACCCTCGATGCTGTTGCAAACCAACCCGTCAAAACATGAATGGCTTGGATCCTAAGCCAACCCAACATTCAGGAGGGGGATTCTTCAGCGGCCTGCTAGGCTGGGGCTGTTTGGTGGGACCCTTCGGGACCCACCCTACTTGCCGCCATCGACCGGCAGCGTCTGGCCGTTGATCCAGGGCGCCTTGTCGCTCACCAGAAACAGCACGGCGTTGGCGATGTCGGACACCTGGCCCAGCCTGCGCATGGCGATGCGCGACAGCAGCGCCTTCTGGCCCTCCTCGCCATAGCTTTGCCATTGCGCCTCGCTGGCTGGGTTGGAGCGGACGAAGCCGGGCGCCACCGAGTTCACCGTGATGCCGAACGGGCCCAGCTCATGGGCGAGCTGGCGGGTGAGGCCGATCTCGCCGGCCTTGGCGGCGGCATAGGCCTGGATGCCGGTCAGGCTCACGCCGAGGCCGGCGCCGGAGGAGATGAACACCATCCGGCCGGAGCCAGCCTTTTTCATGCCGGGCGCCACCGCCTGCGCCAGCAGGAAGCTCGCGGTCATGTTGATGCCGACAATGGCGTGCCAATCGGCCTCCGAGATATCCTCCAGCGGCCGGCCGACCTGGCCGCGCACGCCGCCGGCCGAATGGACCAGGATGTCGAACGGGCCGTGGGCGGCAACCAAGGCGGTGATGTCGGATTTCACGGTGAGGTCCGCCGCGATGGCGGTGATGCGCCCGCCCTGGCTCGCGTCCAGATCGGTGAGTTTTTCGGCCAATATGTCGGTGGCGATCACCTGCGCGCCGTCCGCTGCCAACGCCTCGGCGATGCCGCGGCCGATGCCGTGCGCGGCCCCGGTGACCAGAGCGCGCTTGCCGGTGAAGTCGATGATCATGGGAGCACCCTGGCCGAGAGTTCGCCGATGTTGCGCCAGTCCAGCGGTCTGATTCCGTCCTCGATCTCGTGGATCATGGCGATCAGCCCTGCGGTTGCGGGGGTGGCGATGCCCTGCTGTGCGCCGAAGCTGCAGATCGGGCCGAGCTGTGCATCCGCCTCGGTGCGGCGCTTGCGCACGGCGAGGTCGCGCCAGATGCCGGAATGGGTTTTGGCCGATTTGGCGTTGTGCGCGACCATGGCGGCAAACGAGGCATCCCGCGCTTCCTGCGTCGCATCAGGGCGAAACGCCGCCGGCTCATACCCGTTGAAGCCCAACGGCACATGGCCCAGCGCATCCGCCACACGCACCGATTCCGCGGCAATCGCGCTGTAGAGCGGATGCGCCTCGGCTGCCCCCAGCGCGTCACAGATCGACGCATTGGTCAGCGCCGTTGCGAACAGCAGCGCGCCATAGCCGAGCTTGCCCCAGAGATAGCCGAAGATCTCGGTTGTGGTGATGGCATTCGGCTCAAAGATCCGCATGATCGCGTGCAGGTGCTGCAGGCGCTCTGTGATCTCGCCGTCCAGCTCGCCCAGCACCACGGCGCCGCGGCCGCCGAAATGGATCACGCCGGGGGACATGTAATCCGCGCCGAAATTGAGGAAGGCGCCCATGGTGCGGCTGCGGCCGACCACGCTTTCGATCTCAAGCTCGTTCAGCCCGTTCTGGAACGAGGCGATATAACCATCCGCCGCCAGATGCGGGGCGATGTCGCGCGCAGCACCCAGCGTGTGCTGGGCCTTCACGCAGAGCATCACCAGGGGGAAGCTGCCGGCGACATCG
>CAIYCW010000071.1 GCA_903924855.1 uncultured Rhodospirillales bacterium | reverse complement strand
GCGTCCTCGCCCGCCTCTCCGATCATGCGGTCTGCGCGCTCGGCACCTGCCGCTTCACCCATGCCGCGGCTGTCCGCGGCACCGACGCCGACATCCTGCTGGCCTTGCGGCCGGAGAAGCTGCGCGTGCTGACCGGCCCGCCGCCTGAGGGTTTCAACACCGCGCAGGCCCGGATCACCTCAATCACCTATCTGGGCGCAAGCGTTGAGATCGAGGCCGATGCCTTTGATCTCGGGCGGATCCTGATCCATGCACAGGCTGCCGAGACCAAGGCTGCGCCGGGCGAGACCGTCACCCTGGCCTGGCCGCCTTCCGCCACCGTCGAGGTGACCAGGGACCGGATGAACTGACATCATCACAGGAGCAAGCCATGGCAGACGCGTTTTCCCCTGAACCGGATATCGGCTGCGACCTGATGCAGATCGCGGCCGAAAAGCACCGCGCAGGCAGGCTGGACCGGCGAACCCTGCTGGGATGTCTGATGGCGCTGGGCGGTGTCGCCACAACCGGCAAGGCTTCCGCCGCGACAGGGGAGCTGGTCGTGGTCAATTTCGGCGGCCCCGCCGTGGCCGCCTTCAAGGCCGCCTTTGGCCCTGCCTATGAAAAACTCACCGGCCTCAAACTCGTCATCGACGGCTCCGGCCCGCTCGCCAGCAAGATCCGCGCGATGGTGCAGGCCAACCAGGCGGTGTGGGATGTCTGCGACACCTCCACCAACTCCTCGCTGCTGCTCGGCAAGGCCGGCCTGCTGGAGCCGATCGATTTCGACATCGTCGACAAATCCAAGGTTCTGGAAGGCTTCGCGCTGCCCTACGGCGTGGCCAACTACACCTATTCCTACGTGCTCAGCTACAATCGCAAGCTGCTGCCGGCCGAGCCGAAAAGCTGGGCGGATTTCTGGGACCGCAAGAGATTTCCCGGCAAGCGCATCATGAGCAAGACACCAGGCGGCCAGCTTGAGGCGGCGCTGCTCGCCGCCGGTGTGCCGCGCGACCGGCTCTACCCGCTCGACCTCGATCTCGCGCTGCGCAAGATCAAGGAGATCAAGGACGATCTGATCTTCTGGGAGTCGGGCGCCCAGAGCATGCAGGCCTTCCGCGACAAGGAGGTCGTGATGGGCAATATCTGGCACACCCGCGCGGCCCTGCTGCTGGACGAGATGAAGGGTGATTTCACCTGGACCTGGAACGAGGGCATTCTGAACGCCAGCGCCTGGAACATCCCCAAGGGCAACCCCGCCGGCCGGAAGGCCGCGATGCAGTTCGTGGCCTCAACCCAGGACCCCGCCCAGCAGGCAGCCCTCTTCGTGGCGCTGGCCTCGGGGCCTGCCAACCCGGCAACCGTGTCGCTGATCCCGCCCGATCTGCTGTTCCGCGACCCGATGCAGCCGGCCAATCGTCAGGTGCAGATCACCTCCAACCCGCAATGGTGGGCGGACAACAATGACCGCGTGGCCGATCTGTGGCTGGATGCGATCTCCGGGTGACGGCCCGCGCCCGCCTGTCGCCCTGGCTGCTGCTGGTGCTGCCGGCGGTGGCGCTGATCGGGGTGATGTATCTCACCCCGCTGCTGCGCGTGCTGTGGCTCAGCGTGTCCGAGCCCAGCCTGGGCTTCGGCAATTATCGGCTGCTGCTCACCAACGCCACCATCCAGCGCGTGGCCGGCACCACGCTGTGGGTCTGCGCCCTCACCACAATTCTCACGGTGGGGCTTGGCTATGTCATCGCCTACACCATGGTCCATGCCGGCCGGGTCGAAATGCGGCTGATGCTGTTCTGCATCCTGCTCACCTTCTGGCTCTCCGTGCTGGTGCGCAGCTTTGCCATGTTGCTGCTGCTGCGCAATGACGGGCTGGTCAACCAGCTGCTGCTGGCGTCCGGGCTGGTCGATCACCCGATCCAGTTCGTGCGCAACGCAACCGGGGTTGTCATCGGCATGGTGCATGTGATGATCCCGCTTGCGGTGCTGCCGCTCTATGCCGCCCTGCGCGGGATCGACCCCGCTTTGATGCGGGCCGCCCGTGGGCTCGGCTGCGGACCGTTGCGCGCCTTCGCCTATGTGTTCTGGCCGCTGAGCCGGCCTGGCCTGGCCCAGGCCTGCGTGCTGGTCTTCATCTTCTCGCTCGGCTTCTTCGTCACCCCGGCCATTCTGGGCGGCGGCAAGGTGGTGATGATGACCGAATATATCCGCCTGCAGTTCGAGCAGACCCTGCGCTGGGGGCTGGCCACCATGCTCGCCTCCTCGCTGCTGCTTGCCGTGCTGCTGATGCTGGGGCTGGCATCGCGGTTTCTCAACATGCGCCGCATCACGGGGCCCGCCGCATGATCGGCCGCACCGCATGGCCGGTCCGGGCGCTGGCCTGGGGGCTGGTGGGGCTGCTCGTGCTGCCATTCCTGGTGATCGTGCCGATCTCACTGACCGATCGCGCCTATCTCTCCCTGCCTGACCACGCACTCTCGCTGCAGCATTACCGCGCCCTGTTTGCAGACACGCGCTGGGGCGAGGCGTTTCTGCGCAGCCTGATCATCGCGCTCTGCGCGGCCGCAATCTCGGTGCTGCTGGGAACGCTCTGCGCCTTCGGCTGCTGGCGGCTTGCGCCCAGGACGGCCCATGCGGTGCGCGCCCTTGTGCTGCTGCCGCTGATCGTTCCGGCCATCATCCAGGCACTGGCCTTCTACCGCACCTGGTCAGACCTGCATCTGATCAACACCTATACCGGGGTGATTCTCGCCAACGCCATCCTGGCCATTCCCTTCGTTTTCATCGCCGTCTCCTCCGCCCTGTCCCATCTGGACCCGCGCCTTGAACTCGCGGCAAGCGGGCTGGGCGCGTCACTTGGCCAGACCCTGCGCTGGGTTCTGATCCCGCTGGTGCTGCCCGGCGTGTTCTCCGGCGCGCTGTTCGCCTTTGTTGCAGCCTTTGACGAGCTGATCGTCGTGCTCTTCATCACCACGCGCGGCATGGACACGCTGCCGAAGATGATGTGGATCAGCCTCGACTATGATCTCACACCCGAGGTCGCCTGCATCGCGGTGCTGATCGGGCTGCTCACCATCGCCCTGCTGCTGGCGGAGTTCGTCTTTGGCGCCGACACCAAACGCCAGGCTGGCAACAGCCCGCATTGAGCTCCGGCCCTCAGGCAACGCCCGTGAACGACTCCCAATCCACCGCCTGGCTGTAGGCCTGCGCCACGCGCAGCAGCAGCGCATCGTCCAGGAAGCGTCCGACCAGCTGCAGGCTGATCGGCATGCCCTCCACCTTGCCGCAGGGCACGGCCAAAGCGGGATGGCCGGTGTAGTTGGTGGGCTTGGTGTTGGCGCCGGTCGGCATCAGCATCCAGTTGCGCCGGATATTGGCCTCCACCGCCTCGGCCGGATCGCTGGGCGGGCTCTCCGCAAACGGAGCGATGTTGCGCACGGTGGGCAGCGCCAGCACATCCACCTGCGCCAGGGCCCGGTCAAACGCCGCGATGATCCCGGCGCGCACGTTATGGGCGCGCGCATACACCGCGCCATGCCAGTTGCGCCGCGACAGCTCGGCCAGCAGCAGGTTCAGCTTGGTGCGCGGCTGCATCATGTCCGCATGCTCGCGCCACATACGCTCGATCGCGACGATCGTGGTGGTGGGGTAATAGGTGCGCGCCCCCGCGCCGGAGAACCCGGTGTCATGGATCGCCTTGGTCCCCTCGAACACCAGGGCCGCATAGGCGGCATCGATCTGCGCATGCTCGGGCAGCGAGATGCGCACCACCTCTGCCCCCAGCCGCTCCAGCACGCCAATCGCATCCAGCACGCCCTGTTTCACGCCAGGCTCGATCGGATCGGCGAAGCCCTCCTCCAGAATACCGATTTTGAGGCCCTTCACCCCGCCATCCAGGCCGGACAGCACGTCCAGCCGGTCCGGAATGCCGCGGCGCTGGCGCGGGTCCAACTCGTCATAGCCGGCGGTGGCCTCAAGCGCGCGCGCCACATCCTCCACCGTGCGCGCCATCGGCCCCACGTGATCGACGCTCTGCTCGAAGCCGAACCCCGCCCCGAAATGCGACACCAGGCCAAAGCTCGGCTTCAGCCCCACCACGCCGCAATAGGCGGCGGGCAGGCGGATCGATCCGCCCTGATCGCCGCCAAACGAGATATCCACCTCCCGCGCCGCCAGCGCCGCCCCGGAGCCGGAGGATGAACCCCCGGTGATCCGCCGCCGGTCATGCGGGTTGAGCGGCCGGCCGTAATCGCCAAGGAAGCCGTTCATCATGTTCTTGCCCACCACGCGCCCGCCTTCGGCCAGCACGCGGGTGACGATGGTTGCGTCGATATTGGGTACAAAGCCTTCCATCGGCTGGCTGGTGAACACCTGCGGAATGCCGGCAACACTGATATGGTCCTTGAAGCTGACCGTCTTGCCCGCCAGCAGGCCGGCACCGCCGCCGATGCTGCATTTCCACAGCCACGCCTGATAGACATCCTCGGCAGGGCCCGGCCGGTAGCCAGGGTCACGCGCCTTGTGCAGCAAAGGTGGCGCCGGCTCCTCGGCGCGGGACTGCACGAAGCCGTCCAGCTGGCGCAGCGCGTCATGGATCACCGGGGCGAACAGGGCGGCATCACGCCGGCTGAGGTCGAACCCCAGCGTCTTGCCCATCTCAACCAACACGTCCTCATCCGGCATGCCAAACATCGCAACCCGCCTTCGTGCAAAACTGCCGGGCCAGGGCGCCAGCAGGAATTTTCGCCAGTGCAACGGAATTCAGCAAAGCCCATGCCATAGGCGCCCCGCAGGATGGCACATTGCTTGCTGCCCGCACTCTGCGGCGCATCCGCCCCGTCGGCTGCGTCGGCTGCGTCGGCTGCGTCGGCGCCCGGGCCTGCAAGGAGTCCCGCCTGATGCACCAGTCAGATCTCAACGCCCCCAAGGCGGTCGCTACGATGCTGACCGGGATTGCGATGTTCTCCATCCTCAACGGCGTGGTGAAGGATGAGGCGGCGATCTTCCCGGTCAATCAGATCGTCTTCTTCCGCAACGCTCTGGCCTTGCCGGCCCTGGCCGCGGTGATGGCGCTCACCGGTGGCACCGCGCAGCTGCGCACCAATCACAGGCTGCGCCATGTCACCCATGGCATCACCATGACCTTGTCGCTGATGGCGGCGTTTGCCGGGTTCCGCCTGCTGCCGCTGGCAGAGGCAACCGCCATCTCCTTCCTGCGCCCGCTGCTGGTCATTGCACTGGCAGGTCTGCTGCTGCGCGAGACGGTGCGGCCGGTGGCCTGGATCGCGGTTCTGTTGGGCCTGGCCGGCGTGCTGGTGATCGTTCGGCCGGGGCTTGGTGTGTTTCAGCAAGGAGCACTTTTCTCACTGGCCGCGGCGCTGATCGGCGCGCTCAACATGCTGCAACAGCGCCGCCTGTCGCTGATCGATCAGACGATGGGCATCGTGTTCTGGTATATGGCGATGTCATCCTTGGTGCTGCTGCCGACGCTTGCCGTGTGGTGGGTGACACCCTCGCTTGGGCAGTTGGCCGGGCTGATCGGTATGGGGCTCGCCTCCGGCCTGTGCCAATACGTGATGATCCGCCCGCTCGCCTATGCCCGCGCCTCCACCCTGGCGCCGGTGCAGTATTCATCCATGGTCTGGTCCATCGTGATCGGCTTTCTCTGGTTTGGCGATGTTCCAACCCCGCTTGTGCTGCTCGGTGCTGCCATCGTCATGAGCGCCTCGCTGCTGGTCTGGTGGCAGAAGCCGGTATCGCCCCAGTCCGGTTGAGCGGCTCAGCGCGGAAATGCCAGAAAAAAGTGCAATCAATGCCTTTGAAATCACCAAAAAGACCGACTTATAGGCGCACAAACGCCACCATCAAGTGATTTGGTGCATATTTCATCATTTCTGTTCGTCGAATTTGATTGCAAGCCGTAATTGCAGCGAACATGCTCATCCAAATGGCAGAACTCTGCCCCAGCCGCGGCAGCCCCTCACGCAGGATCGTCCAGCAGAAAGGCACACTCATGTCCGACAGCATCACCGACGAACAATTCGAATTCCTGCTCTCCAAGGCGGGCCTCAGCCTCACCGCCGAGCAGAAGGCGACCATCAAGGCCACCTATCCCTTCATCGCCGCCATGACGGCGCGCAACGCCAAACCCCGCAGCCGCATGGACGAGCCCGCCCATCTCTTCATCCCTGGCGCAGGCGTGGTGGCATGACCGGCTTCATCACCATCGCCGAGGCCTCGGCGCAGCTTGCGGCGAAAACCATCTCCCCGGTGGAACTCACCAAGGCGTGCCTGGCACAGATCGCCGCCTGCGACGGCACGCTCAACGCCTTCATCACCGTCACCGAGGAGCGCGCCATGGCCGATGCCAGGGCCGCCGAGGCGCGCATCATGGCGGGGGCGGCCTTGGGTCCGCTCGATGGCATCCCGATCGGGCTGAAGGACATCATCGACACCAAGGGCATTCTCACCACCTGCCACTCCGCCCAGCTTGCGCACAACGTGCCGGAGACGGATGCGACCTGCGCCGTGAAACTGGCCGAGGCCGGCACGGTGCTGATGGGCAAGCTCGCCACCCATGAATTCGCCAATGGCGGCCCGTCCTTCGATCTGCCCTGGCCGCCCGCGCGCAACCCCTGGAACCCGGATCACTTCACCGCGGGTTCCAGCAGCGGCACCGGGGCCGCCGTGCCCTCCGGCATGATCCTGGGCGGGCTTGGCACCGACACGGGCGGCTCGATCCGCGGCCCCTCCGCGCTGTGCGGCATCGCCGGGATCAAACCCACCTATGGCCGTGTCAGCCGTGCCGGCGTCTCGCCGGCCGCCTTCAGCCTCGATCATATCGGCCCGATGGCCTGGACCACCGAGGACTGCGCCATGCTGCTGCAGGTGCTGGCAGGGTATGACAGCACCGACCCCGCTTGCGCCAAGCTGGCAGTGCCGGACTACACCGCCCAGCTGCATTCCGGCGCCAAGGGGCTGAAGATCGGCGTGATCCACCACTTCCACGAGGTGGACAACAAGGTCAGCCCCGCCACCCAGAAAGGCATCGACGACGCCATTGCCACGTTCCGCGGCCTGGGTGCCGAGATCCGGGAGGTCACGCTCTCCCCCTTGCAGGACTGGGCCGCCTGCGGCTCGATCATCTCGATGAGCGAGCGCGCCGCCGCCTACAGCGAGATGATGCGCGACAGCCTGGACAAGTTCGGCGAACGCCTGCGCAACCGCCTGCTGATGAGCGTCTTCATCAGCGGCATCGACTATGTCCAGGCCACCCGCCGCAGGCGGGAGCTCTGTGCCGAACTGGCGCTGGCCATGGCCGATCTGGACCTGCTGATCACCGCCGTCCAGGCCAAGGAGGCGCCGGAGATTCACAGCATCCCGCAATGGGACAATCTGGAGAAGCCCAACTTCACCATGCCCTTCAACGTGGCTGGCTACCCCGCCATGTCGGTCTGCTCGGGCTTTGGCGCGGGCGGGCTGCCGGTTGCCATGCAGCTCATCGGCAAGCCCTTCGCCGAGGCCACGGTTTTCCGTGCGGCCCACGCCTATGAGATGGCGACCAGCTGGCGCAGCGTGCGGCCGAGCCTGGATTTTGGTGGAGAAAAGTAAGACAGGCCTTCTTTTCTGAAGAAAAGAAGCAAAAGACTTTCATCCGTTTGGCCGGACTCTTCCTGCTTGCATCCTGCCCATGAATGAAAGTTTTTTGGTTCTTTTTTTCAAAAAAGAACTGCTTTTCTTTTCTACCCGCCCCAAAGCTCCGCCAACCGAGCCTCCCCATCCGTGTCGATGATCGGCGCCAGTGCGCGCGCCTGCGCCAGCAGTCTGCCATCGGACATGCGCTTGCCCACCAGCGTCACACCCACCGGCAGGTTGGCTGGCCCGCGGCCGGACGGAATTCCCACATTCGGCACGTGCAGCAGCGTCCACATCGAGTTGAAGATCGCGTTGCCGGTCGATTGCAGCCCCACCGGCGCCTCGCCGGGGGAGCTTGGCGTCAGCACCACATCGAGTGTGGGGCCGAACAGCGCGTCGAACTGCACCCGGCAGGCATCGGCCAGCGCATAGGCGCCAAGCCAGGCCTCGGGTGAGACCTCGCCCATCGCCTCCACCCGCGCCTTCAGATCCGGCGCCAGCAGGGCAGGGGCGGTGACATATTCCGGCAGGAACGAAGCCGCCCCTTCGCCCGCCATGATGGTGCGATGCGCCGCGTGCAGCCGGGTGAACGGCTCGGGCAGCACCAGCTCCTCCACGATGCAGCCGGCAGCCGCAAGCTTTGCTGCCGCCGCCTCCAGCGCCATCACCCCGCCTGGCTCGATCGCATCCCACACCGGGCTGCGGCACAGCCCGACCCGCAGCCCTGTCACCGCAACCGGCGCAGGATCCGTGGCAATCCGGAACACCGAGGCCACCAGGATCAGATCCGCGACACTGCGCCCGTACCAGCCCAGCGTGTCGAGCGTGATGGAGGACATCCGCAGCCCCTCCCGGCTGACCAGCCCCCAGCTTGGCTTCAGCCCATAGATGCCGCAGAACGAGGCCGGCCGGATATGCGACCCGCCGGTCTGGGTGCCAAATGCCAGCGGCACGTGATAATCGCCCACCGCGGCCCCCGAGCCGGAGGATGATCCGCCCGGCGTGTGCGCCCGGTTATACGGGTTGGTGGTCAGTGCCCGCCTGCCGCTGGAGGCGAATTCCACCGTGTCGGTCTTGCCCAGGATCAGCGCGCCCGAGCCGCGCGCCACCGCCACACAGGCGGCATCACGCCCCACTTTGAGCCCGTCATAGATCACCGAATTCTGCGTGGTTGGATAATCCGCGGTATCGATCACGTCCTTCACCCCGAGCGGCACGCCATGCAGCGCGCCGGTTGGCGGCAGCTTGTCGAGCGCGCGCGCCCGGCTGATCGCATGATCCGGGTCGAGCGACAGCCAGGCCTTCACCACGCCATCGCGCGCGGCGATGCGCGCCAGACAGGCCCGCACCAGCTCCTCGCAGGAGAGCTGCCGGCTGCGGATGAGTGACGCCGCCTCGAACGCCGAGAGCTGCGCCGGATCGGTGGCCACCTGCGTGGCCGATATGCTTTCGGTCATGCCAACACCACTCCCTGCCTCGGCCGCGAATGACACCCGATCTCTTCCCGATCCAGAGGCCCGTCGCGCCAGTGTGGAACGTGTGGGTCCTCGCAAGATCAGGGCCAGCACAGCGCATCAAGCTGCCGATCCCTCATGGCCTCGCGGCACGGCGCCGCTTCCAGCCCTTTTCTTCACAGCATTCCGACCACCGTCCCCACCCGGCGGATCAGCGCCAGTATGTTATGTTATCAGAATGAAAAACGCCTTGGCGATGAGGTTTGATGATACATTTTGTGAATGAAAATCTCAAAATAACTTTTTTATAATCAAAAATCATAAATTATTCATCCATTAAAAATTGTTATGATTTCGACATTTTATAAAAAATTGTAGTTATTTACTTTGTCGTATTGACCTATTGTATCTTTTAACGCAAACGAAAGCATTGGTGGTCTACGTTGATGTGATTGATGGTGCTGAGGAGATTGTTCGGTGGGGGCCAATGCCACAATTGAACCCTCCAGCAACGCTCTCCCACAGGATCGATGCGCCCTGAGAACTGCCAGATGACTTTCGATCCTGCCTGGAAATTCCCTGCCGATCGTGGCCTGCCAAACGCACCACCAGTGCAGCAGAGTGTCTCTGCACGCCACGCCTGGCCCCACCGAACAGAAAACTCGATGCAGGAGATCGAACGGCGGATCGGCTTCGCCTGCCTGTTCGTCTTCGCGCGCCTGCTGCAGCAGGAGAGGCTGGCGCTCAACCGCCTCGGCTCCCGCACCGCAACACCGCTTCTGGCGCACATCACGCAGGGTACAAGCCTGGCCGAGGCCTTCGCCACCTGCCAGCCCGGCACCAACCCGGATATCGGCCAGATCGGCCTCTGCCTCGCCCGCGCCGGCCAGGATCTGCAGCCCGGCTCCGATGTCCCGGTGCTGCTCTGGCGGGTGGGGGAGGCGGGGCTCGACCTGACCCTGGTGTTCGACACCGCCAACATCGCCAACCGGTCGGCCGAGGATTTTCTGCAGAAAATTGCCCTTGTGCTGACCGCCCTTGAGCAGACCCCGGAACTCGCCTGCGGCGCGCTGGAACTGGTGACCGAGGCGGCACGTCCGCTTATGGCCGATCTGTCGCGCGCAATTGTGCCGCAAAACTTCGAAACCATACCGGAAGGCTTCTTTCGCATCGCAGCAGCCCATCCAGCCGAGGCCGCGATCAAAGGTGCAGATCAGGTCTACAGCTATCAGGATCTGTCCCGCGCGGTCTGCGATCTGGTGGCCAATCTGGCGTTGCACGGGCTCCGCCCCGGCGAGATCGTGGCCATTTCGGGTGTCGCCAGTTTCGGCACCTATGCCGCCATGATCGCCGTGATGGCAGCCGGCGGCGTGCTCGTCACCCTCGACAAGACCCTGCCGGCCGAACGCCTGGCGCTGATCAGGCAGATCGCCAAACCACGCCTGACCATCGAGGTCGTGGGCCCGGAGCCGCATCCAATCTCAGGCGACACGGTCCTGCTCGCGCGCGACTGGCCAAGCCCGGCTGACATCGCAGCCCTGCCGCACGCCCCGGTGCGCCTTGCAGATCTGGCGCCGGATGCCGCCGCCTATGTGTTCTTCACCAGCGGCAGCACCGGCGTGCCGAAAGGCGTGCTCGGCGCCCAGCTCGGTCTCTCGCATTTCCTGGCCTGGCAGCGTGACAGCTTTCCCATCGGCCCAGGCGACCGCGTGGCCCAACTCACCGCCCTGTCCTTCGATGCGGTGCTGCGCGATCTGTTCTACGCGCTCACCAGCGGTGCCTGCCTGGTTGTGCCGGACCGCAATTCCTTGCTGGATGCGCGGCGCATGCTGCGATGGTTCGAGGCAGAGCGGATCACCGCCATGCATTGCGTGCCGTCCCTGATGAAAGCCTGGCTCCAGGCCGCCCGCATCGGCCAGCCATTTGCCTCTCTGCGCCACATGTTCTTCACCGGCGAAAAACTGACCGACACGCTGCTGCACCATGTCGCCGAAGCCGCCGGCCCTGCCACCAATCTGGTGAATTTCTATGGCCCCACCGAGACCACACTGATCAAGCTGGCCAACCCGATCACACGCATCGAGCCGGGCGTGCAGCCAGTCGGCCGGCCCCAGCCAGGTGTGGATGTTGCCATTCTCAGCGATGAGGGTAGGCGCTGCGGCCTGTGGGAAGTTGGCGAGATCGCCATCCGCACGCCCTATCGCAGCCATGGTTATCTGGACCGTCCCGATCTGACCAGCCAAGCATTCCGGCCCAACCCGCATCGCAACGACCCGCATGACATGATCTATTTCACGGGCGATCTCGGTCGACTGCGCCCTGATGGCCAGATCGAGATCTTCGGCCGAACCGACTCCCAGATCAAAATCCGAGGGGTGCGCATAGAGCCCAGCGAGATCGAGAGCCGCATGCTCGAACTGCCCGGCGTCAAGGACGCCGCCGTCGCGCTGCATAGTGGCGCTGGTGACGAAAGGATCCTGTTCGGCCTCGTCGTTCCACAATCGCCACCAGCCAACCAAGCCGCCTTCACCGCCGGTCTGCGAGAGGCCTTGCGTGGCAAGCTGGCGGACATGATGGTCCCGCAGCGCATCATCCTGCAGGACCATCTGCCCTATCTGCCCAACGGCTAGCTCGACCGCAAAGCCATGGCATCCCTGGGGAGCGCCGCGTTCACCGCCGACCAGGCGCGCCCTGTGCCGGCGCTTCAGCACGATCCCCGCATGCAGCGCCTGATCGCCGGCATTGAGCACGCGATCGGCGTCCAGATCGACACGGTTGATGCCACATTCCTCGATCTGGGCGGGGACTCGCTGTCCTATGTCCAGGTCTCGATCCTGATCGAGGATCTGCTGGGCTGGCTGCCGCAGGACTGGGAATCGATGCCGATCTCCCGCTTTGCGGATCTCTTCACCAAAACCGGCACGGCAAAGGCCTCACCCTGGGTCGGCATTGAAACCTCCATGCTGGTGCGCGCCATCGCCATCATCCTGGTGCTGATGAACCACGCCGCCGTGCAACTGCCGATCGCCGCAACCTCCGCTTTGTTCGTCGTCTCCGGCCTCGCCTTCGCCCGTTTCCTGCGCCCGGCCAACCGGGCGACGGGCGCCATGCTGCCCACGCTGTCGATGATCACGAAATTCGCGATCCCGGCCGGGCTGTGGCAGATCCCACGCGCGGCGCTGATGCACACCGGATGGTGGCTGCCCAACATGGTGCTGATGGGAACCTTCTTCGAAAACCCCAGCCATCCGGTATGGACCTTCTGGTATCTGGACGTGCTGGCAGCCAACCTGCTTCTGATGTCCGCCATCGGTTGGGCCGGCCATGTGCTGCGGCCACGCGGCGCCGCCGCGATGCCGTCGGCCGCCCAGGCGTTTCGCAGCGATTTCCTTTGGGTTGGTGTCGGTCTGGCCGCAGCCGCCGTGCAGGTGCTGTCCGGCTGGTGGGACGGCGCTCTGGGCGTGGACAGCGTTGCACCGTTCAAATGGTTCTGGATGCTGGCCCTGGGCGTGCTGATCACCGATGCCGACACGCGCAGCCGCAAGCTGCAGGTCTCGCTGCTGGTGATGGGGCTGATGGCCGCAACCTATTGCGGCTCGGACACGCTTGCGGCGATCGTGCTGCGGGTCGATCCGTTCTTTGCGGCAACGGTCGGCCTGCTGGTCTGGGTGGACCGCATCCAGATCCCGCGCTGGGCCTATCGCCCCGCGGTCTCCGTCGCCTCCTCAACCTTGTTCATCTATATCGTGAACAACACGGTCATCAACCATGTCATGCCCAAGCTTGGGCTCCCCGCATGGACGATGTTGCAGGTCGGTCTGTCACTGGTGGCTGGCATCGCGGCGAAGACGATCTGGGAGATTGCCGGCGATGCCTTGCCCAAACTGAAGCTGTCGACTGGCAGGGTGGCTCGGCAGATGGGCCTGCCATTCAACGCTCACCACCAGGCAGCCCCTGGCGACTGACCGTCCGACCGATTGATTCCAATCGGTCGGACCGTGCTCTCGTTGCACTGCCTCAGGCGGCCACCTGAAACGCCGGCGGCACCAGCGGGCTTGCCGCATTGAAGCGCTGCCCCGCCTTCAGGCAGAAGCGCGGCATGATCATCTGCGGCGAGATCACCACCTCGCCGCTGTTGTCCGCCAGTTCGAACGCACCGTCGAGCAGCTCCAGCACCGAGATATCCGCCTCCATGCCAACCCGAAGTGCTCCGATCTGATCGGCCATGCCCACCATCGTGGCCGCGTTGCAGGTCACGGTCGCCACGATCTCCGGCAGTTTCAGCCCCAGCGCCAGCAGCTTGGTCATCGCGGTGGTCAGGTTGAACGGCGCCACGCCGAAGAACGGGTTCTCGCTCACATCGGCCGCCGCATCCGGCACCCGCACATTGTAGCCATGCATGTCCGCCCCCAGCGTGGTGGGACGGATGCCGGCGGCGATGGTGCGCCGGGCCATGTCGAAGCTGAAATGGCTGCCATGGCCCACATCCACCGTCACCCCGCGCTCCAATGCGGCCCACACCACCGGATGCACCTGGCCGGTCTCCTCCGAGATGAAGCCGCCCGGATGGCGGGTGAACGGATGCGCCAGAATGTCGCCCTTCTCCATGATCGGCACCAAGGCGCGCACCACCTCGTCCGGATCAACCGCCACATTGTCCTTGGTCGGCCAAAGCTGGCCCAGATGGATATAGAGCGGAAGCCCCGCCTCGGAGGCGATGCGCTTGCCGAGCTTGATCACCTCCAGCCCCCAGCGCGAGGTGCTGCCGATCTCGGCATGCGCCTTGATGCCGCGCACCAGATCACGGTTCTCCCGCGCCGCCTTCACCGTGGCGTCCACATCGAGCTGGCCCGGGCCGTACAGATCCGGATAGAGATGCCCCTCCAGCCCGCCCACGAGATAGGCCGACAGGAAACACAGCACCCGGCTCTGCGCCGGCTCGACGATGAATTTGCGAAACCCCGGCAGCGTCATGCAGCTCGGCCCGCCCTGGTCGAGCACCGTGGTCACACCGGAATGAACGCCCACCATGTCCGCATTGAGGCCGAACTTGCCGGTCACGTATTGATAGACATGGCCGTGCGTGTCGATCATCCCGGCAATCACGATCTTGCCGGACACATCGCTGACCTGGGCTGAAGCCGATTCCGGCAGGGACGCCGCCACGGCCGCGATCCGCCCATCCTTGATGGCGATATCGGCAATCTGGTCCATCCCCTGGGCCGGGTCGATCACCCGGCCACCCTTGAGGATCAGGTCGAACTGGTGGTCCATCGCGATGTGCTCCGCAGTTGTTGGCTTGCAGGGTAGATCATCAGTATGCTCATCATCTCCCAGGCTTGCAATCATAGGGTCACAAAGATGGATGGTGGACAGGGCGTCGGCGCCTCGGTGCTGCGCAAGGAGGATGACCGTTATCTGCGCGGCCGCGGCATCTACATCGCCGACATCAAACCCGCCGGCACGCGGGAGCTGGCCTTTGTCCGCACGCCCTTGGCGCATGCCCGCATCCGCGCCATCCGCAAACCGCAAGGCTTCGAACATGCGGTGTTCGTGGCGTCCGACCTCGCCGGTGTGCGCCCCATTGTCGCCAACTCGGCACTGCCCGGCTTCAAACCCTCCGCACAGGATGTGCTGGCGCAGGACCGCGTGCGCCATGTGGGCGAGGCGGTCGCCGTCTGCGTCGCCGCCACCCGCGCCGAGGCGGAGGATCTGGCCGAGCTGGTCGAGGTCGAATACGAGGAACTGCCGGCCGTGTCGGACATGCTGGCCGCCCGCGCCCAAGATGCGCCGTTGCTGCACCCGGCCTGGGGCGACAACGTGTTCCTGTCCACCCATGTCGATATCGGCGAGGCCTCGGTGCGCGATGGCGCCCCCATCGTGGTCCGCCGCACGCTGCGCACAGCGCGCCAGCACATGGCACCGATCGAGGGCCGCGGTCTCGTCGCGGAATGGGACAGCCGGCTCGACCAGCTGGTGCTGCACACCGCAAGCCAGATGCCGCATATCGTGCGCAGCGGCCTTGCCGAATGCCTGGGCCTGCCGGAGGAGGCGGTGCGCGTCATCGCCCCCGATGTCGGCGGCGGCTTCGGCTACAAGGGCATTCTGCTGCCGGAGGAGGTGGTGGCCGGCTTCCTCGCCCGCCATCTCGGCCATCCGGTGCGCTGGATCGAGGACCGGCGCGAGGCGCTGACCGGCGGCGCCAATTGCCGCGAGCATCATTACGAGCTCACCGCCTATGCCGATCGCGACGGCCGGCTGATCGCGCTTGACGCGCTCGCCACCGTCGATGCCGGCGCCTATTCGATCTACCCGTTCTCCGCCTGTCTGGAAGCCGCCCAGGTGGCCAGCATCCTGCCCGGGCCGTATGATTTCGCCGCCTATCGCTGCAGCACCTGGTCGGCCGCCACCAACAAGCCGCCCATCCTGCCCTATCGCGGCGTGGCCCGCGCCGGTGTTGCCTATGCGATGGAAACCATGATGGACGCCATCGCCCGCGAGGCGGGGCTGGAGCCGCATGAGGTGCGCCTGCGCAACCTCATCCCGCCCGAGGCGATGCCGTTCGACAACATCACCAACAAGCATTTCGACAGCGGCGACTACCCGCAATGCCTGCGCCGCGTGGTGGAGGCGATCGATGTTCCGGCGTTCCGCGCCCGCCAGCGCGAGGCGACCGGCCCGGTTCGTCTTGGCCTCGGCATGGCGATCTTCTGCGAACAGGCCGCGCACGGCACCTCGGTCTATTCCGGCTGGGGCATTCCCATGGTGCCGGGCTACGAACAGGCCACCGCCAGGCTGTCGCCCGATGGCGGGCTGGAGCTGCGCGTTGGCATTCAGTCGCACGGGCAGGGGCTGGAGACCACGCTGGCCCAGGTGGCGCATTCCGTGCTCGGCGTGCCGATCGAGCGCGTGCGTGTGGTGCATGGCGACACCGGGGTGACACCCTATTCCACCGGCACCTGGGGCTCGCGCTGCATGGTGATGGCCGGCGGTGCGGTGGCCCAGGCCTGCACCGAGCTTGCCACCCGCATCGCCCGCATCGGCGCCCAGCTGCTGCAGGTGGCGGAGGACGATGTGGTGGTGGCCGATGGCTGCGTGCGCGGCCCCTCCGGCAGCGTCAGCATCCGTGAGGTCGCGCACACATTCTACCGAAGGCCGCAGGATCTGCCGGACAACGCCAATCCCGGCGGGCTGGAGATCACCGCCGGCTACAAGGCGGTGCGTGACAGCGGCACGTTCAGCTACGCGGCCCATGCCTGCATCGTCTCGGTGGACACGCGCTCCGGCGAGATCCGCATCCTCGACTATGCGATCTGCGAGGATGGCGGCGTGCTGGTCAACCCGATGATCGTGGACGGCCAGGTGATCGGCGGCGTGGCGCAGGGTATCGGCACCGCACTCTATGAGGAGATGGCGTTCGACGCGGCCGGCCAACCCTCCGCGGCCACCCTTGCCGATTACGCGCTCCCAGGCGCCTCTGAAGTGCCGGTGCTGCGCATCGACCATATGGAAACCCCCTCGCCCTACACACGCTTCGGCCAGAAAGGCATCGGGGAGGGCGGTGCCATCGGCCCGCCGGCCGCCATCGCCAACGCGGTCAACGACGCGCTGGCCGGCCTCGGCGCGCGCGTCGATCGTCTGCCGATCACCGCGGAACGTGTGGTGGCAGCCGTGATGGCGGCGGAGGGCGTGTCGTGAAGGCCCCCGCATTCGACCTCGCTCTGCCCGAGAGCCTCGCCCAGGCCGCCCAGCTTCTGGCCTCACCGGACAGCCGCGCCATGGGCGGCGGCCAGTCGCTCGGCCCCATGCTCAATCTGCGCGCCACCAGGCCTGCCTTGGTGGTGAAGCTCACCGGCTTGCCCGATCTGATCGGCGTGGAAGACGCATCCGATGCCGTGACCTTGGGGGCCGCCACCACCCACGCCCAGATCGCCGATGGGCTGACGCCCGATCTCGAAGGCGGCGTGCTCGCCCGCATCGCCTCCGGCATCGCCTACCGTGCGGTGCGCAACCGCGGCACCATCGGCGGCAGCCTCTGCCACGCCGACCCGGCCGCCGATTGGCTGACCACACTGACCGCGCTGGACGCCGTGGTCCTCACCTCGACCCGCCCAATCGCGCTTTCGGCCTTTGTCACCGGTCCCTATCGCACCATTCTGGCACCGGGCGAGATCGTCCGCGCGGTGCGCGTGCCGCGGCCGGCGCCAGGGTTTGCCTGGAGCTATCACAAGCTCTGCCGCAAACCCGGTGAATTCGCCCATGCCATGGTGGCCGGTCTGCGCGCCTCCTCCGGTCTGCGCCTGGCCATCGGCGCGCTGGGCGGGCCACCTTTGCTGCTGCGCGACGCAGAGGCCAGCATCGGGGTTGCCGAAACCTCACTCTCCTTCCTCGAGCCGGCCGCACGCCGCATCCAGCTTGAGGCGATGTCACGCGTTCTGGCGGAGTTGGCGGCATGACCGAGATCACGCTTGAGGTGAACGGCACGCAGCTGCGCGCTGACGTGCCACCCCGCCAGCATCTGGCGGATTTCCTGCGCGAAAACCTGCGCCTCACCGGCACCCATCTGGGCTGCGAGCACGGCGTCTGCGGTGCCTGCACCATCCTGGTGGACGGTCAGCCGCAACGCGCCTGCATCACCCAGGCCGCCACCTGCGGCGATGCGCATATCCGCACCATCGAGGGGCTGGAGGAGGACGCGGTCGCCGCCCGCCTGCGCGCCGCCTTCTCCGCGCATCACGCCCTGCAATGCGGCTATTGCACACCCGGCATGATGGTCACCGCCTGGGACATCGTCCACCGCCTGCCGGACGCCACCGACGATCAGATCCGCCTGGAACTGGCCGGCAATCTCTGCCGCTGCACTGGCTATAACGGCATCGTGCGCGCCATCCGCCAGGTGCTGGACGAGCGCGTGGCCCCGCCACCCATCCAGCGCGCGGCCCTGCCACGGCGCAGCTTCGGCGCGGTTTCGGCCCCACAGACACAGGCCCCTGCGGCAGCGCCCTCCGGGCAGGGGCTGCATCAGCGCCTGTCCTTCGCCGCAAGCCCGGATGCGCTGTGGCAGCTGCTGCGCGACCCCGCAACCATCGCCGCCTGCGTGCCGGGTGCCAGCCTCACCAAGGTGCAGGACGACGCCATCGAAGGCGAGATGCTGGTCTCGCTCGGCCCGGTCCGCGCCCGCTTTGCAGGCAAGGCCACGCTGTCCTATGACGACGCCACATTGTCCGGCATCGTGCAGGGCGGTGGGCAGGATCAGGCGAGCGGCACCATGCTGCAGGCCTCCGCGCGGTTTCGCGTGCAGCCGCAGGGGGAAGGCTCGGTCCTTGCGGTGGATGTGGAGTTTGGCCTGCGCGGGGCACTCGCGCAGTTGGCAAAGGGGCGTGTGGTGGATCTGCTGGCCGATGAGATCGCGGCGATGTTCGCCGCCAATCTGACCGCCCGCCTCAACGGCGAGACGGCCCCAGCCGTGTCAGCGCTGCCCGGGCTGCGCCTGGCGGTGCGCCTGGCGCTTGCCTGGCTGCGGCGGATCCTTGGTGTTCATGGCTGACAGTCTCAGCCAACGGCCGGGCTTTCTCATCCGCCGCCTGCACCAGATCCATCTCGCCTTGTTCGCCGAGGAATGCGAGCGCTTCGGCGTCACCCCCGTGCAGTTCAGCATCATGACGGTGGCGCGGGCCCAGCCACGTGTGGAGCAGACCCAGCTTGCCCATGAGATCGGCGTGGACCGCACCACGCTTGCCAATGTGCTGGCGCGCCTCGAAGGCCGCGGCCTCGTCACCCGCGTGGTGTCATCGGCGGATCGTCGGCTGAAACTGGTCTCTCTCACCGCTTCCGGCGAGACCACGCTCGCCGCCATGACCGAGGCCGCCGAACGCGCCCATGCCCGCACCATCGAAGCGCTGCCGGAGCCCGCGCGGGCGGCCTTCCTCGAAGCTTTGGCCGAATTGGTGAAGGCGGGCAACGGGCATGGACGGGCGCCGATGCGGTTGGCCTGACGGTTCAAAGAGACAAGGCCTTCTTTTTTTGAAAAAAAGAAGCAAAAAAACTTTTATCCTTGGCCCTGCGGGGCAACATATTTCGTCAGATCTCGACCAGGACCCGTCCGTCTTCGATCTTGGTTGGATAGACTGCAAGGCTTGGACAGGCAGGCCCGCGCAGCAGCGCGCCGGTCGGGATGTGAAACCGGCCCTGGTGGCGCGGACAATCCACCATATCCGCCTCAAAACTGCCCTGCGACAGAAACGCCGCATGATGCGGGCATATGGCCGAGGTGGCGTGGACGCTGCCGGCGATGTCGAACAGCAGCACGGCCTTGCGCCCCGCCGCCACCTCCATCCAGCGCCGTTCGGCAAGCGTGGCACGCGACGCGACATCGATCCAAGGCATGGGCAGACCGCTCAGTTGAATGGCACAACACCAGCACTTTGCACGGTTTGCACGCATTCGTCAGCCTGCTGATGACTGGGCGGTCGCGTTCCACATGGCACGGCGTTTGCTCCGATCATCAGTATGGATACGATCTTCAGTGACGCTCTGAAACAGCGCTTCGGTGTCGCCGCGGCCCACGACATCGATGACTATGCAGGCCTGGCGGACGCCACCCTGGCGGCGGCCGTGCTGCGCCGCCGCACCCATCGCCGCTACACCGACGCCATCGTGCCGGACGCGCTGGTGCGCCTGCTGTGCACGGCGGCGCTGTCGGCGTCGTCCAAATCGGATTTCCAGCAGGCCAGCCTGATCGAGGTGCGCGACCCCGCCAAGCGGGCCGCCCTGGCAGCCCCGTTCCCGGCCATGCCCTGGATCGGCTACGCGCCGCGCTTCATCGTCTTCCTCGGCGATGCGCGCAGGCTGGAGCAGATCGGCGAGCTGCGTGGCCTGCCGCAATCCAACGCGGGACTGGAGGGGTTCTTCAACGCCGCCGTCGATGCGGCGCTGGCGCTGCAGACCTTCATCCTCTGTGCCGAGCAGGCAGGCCTCGGGTGCTGCCCGATCTCGGTGCTGCGCAACCACGCGCCCCTGGTGGGGGAGGTGCTAGGCCTGCCCGATCGGGTCTTCCCGGTGGCGGGTCTGTGCTTCGGCTGGCCGGTGGATGCCGGCCATATCAGCATGCGCCTGCCGCCTGCGATCACGCTGCACACCGACACCTATCAGACCGACGGCTTCGCAGCCCATCTCGATCAGTACGACCGTGAGCGCGAGGCCCGCAATCCCACGCCTGCCAGCAAGCAGCGTGCGCCGGACGTGTTCGGAACGGCGGAGATCTACGGCTGGTCCGTGGACAAGGCACGACAGGCAGCGCAGCCGGAGGGGGCTGCGTTTCCACCCTGGCTCCGCCGCCAGGGCTTCACCTTCGACTGACACCACGCGCTGAACTTCAACAAGGGGGCCGGCCTTGCCGGAATTGACATGGATATGAATCGCCGCACGCTGCTTCGCACCGGTTCGCTCGCCGGCGCCGCCCTGATCGCCGGCACCTCGCTCGGCCACGCCGCAACCATGGCCGAGATCAAGGCCAAGGGCACCATCGTCGTCGCCACCGAGGACGATTTCAAGCCGTTCGAATTCGTCGAGAACGGCACGCCCACCGGCTATGACAGCGAATTGCTCAACCTGTTCCGCAAGACCACCACGCTGAAGGTGCAGCAGGAGATCATCCCCTGGACCGGCCTGCTGCCCGGCGTCAGCACCGGCAAATACGACGCCGCCGTCACCGCCGCCCTGATCACCGCCGAGCGTGAGAAATTCCTCGATTTCTGCAGCCCGATCGCCGAAGCCACCGATTTCTACGTCAAGCGCAAGGCCGACACCTCGATCAACTCGATCAAGGACCTGTCCGGCAAGAAGATCGGCGTGCAGTCCGGCAGCGCCATGCTGGCCCTGCTGCCCGACCTCGAAGAGATGCTGAAGGCCACCGGCGGCAAGATGGGCGAGGTCGTGCAATACGTCTCCTACCCGGAAGCCTATCAGGACCTTGCCATCGGCCGCACCGACATCGTGGTCAACACGGTGATCAACCTCAACAGCCTGGTGAAGGACAAGCCCGACGTCTTCGCCCTCGGCCAGGCCGTCTCGCGCAAGATCTACATCTCCTGGGCCGTCAAGAAGGGCAATGACGAGGTGCGCAAGCTCCTCAACGACTTCCTGCTCGCCCAGCGCAAGAACGGCGAGATGGCCAAGCTGCAGCAGAAATGGTTCGGCACCACCTTCGACATGCCGGAAACCTTCACCGCGGCCGGCTGAACCCAGCCATGGGCCTCACCGCCGCCAACTGGCTGGCGTTGCTGCAGGGGGCGACCTTCACGGTCGCCCTCTCGCTTGCAGCCATCGCCATCGGCATCCCAACCGGCCTCGTGCTGGCGCTGATCCGCTGGCAGCGCGTGCCGGTGCTGGCGCCGATCGCAGCCGTGCTGGTCAGCATCCTGCGCGCGGCCCCCGCCGTCACCCTCGCCTTGCTGATCTTCTTCGCCCTGCCCACCATCGGCGTGTCGTTGGAGCGCGTGCCGGCCGCCATTCTCACGCTCACCCTCTCCACCTCCGCCTTCAACTGCGAGATCTGGCGCGCCGCCCTGCTGGCGCTGCCGAAGGACCAGATCGACGCGGCCCTCTCCGTCGGCATGCCGCGCCTGCTTCGGCTGCGGCGCATCGTGCTGCCCCAGGTGGCGCGCGCGGCCCTGCCGGCGCTGGTCAGCGAGATCACCCTGCTGGTCAAGGTCAGCCCCGCGGTCGCCGTGCTCGGCGTGGTGGACATCACCCGCGCCGCCGTGCGCATCGGCGCCCAGACCTATGTGCCGCTGCCGCCCTTCATGGGGGCCTTGCTGATCTACAGCCTGATCGTCTTCGTCTTCGTCCGCCTGCAGCGCGTCGTCGAACGGCGCATGGCGCTCGCCAACGAGGTGTTGCGATGATCGATGAATTCGCAACCGTCTGGGAGCATCGCGATCTGCTGCTGGACGGGTTCGGCAACACCATCCTGATCTCGCTGCTGGCAGGGCTGCTGGCGCTGATCCTCGGCGCATTGCTGTCCACCGCCCTGATGGCGCGCCGCAAATCGGTGGCGGGCCTCGCGACCGTGCTGGTCGATGCCATGCGCTGCGTGCCGTTCCTGCTGTTTGCCTATCTGATCTATTACGGCCTGCCCTCGCTCGGCCTGCGGCTGAGCAACTGGAGTGCCGGATTGCTGGCGCTGGTGATCTACCACACCGCCTATATGGCGGAGCTTTTGCGCGGCGCCTGGCTGCAACTGCCCTCCGAGACGATCGAGGCCGGTCGCGCCTACGGGTTTGCCGGCATGGGGCTGTTCCGGCGCATCATCCTGCCGCCGGTGCTGTTCGCGGCGCTGCCCAATCTGGGCAATCAGCTGATCCAGATCATCAAGGACAGCGCGTTTCTGACCATCATCGCCGTCACCGAACTCACCCACGCCGCCAATGCGATCCAGGGCACGTATTTCGTCCCGTTCGCGGCCTTTGTCGGCGCGGTGCTGCTCTACTGGGTGCTGTGCCTGGCGGTGGAGGCGATGGTGGGGTTTGCTGGTACGCGGGCGGAGGGATGGCGATGACGGAGACAACACAGGAGACCGTGCTGTCGGTGCGGGGCCTGGCCAAGGCGTTCGGCGCCAACACCGTGCTGGACGGCATCGATCTGGACGTGCATCGCGGCGAGACGGTGTGCGTGCTGGGCCCGTCCGGCTCCGGCAAATCCACCCTGCTGCGCTGCATCAACTGGCTGGAAAAGCCGGACAGCGGCCAGATCACGCTGAACGGGTCGCGCATCGGCGTGCGCCCCGGCGGCAACATCCTGATGAACGACGCCGAACTCGCCCGCATGCGCGCGCGCATCGGCATGGTGTTCCAGCATTTCGCGCTCTGGCCGCATCTGACGGTGCTGCAGAACATCATCGAGGCACCGCTGCATGTGCAGAAGCGCCCGCTGGCGGAGGTGCTGCCGGAGGCGGAGGCCTTGCTGCGCAAGGTCGGTCTGCAGGCCAAGGCCGATGCCTATCCGGCGCGCCTGTCCGGCGGCCAGAAGCAACGCGTGGGCATCGCCCGCGCGCTGATGATGAAGCCCGACGTGCTGCTGTTCGACGAGCCGACCTCCGCCCTTGACCCCGAACTTGTCGGCGAAGTGCTGGCCGTGATGCAGGATCTGGCGCGGGAGGGCATGACGATGGTGGTCGTCACCCATGAGATGGCCTTCGCCCGCGAGGCCGCGACCAGCGTGGTGTTCATGGATCAGGGCCGCATCGTCGAGACCGCCCCGCCCGAACGCTTCTTCCGCAATCCACAGACCGAGCGTGCCCGGCAGTTCCTGCTGCGCTACGCCGGTGCCCAACCCAAGGAGTTGTCCTGATGACCGGTCCGATCTTTCACATGATCCCGGATGCGCCCAAGCCCGTGGCCCCCTACAGCCATGTGGTGGAACGCGATGGCTGGTTGTTCGTCACCGGCCAGCTCGCAACCGACCCCGATGACGACAGCCGGCCATTGCCGGAGGGCATCGAGGCGCAGACCGCCAAGGTGATGGACAATCTGATCCGCGCGCTGAAGGGGGTGGGCGCCACCCTTGCCGATGTGGTCTGCGTGCGCATCTTCCTCACAGAGTTCGAGCGCGACTACGCGGCGATGAACGCGCTCTACGCCACTTATTTCGCCCCCGGCAAACTGCCGGCCCGCACCACGATCGGTGTCACCGGCCTGGCCCGTGGCGGGCTGGTGGAAATCGACATGATCGCCAAACGCTGACCTGGAGAGTGCCGCGTGATCGACCTGGACGACATCCCGCTGGACCAGCAGACATCCGCCCAGCACCGCGCCCGCTACGACGCGCTGCGCGCGCTGGCACAGTCACGCGCCACCTCCGATCACACCCCGCCGCGCAGCGCACCACCGATCGAAGACCACGCAATGGTGCTGCGCGAACTGATCCCGGGCGGCTGGTACTGGACCACGCCGATCGCCCGCGGCCAGACTTTGCGCGTGCGCAGCCCGCAAGCGGGCGCCAGTGTCAGCCTGCTGCTGTGGAACGCCCATCTGCCAAGTGAGCGCTACAACGCGCCGGACACGATGAAGCTGCAATGGACGGTGCGGATGGACACCGGGATGCTGCTGCTGTCCGACATGGGCCGCGTGCTGGCCGCCGTCACCGCGGACAGCGCCGGCCGGCACGACATGCTGCTCGGCGGCAGCACGCCGGCCACCAACCAGGCGCGCTACGGCGATGCGACCTTGCGCAACACGCGCGACAATTTCCGCCTCGCCGCCGCCAAGCTCGGGCTGGATCAGCGCGACATCCCGCCCTGCATCACCCTGTTCGCCGATCTGCGCGCGGATGAAGCCGGCCGCTTCGTCTTCCACGGTGCCAGCCAGGCGGGCGCCTTCGTCGATCTGCGCGCCGAGATGGATCTGCTGGTCGCACTCTCCAACTGCCCGCACCCGCTTGACCCCAACCCCGCCTACGCCCCGCCCGCGATTGAGGCGGTGATCTGGAATGCAGGGCCCGTCTCCCCCGATGATGTCTGCCGCACGGGCGGGCCGGAGGCACAACGCGCCTATGAAAACACCGCGAGGCTGATCGATGTCTGAGATCATCTGTGCACAAGACGGCGTGGTGCTCGACCATGTCATCCCGAAGGGCGCGCCGTGGTCGGCGGTGCTGCAAAAGGGCCAGGTGTTGCGCATCATCGATCTGGAAAGCCAGCAGGCGGTGGATGCGCTGTTCTACAACGCGGCCAATCACGCCGAACGCTACAGCATGCAGGACACGCTGCTGGGCAACGGTGCCCCGTATCTCGAAATCGGCACGGAACTGCGCTCCAATGAGGGCCGTGTGATGGCGACAATCGTCGCCGACAGCTGCGGCCGGCACGACACGCTGGCTGGCTGTTGCAGCTGCGAGAGCAATTCCGTCCGCTTCGGCCACAAAACCCGCTACCTGCATGCCTGCCGGGAGAACTTCATCCTCGAGCTCGCCCGCCACGGCATGACCAAGCGGGACATTGTGCCGAACGTGAATTTCTTCATGAACGTGCCGATCAGCCAGGACGGCGAACTCGCCGTGGTGGATGGCATCTCCGCCCCGGGCGGCTATGTCGATCTGCGCGCGGAGATGGATCTGCTGGTGGTGATCTCCAACTGCCCGCAGCTCAACAATCCCTGCAACGGCTTCAACCCGACGCCGATCCGGGTGATCATCCGGGCGGGCTGAGTTCGGTTGCCCACCCTCGAAGTCGCACCCGCCCACCCCCATCTGTGGTCGGAGTGGCACCGCGCGTGCTGCTTCCCGCCAGCAGGAGATCGCCATGAGCACCGAGACGACCTACACGCCGCCCAAGGTCTGGACCTGGAACAAGGAGAATGGCGGGCAGTTCGCCAGCACCAACCGCCCGATCGCAGGCGCCACCCACGAAAAGGAGCTGCCGGTCGGCAAGCACCCGTTGCAGCTCTATTCGCTCGGCACGCCCAACGGCGTGAAGGTGACGATCATGCTGGAGGAGCTGCTGGCACGCGGCCATAGCGGCGCGGAATATGATGCCTGGCTGATCAAGATCGGCGATGGCGACCAGTTCGGCAGCGGCTTTGTGGAGATCAACCCGAACTCGAAAATCCCGGCCATGCTGGATCGCAGCGGCCCCGAGCCGTTTCGCATCTTCGAATCCGGTGCCATTCTGCTGCATCTGGCGGAGAAATTCGGCGAATTCCTGCCCAAGCAGGGTGCCGCGCGCGCCGAGACCCTGTCCTGGCTGTTCTGGCAGATGGGCAGCGCGCCCTATCTCGGCGGCGGCTTCGGCCATTTCTACGCCTATGCGCCGACCAAGATCGAATACGCGATCGACCGCTTCGCGATGGAGACCAAGCGCCAGCTGGACGTGCTGAACCGCCGCCTGGCGGAGTCCGAGTATATCGCAGGGCCGGACTACACCATCGCCGACATCGCCATCTTCCCCTGGTATGGCGTGCTGGCGAAGGGCTGGCAGTATGACGCGGGTGAGTTCCTTGATGTTGCGTCCTACACGCATGTGGTGCGCTGGGCAGACAAGCTGCTGGAACGCCCGGCGGTGCAGCGTGGCCGCATGGTCAACCGCGTGCGCGGCGAGCTCTCCAGCCAGCTGCGCGAACGCCACGACGCCAGCGACTTCGAGCTCAAAACCCAGGACAAGCTGGAAGCATAGCCGGACTCGCGTCCAAGCCGGGGCTCAAAAAAAGAGCCCCGGCCTCTCCGGCCGCAAAAGAGAAAAGTTTTTTTGCTTCTTTTTGTTCACAAAAAGAAGAAATCCCCTTGGTGGGCTATTTGCCCCACTCAAACCACCCCATCACCAGCTTCTGCGCCGGCCGCTCGATCCAGCGATAGGACAGTGCCGACACCCCGATCACCAGCAGC
Source organism: uncultured Rhodospirillales bacterium (assembly GCA_903924855.1). Lineage (GTDB taxonomy): Bacteria > Pseudomonadota > Alphaproteobacteria > Acetobacterales > Acetobacteraceae > CAIQQQ01. The sequence goes on along the minus strand of CAIYCW010000071.1, from coordinate 5,698 downwards.
ATCAACACCAGATGCGCCAGCAGCCAGGGCTGGACCGGCACTGCATGATCCGCCCATCGCTCCAAAGGCGGGATCAGCCGCAGCAGAGGGATGTGCCAGAGATAGAGCGAGTAGGAGATCAGCCCCAGAAACCGCGGCAGGGGGGCGGCAAACAGCGCAGCCACGTGGGAGCGCTCCTGCGCGAAGCCCAGCATCAGGCAACAGCCGAGCAGCATGAAGAGAATATCGGTGCTTTGGCTCAGCGTCATCGCGGCCATGGCAAGCAGGATGGGGATCAGCGCCAGATCGCCCCCCAGCCACAAGATCGACCGATCGTCGCGCAGCATCCGCCAGCACGCCATGCCCAGCATGAATTCAGACAGGCAGCGCACCATCGCCCCCGGATAGGAATACCAGGTGAGTGCGCCGAACACCGGCGGATCATCCGGCGCCGCCCTGCCGCTGTTCAGTGCGGCGTAGACCAGCAATCCGGCGATGGTTGCCAGGGCGGCCAGCCGGCACACGCCCAGCGAGGCGCGCAGGAACGGGAAGGCAAACACGGCAAACAGCAGATTGGCCGCCCATTCGATGCTGATGGACCAGGTCACCGCGTTGAACGCGTCATACGGCCCGCCCCAGGACTGCGCCATGGCCAGGTTGGTCAGCACCATCGGCCAGCTGATCTCCGGATCGCCCCACACCCCGATGCCGGTTGCGATCAGCAGCCCGCACACCGCAGAGCTGAGCAGATAGACCGGATAGACCCGTGCCAGCCGGCGCAGCAGAAAGTGCCAGGCCCGCCGCAGCGAGAACGGCACCTGGAAATCGGCATCCGAGCTGCGCGCCAGCACGAAGCCGCTCAGCACCATGAACAGATCGACCGCCAGATACATATGCTCGACGATGTCGCGCATGGTCTGGCTGGACGGGCCATCGCCGATATAGTGGCCCACCATCACCCAAAGGGCGGCAAGGCCGCGCAGGCCGGTGAGGGAGCGGATTTCAGATCGCATCGCGCCTGTGTCAGGCGGGGGCGGCCGCTTGTCAAACCGGCTGTCCGCCCTGAGCGCTTCAGTCCTATGCTCCGCCCAACACAGGAGCAATCTCATGTCAGACCCTGAATGGCGCCGCCTCAACCGGGCAAACTGGGATGAGCGTGTGGCAGCGCATCTGGCGCCGCAATCGGACTATATCCCCGATGCTCTGGCGTCAGGACGCTACGAGCTGCACGCCATCGAGGAGCAGGAGCTGGGCCCGATCGCTGGCCTGCGCCTGCTGCATCTGCAATGCCATTTCGGTATCGACACGCTGGCGCTGGCCCAAAGGGGCGCCATCGTGACGGGGCTCGATTTCTCTGCCCCCGCCATTGCCGAGGCGCGTGCCCTGGCCGCGCGCCACGCCATACCCGCCACATTCGTGCAGGCCGATATCTACGAGGCCCGTGCCGCGCTGCACGGCGTGTTCGACCGTGTGTTCACCAGCTGGGGTACGATCTGCTGGCTGCCGGACATCGATGCCTGGGCCAGGGTGATCGCCTCGCTGCTGGCACCGTCTGGTGAGTTCTATTTCGCCGACATCCATCCGATGGCCCAGGCGCTGGATGACGAGGTTACGGGCAGCCAGGGCCTGCCCGGCTGGTTCGCCCCGTATTTCCAGCAAGGCGCGTTGGTGACCGATGACGTGCGGGACTATGCCAATCCCGAGGCAAGGCTTGCCAACAGCCGTACTCATCAGTTCATTCATCCGGTGGCAAAGGTGGTGCAGGCGCTGCTCGATGCGGGTCTGCGGCTTGTCATGCTGCATGAGCACGACACGCTGGCCTGGCCGCAGTTCGCCTGCATGGTGGAGGCACAAGGACGGCTCTACCGCCTGCCCACCAAACCCTGGCTCCCGTTGTCCTACTCGTTGAAAGCCACCAAACCCCCAGCCGAGCCGAAGCCCAAAGGATGAAGTTTTTTGGTTCTTTTTTCAAAAAAGAACCGCTTCTACCCTTTCCGAACCCGCTTCGCCCGAGGCGCCGGCAGCAACGGCGCCAGGAACCGGGCGGTGTGGCTTTCGGCCACCTGGGCTACCTGTTCCGGCGTGCCTTCCGCCACCACGCGCCCGCCGCCTTCGCCGCCTTCGGGGCCGATATCGATGATCCAGTCGGCGGTTTTGATCACCTCCAGATTGTGCTCGATGACGACGACGGTGTTGCCGTGGTCGACAAGCGCGTGCAGCACTTCGAGCAGTTTGCGCACGTCCTCGAAATGCAGGCCGGTGGTGGGTTCATCCAGGATATAGAGCGTGCGGCCGGTGGCGCGTTTGGCCAGCTCCTTGGAGAGTTTGATGCGCTGTGCCTCGCCGCCTGAAAGTGTGGTGGCCTGCTGGCCGAGGGCGACATAGCCGAGGCCCACCTGCTGCAGGATCTTCAGCCGGTCATGGATCTTGGGAGAGGCGCTGAAATAGGCCACCGCCTCATCCACTGTGAGCTCCAGCACATCGGCGATGGATTTGTCGCGGAACTTGATGTCCAGCGTTTCGCGGTTGTAGCGCTTGCCCTTGCAGGTGTCGCAGGTGACGTAGACGTCCGGCAGGAAGTGCATCTCGATCTTCAGCACGCCGTCGCCCTGGCAGGCCTCGCAGCGCCCCCCCTTGACGTTGAAGCTGAAGCGGCCGGGCTTGTAGCCGCGGGCGCGGGCTTCCGGCAGTTCGGCGAACCAGTCCCGGATCGGGGCGAAGAGGTCGGTGTAGGTGGCGGGGTTGGAGCGTGGCGTGCGGCCGATCGGCGATTGGTCGATGTCGATGATCTTGTCGAGCAGGTCGAGGCCTTCGATGCGGTCATGTGGGGCAGGGACCTCGCCCGAGCCCATCAGGCGGCGGGAGGCGGCTTTGTACAGCGTGTCGATCACCAGCGAGGATTTGCCGCCGCCGGAGACGCCGGTGACGCAGGTGAACACGCCGAGCGGGAAGCTGGCGGTGACGTTCTGCAGATTGTTGCCGCGCGCGCCGATGACCTTGACGGCGCGGCCCTTCTGCATCGGGCGGCGCACCGGGGGAACAGCGATGCAGCGCCGCCCGCTCAGATAATCGCCGGTCAGGCTTGCCGGGTTGGCGGCGACCTCGGCGGGTGTGCCCTGCGCCACGATATGCCCGCCGCGCACGCCGGCTTCCGGGCCCATATCGATCAGATGGTCGGCGGCGCGGATGGCGTCCTCGTCGTGTTCGACGACCAGCACCGTGTTGCCGAGCGCCTTCAGCCGGCGCAGCGTGCCGAGCAGGCGTTCATTGTCGCGCTGGTGCAGGCCGATCGAGGGTTCGTCCAGCACGTAGAGCACGCCGGTGAGGCCGGAGCCGATCTGCGAGGCGAGGCGGATGCGCTGGCTTTCCCCGCCCGAGAGTGTGGCGGAGCCGCGCGAGAGGGTGAGGTATTCCAGGCCGACATCGTTGAGGAAGCGCAGCCGGTCCAGGATCTCACGCAGGATGCGGCGCGCGATTTCGGCGCGTTGCGGGGTGAGGGTGGCCTCAACCCCAGCGAACCAGGCAAGGGCTGCGCGGATCGACAGGTCGCAGGCCTGCGCGATGTCCGACCCTGCGATCTTCACCGCAAGGGCCTGCGGCTTGAGCCGGGTGCCGTTGCAGACATGGCAGGGCTTGTCGGCCTGGTAGCGGCTGAGCTCCTCGCGCACCCAGGCGCTGTCCGTCTCGCGCAGGCGGCGGGCGAGGTTGTCGATCACGCCTTCGAAGGGTTTTTCCACCGCGTATTCGCGCACACCGTCCTTGTAGACGAAGCGGACCGGGGTTTTGTCGGTGCCGAACAGAATGGCGTGGCGCACATGCTCGGGCAGATCGGCCCAGGGTGTGCGGGTGGTGACCTTGAAATGGCGGGCCAGGCTTTGCAGCGTCTGGTCGTAATAAGGCGATTGCGCGTTCACCCAGGGCGCCACGGCGCCTTCGGCCAAGGGTTTGCGCTCGTCCGGCACCACGAGTTCGGGGTCGAAGAAGCTTTCGATGCCCAGGCCGTCGCAGGCGGGGCAGGCGCCGTGCGGGGAGTTGAAGCTGAACAGGCGGGGTTCGATCTCCTCGATCGAGAAGCCGGAGACCGGGCAGGCGAAGCGCGAGGAGAACACGGTGCGCTCGCCGGTGTCGGCGTTTTCGGCGAACACCACGCCGTCCGCCAAGGCGAGGGCGGTCTCGAAACTGTCGGCAAGCCGGCTTGCGATATCGGGACCGACCACCACGCGATCCACCACCGCCTCGATCTCGTGCTTGATCTTGCGGTTCAGGGCCGGCACGTCCGTGATCTCATACAGCGTGCCGTCCACCTTCACGCGGGTGAAGCCGCGGCGCTGCAGCTCGGCCAGTTCCTTGCGGTATTCGCCCTTCCGGTCACGCACCACCGGGGCGAGCAGCAGCAGGCGGGTGCGTTCGGGCATCGCCATCACGCGATCGACCATCTGCGAGACGGTCTGTGCCTCGATCGGAAGGCCGGTTGTGGGGGAGTAGGGCACGCCGGCGCGGGCCCAGAGCAGGCGCATATAATCCGCGATCTCGGTGACGGTGCCGACGGTGGAGCGTGGGTTCTTGCTGGTGGTCTTCTGCTCGATGGAGATGGCGGGCGACAGGCCTTCGATCGAGTCGACATCCGGCTTGCCCATCAGTTCGAGGAACTGGCGGGCATAGGCGGAGAGGCTTTCCACATAGCGGCGCTGGCCTTCGGCGTAGATCGTGTCGAAGGCGAGGGAGGATTTGCCCGAGCCGGACAGGCCGGTGATGACGGTGAGCTCGTCGCGCGGGATCTGCACATCGATGTTCTTCAGATTGTGCTCGCGCGCGCCGCGCACCGTGATGAAGCCGGCCATATTTGTCATTCGCTCCGCTCATGAAGTCGGCACCGGCCCGCTCCCCCACATCGTGCGAAGCACGCGCTTCGCGCTGGGGCCACCCATCAAGCATACTGTCGTGGGTGGCCGGGTGGGGGAGCGGGCCGGTGCCGACTTCGTTTATCTACGTGTTCTCGGGGTGTTCCCGTATATGGCAATGCAGGGCCGGGCGCGCTAGTGTTCCGGACTGATCGAATGAGAGGCGCGACACATGGCGGGTGTGAACAAGGTGATCCTTCTGGGCCGGCTCGGCCGCGACCCGGAATCGCGTGCGATGCAGTCCGGCGGCAAGGTGGTCAGCTTTTCGGTCGCCACCTCCGAGACCTGGAACGACAAGGCGAGCGGTGAGCGCAAGGAAAAGACCCAGTGGCACCGCGTGGTGATCTTCAACGAGGCGCTGGGCGGGATTGCCGAGCGGTTCCTGAAGAAGGGCTCCGAGGTGTATCTCGAAGGTCAGCTGGAAAGCCGCAAATTCACCGACAAGGATGGCGCCGAGCGCGAGATCACCGAGGTGGTGCTGAACCGCTTCCGCGGTGAGCTGACCCTGGTGGGCGGGCGTGGCGGCAGCGAGGGCGGCGAGATGGGTGGCGGCGGTGGTGGCGGCTATGCCCCGCGCGAACGTGCGGCGGCCCCGGCCAGCCGGGCGCCGTCCGGCCGCGGTGGGCCGTCTTGGGAAAGTCCGCAGGGCGCAGGCGATCTGGACGACGATATCCCGTTCTAGCAGGCCGCTGAAAAACCTCGTGCGGTGAGATCGTTGTTGTGATTCGCTTTCGTTGTGAGACGGAGGCCAGTGATGCGCGGTTCTGACAATCAGCCGGGGATGATGTTCAGCTACATCAGTTGCGAAGCGCGTGTGC
>CAIYCW010000070.1 GCA_903924855.1 uncultured Rhodospirillales bacterium | reverse complement strand
GGGGCTTTGGTGCGGATGGGTGTTGGGTAGGGCGTTTTTTGGTGGGTGCGCGTGTGGCGGAGGTGCTTCGCACTTCCGCCCTACGGCAGCGTGTGGTGAGCGCGAAAGTTATTATTCCAAAGGAAAGCCGCGGGCGGCGAGGGCGGCTTTCATGCGTTGGCGTTCGCCCAGGCCTTTGGCGATGCCGAGGCGGTCGAACACGCGGGACAGCCAGCCGACCTGGCCCATGCCGGCGCGGGCCTGGTAGTCGGTAAGGCGGGCTTCGTAGGCTTCGATGCCGGCGGCTTCGGCCTCGGTGCTGTAGCGCTCGCGGTGCAGCACGACCTCCTGCGGCAGGCGGGGACGGATGGGCGAGGCGCGGGTGGGGTCGGGCCAGCCGACGCACAGGCCGAACACCGCGACACAATGCTCGGGCAGGCCGAGCAGCTCCGCCATGGCTTCGGGGTGGTTGCGCATCGAGCCGATATAGCAGGTGCCAAGGCCCAGGCTTTCGGCGGCGATGGTGGCGTTCTGGGCGGCGAGCGACGCGTCGATCATCGCAAGCATGGCGGCTTCGGTGTAGGGCAGCGCCTCCATGGTGCGGCCGCGGGCAGCGCCCATCCGCGCGGTGCGCGACAGATCGGCCAGGAAGAGCAGTTGCAGCGGGGCTTCGAGGATCTGTTTCTGGTCGTTGGCCAGAGCTGCCAGCTTGGCCTTCAGTGCTGCGTCCTGCACGGCCAGCAGGCTCCAGGTCTGCAGGTTGGAGGAGGTGGCGGCGGATTGGGCGGCGGCGGCCAGCGTTTCCACCGTGCCGGGCGGCAGGGGCTGGCTGGTGTAGGCGCGCACGCTGCGGTGTTCCATCAGCACAGCCAGGGTCTCGTTCCAGTGCGGCAGTTCGGGCATCTGCGCGCCGTAGCGGGCCGAGATCGCAGCGGACGCGGGGGCGTGATCGTTGGGCATCGTGGCTCCGTGAAAAACGTGGCAATCGTTCCGCCACACCCTCTGGCAGGGCATGAAAATTGCTGCAACACTTTCTTCACGAGGTCTGTTTCTGCCCTTTGAGGAGACGCCGCATGGTCCGTTCCCGCCACATGCTTTGTGCCACAGTTGCTGCCGTGCTGCTTGCAGCCGGGCCGTCACGGGCGGCGACGCCGAAGGACACGCTGGTGATGGCGTGGAATCTGGACGCGCTGATCACCTTCGATCCGGCGCAGATCGGTGAGGTGAACGGCAACGACATCGTCTCCAACGTGTGCGACACGCTGGTGCGCTATGACACCCAGGATTTCTCCAAGGTGGTGCCGTCGATGGCGCAATCCTGGTCGACCTCGGCGGATGGTCTGACGCTGACCTTCAAGCTGCGGCCGGATCTGACCTTCCCCGATGGCAGCAAGGCGACGGCCGCGGATGCGGCCTGGTCGATGCAGCGCTTTGTGAAGCTGGGCTTTGGCAACTCGGCCAATCTGACGCAGTGGGGGTTCAACAGGGACACGATCGACAGCGCCATCACGGCACCGGATGACACCACGCTGGTGGTGAAGCTGGACAAGCCGTATCCGGAGGGGCTGATCCTGTCGGCGGCGTTTGCGCAGAACGACGCCGCGATGATCCTTGAGAAATCGGTGGGGGAGAAGAACGCCAAGGTGGTGGATGGCAAATCCGACCTGGGCAATGCGTTCTTCAAGACCAATCCGGTGTGTGTGGGTCCCTACCACGTGTCCAAATGGGATGCGAACGAGGTGGTGGTGCTGGACCGCAACGACAAATACTGGGGGAAGAAGCCGAATTCGCGCCGGGTGATCGTGCGCCATGTGCCGGAATCGGGGGCGGAGCGGCTGCTGCTGGAGCAGGGCGACATCGATGTGGCGCGGTTGCTGAAGACCGAGGATCTGGTGGCGCTGGCGTCCAACAAGGACATCCATATCGAGCAGACCGAGATGCAGGGGTTTCAGTATTTCGCGCTGAACATGGCCGATCCGATCCTGGCCAAGCCGCAGGTGCGTGAGGCGTTCCGCTATCTGATCGATTATGACGAGCTGGGCCGCACGCTGCTGCAATATAACGGCATTCCGCGGGCCTCGCTGGTGCCGGAGGGCGCGTTCGGGGCGCTGGACCGCAAGGCGGGGCAGCCGTTCAAGCTGGATCTTGCGAAGGCCAAGGCGTTGATCGCCGAGGCGGGGTATCCGGACGGGTTCGAGATGAAGATGATCCTGTCGGTGAACAATATCAGCCCCAATCTGGCGCAGCATCTGGCATCCAATGCCGCCAAGATCGGCATCAAGATCAGCCTGGAGCAGATGGCGGATGCGCAGCTGTTCACCCGCGGGCGGGCGCGGGAGTTTCAGATTCAGGAAGTCGGCTGGGGGGCGGGTGAGCCGGATGCGGACAGCATGATCTCGCGCCATGCGGTGGACCCTGATCCGCGGGCGGAGGCGAAGCTTGCGCAATATCCGTCCTGGCGGGTGAGCTTCTACAGCAAGGAGATCAACGACAAGGCGGAGCAGGCGAAGATGGAGCGGGATCCGGCCAAGCGGATCGCGCTGTATCATGAGATCCAGGAGTATATGATGCACAACGGGCCGATGGTTTATGTGTATCAGACGATCCGGCCGATCGCGTATCGCTCCAACGTCAAGGACTTCCTGATCAACCCGTTCACGGTGGATTACGGCTCGGCGGTGAAGTAGTGATGGGACGGTTTCTGTCCTGGCTCGGCTCCATTCTGGTGACGTTGCTGGGGCTGATGATGCTGACCTTCTTCATCGGGCGGATGCTGCCGATCGATCCGGTGGCGGCGATCATCGGTGATCAGGCGGATCAGGCCACGTATCTGATGGTCAAGCATCAGCTGGGGCTGGATCGCTCCGTGCCGGTGCAGTTCCTGTTCTATCTGCGCGACATGCTGCATGGCGATCTGGGCGAAGCGCTGTTCACCGGGCATCGGGTGGCGGATGACCTGGCGCATGTGTTTCCGGCGACCGTGGAGCTGGCGAGCCTGGCGATTGTGATCGGCGCGGGCATCGGCGTGCCGCTGGGGGTGGTGGCCGCGGTGTGGAAGGGCAGCTGGATTGATCAGCTGGCGCGGGTGGTGGGGCTGCTGGGGTTTTCCAGCCCGGCCTTCTGGCTGGGGTTGCTGGGGCTGATGCTGTTCTATGCGACGCTTGGCTGGGTGGGCGGGCCGGGGCGGCTGGATATCTCGTTCATGGATGAGGTGGAGCCGGTGACCGGGCTGATGCTGGTCGATTCGGCGCTGCAGGGTGAGTGGGAGGTGTTCGACAATGCCTGGCGGCATATCATTCTGCCGGCGTCTATCCTGGGGTTTGCGGCGATGGCCTATATCAGCCGGATGACGCGCAGCTTCATGCTGGATCAGCTGAGCCAGGAATATATCGTGGCAGCCCGGGCGAAGGGGCTGTCGCAGGGGCGGGTGGTGATGCGCCATGCGTTCGGCAATATTCTGGTGCAGCTGGTGACGGTGATTGCACTGGCCTATGCGTTTCTGCTGGAGGGCGCGGTGCTGACCGAGACGGTGTTCGCCTGGCCGGGGTTTGGCCATTATCTGACGGCCGGGTTGCTGGCGGGGGATATGAATGCCGTGCTGTCCTGCGTGCTGATTGTGGGCATCATCTTCATAGCGTTGAACCAGCTGGCGGATTTCCTCTACCGGCGGCTGGACCCGCGGACACGATGAGCGGGGCGATGACGCTGCGCGAATATCTGACGGCGGAAGAGACGCAGTCCGCGACTCAGGCGCGGTGGCAGGCGCTGTATGCCGGCTGGCGGCGGTTGCGCGGCAACCGGCTTGCGATGATCGGGGCCGTGCTGGTGACGTCGCTGATCCTGCTTGCGGTGTTTGCGCCGGAGATTGCGCCTTACGGGCCGGATGAGGAATCGCTGGCGGATCGTCTGTTGCCGCCTTCCACGGCGCATCTGTTCGGCACGGATGATCTGGGGCGGGATATCTTCTCCCGCGTGGTGCTGGGCAGCCGGATCACGCTGATGACGGCCTGCCTGGTGGCTGCGATCGCGGCACCTTTGGGGCTGCTGATCGGCACTGTGGCCGGGTATTTCGGCGGCTTTGTGGATGTGGCGCTGATGCGGGTGAACGATATCTTCCTGTCGTTTCCGAGCCTGATCCTGGCCTTGGGGTTTGTGGCGGGGTTGGGGCCTGGCATCCGCAATGCGGTGATTGCGATCGCGCTGACCGCCTGGCCGCCGATTGCCAGGCTGGCGCGGGCGGAGACGCTGACCATCAGGCGGGCGGATTACATCTCGGCGGTGCGGATCCAGGGTGGGTCGTCGTTTCGGATCATCACGCGGCATATCGTGCCGATGTGCCTGCCTTCGGTGATCGTGCGGGTGACGCTGAACATGGCGGGCATTGTGCTGACGGCGGCGGGCCTGGGGTTTCTGGGGCTGGGCGCGCAGCCGCCGGCGCCCGAATGGGGGGCGATGCTGTCCATCGGGCGGTCGCATCTGAGTGGGGCGTGGTGGCTTTCGACAGCACCCGGTGTGGCCATTCTGTTCACCAGCCTGGGGTTCAACCTGCTGGGTGACGGGCTGCGCGACGCGTTGGATCCGCGGTCGTAGGGGTTTGGGTCTTCGTCGCTGTGGGTGTCGCGAAGAAATCCGGTGAACCTTGGGTCCGTGGTGAGGTTCAGTGGATTGCTTCGCTTCGCTCGCAATGACGGAGTAAGGGTTTCACTCAATAGCGGCGGATGAGGCCCACGAGCTTGCCCTGGACCCGGACGCGGTCGGCCGGGAAGATGCGGGTTTCGTGGCGGGGGTTGGCGGGTTCGAGGGCGATAGAGGCACCACGGCGGCGCAGGCGTTTCAGCGTGACCTCCCCCTCATCGACCAGGGCCACCACGATCTGGCCGTTCTCGGCGGTTTCGCCGCGGCGGATCACCACCGTGTCCCCGTCCAGGATGCCGGCATCGATCATCGAATCACCGGCGACTTCAAGCGCGTAATGCTCTCCGCCACCGAGCATGGCGACGGGGACTTCGATATGGGCCGAGCTGTCGCGCATCGCCTCAATCGGCAGGCCTGCGGCGATGCGGCCATAGAGCGGCAGTTCGACCGCGCCGGCCTGGTTGGCGGCGGTGACGCCGGGGAGTTGGCGGGCGAAATCGCCGTGGATGACGTTGGGGGTGAAGCCCGCGCCTTCCTCCATCTCGTCTTCCGCAACGGAGGTGGGCGGGGCGAGGCGCTGTGGCACCAGACCTTCCGGCGGGCGGGTGACTTCGAGTGCGCGGGCGCGGTGATGGCGGCGGACGAGGAAGCCGCGCTCCTCCAAGGCTGAGATCAGCCGGTGGATGCCGGATTTGGATTTGAGGTTCAGCGCCTCCTTCATCTCCTCGAAGGAGGGGGAGAAGCCGGTCTCACGCAGGTGCTTGTCGATGAAAAGGAGCAGCTCGTGCTGCTTGCGCGTCAACATGAGAAATCCTCCGCCCCGGGGGCCATTCGGAGTCGAATGGAACAAACCGGCAACCTTGTGGATGTTCTATGTTGGTTCTCTCGTGGCGGTCAAGCGTTGCGTGCGTCAAAGCCCCATGAAATCAAGGCGCAAAACGTTAACCTTCGCACCTGCGCTCAAGGCTTTGGCGAAAGGGGGGCGCAGGATGACGCCATCGGAGATCGCGAGCGTGCGCATCATGCTGGAATCCTGGCGTGCCGCGGGGATGGCTTCGAGCGTGCCATCCTCGGCGGTTTGCAGCCGGCAGCGCAGATGATCGAAGCGCAGATCGTTCTCCGGCAGGTCCGCGGTGACGCGGGCCGCAACCGGCGTGGGGGCGTGGCCGGGCAGGCCAAGCAGCTTCTCGATGGCGGGTTTGAGGAACAGCACGGCGCAGAGATAGGCGGAGACCGGGTTGCCGGGCAGGCCCAAGAGCGGCAGATCGCCGAGCCTGCCGTGCATCAGCGGTTTGCCGGGGCGCATGGCGATCTTCCAGAAATCCAGCACCATGCCCTGTTCGGCCAGGGCGCTGGCGACCAGGTCGTGATCGCCCACGCTGGCGCCGCCGGTGGTGACCAGCAGGTCGCAGCGCCGGGCTGACAGCGCTGCCGTCGCGATGGCGTTTCGATTGTCGGCGGCGATCGGCAGGATGAGCGGCGCGCCGCCGCAGGCGCGCACCAGGGCCGCCAGAGCGTGGGCGTTGGAGCTGACGATGCCGCCTTGGGGAATCGGGTCTCCCGGCAGGGCGATCTCGTCGCCGGTGGCGAGGATCGCCACCTCCGGCCTGCGGCGGACGGCGACCCAGGGCGTGTTGGATGCGGCGATCAGGCCGATATGGCGCGGCGACAGGCGAGCACCCGCGGTGATCATGACGTCACCGGCTGCGAAATCCTGGCCCTTGCGGCGGATGTGCTGACCGGGGCGTGGGGATTCGTTGACGGTGAGGGTGGTGCCGAGGCGGGTGCAATCCTCCTGGATGGCGATGCTGTCCGCCCCGTCGGGCACGAAGCTGCCGGTGAACAGGCGCACCGCCTGCCCTGCCCCGACCTGGCCCGGGAAGGGATGGCCTGCCGGGGCTTCGCCGATCACCTCACGCGGGCCGGTGTCCGCGGCAAGCAGCGCGTAGCCATCCATGGCGGAGACGTCGGCCGGCGGGTTCGAGACACGTGCCGTGATGTCGGCGGCGAGGATGCGCCCCTGCGCCTCCGCCAGCGCCACCGTCTCGGCACCGGTGGGTGAGAGCCCTTCCAAAATCCGGCCGCGAGCCTCGTCTATGGAAATCATCACGCGCTCCAGACGAACAAAAGTTTCTTTGGTTCTTTCTTTTCAAAGAAAGAACGTCTTCGGTGCATCCCCTAGGCCTGCCGGAAATCGCCCGACTTGCCCCCGGATTTTTCCACCACCCGCAGCGCCTCGATCCGCATTCCACGATCCACCGCCTTGACCATGTCGTAGACGGTCAACGCCGCAACCGACGCGGCGGTGAGTGCCTCCATCTCGACGCCGGTGCGCCCGGTGGTGCGCACGGTGGCCTCGATCTCGACGCGGTCGGGGGCCATGGCGGTGAGATCGACGGTGACGGCGGTGATCGGCAGCGGGTGGCAGAGCGGGATGAGATCGGCGGTGCGTTTGGCGGCCATGATGCCGGCGAGGCGGGCGACGCCCAGCACATCGCCTTTTTTGGCGTTGCCCTGGGCGATCAGGGCCAGCGTCTGAGGCTGCATCACCACGTGGCATTTGGCTGTGGCGGCGCGCGCCGTCTCGGCCTTGGCGCCGACATCGACCATGGCAGCGGCACCGCTGGCGTCGAAATGGGTGAGTTTGCCTGCCTCGCTCATCCGAACAGCAGGGCGCGGGTGGCGGATTCGACATCGTCCTGGCGCATCAGGCTTTCGCCGACCAGGAAGGCGCGCACGCCGGCGGTGGCCAGCAGGCGCAGATCGTCGTGGCTGCGCAGCCCGCTTTCGCCGACCAGAAAGCGATCCGGCGGCAATTCGCCGGCCAGAGTGAGCGTGGTGGTGATGTCGGTCTTGAGGGTTTTGAGGTTGCGGTTGTTGATGCCGATCAGCCGTGTCTGCAGGCAGAGTGCCCGTTCCAGCTCGGCTGCGTCATGCACCTCCACCAGCACGTCCATGCCCAGCGAGACGGCGATCTGTTCCAGCTCGCGCGCGGTCTCATCGGAGAGGCAGGCCATGATCAGCAGGATGCAATCCGCCCCCATGGCGCGGCTTTCATAGATCTGCCAGGCATCGAGCATGAAATCCTTGCGGATCACCGGCAGATCGACGGCGGCCCGGGCGGCGCGCAGATGTTCGGGCGCGCCCTGGAAATAAGGGCCGTCGGTGAGCACCGAGAGGCAGGTGGCGCCGGCGCGGCGATAGGCCTGGGCGAGGCCCACCGGGTCGAAGTCCGGCCTTATCAGCCCGCCGGAGGGGGAGGCCTTCTTGATTTCGGCGATGAGTGCGAAGCCGGAGGCGGCGGCGTCCATCAGGGCGCGGCCGAAGCCGCGGGTGGGGCCGGCGGCCTGGGCCTGGGCACGGATGGTCTCAAGCGGGGTGGCGGCCTTGCGGCGTTCCAGCTCGGCCTGTGTGTCAGCACAGATGCGGGCCAGTGCGTCGCTTTGAATGTCGGTGGTCATGCGGTCTCCCGGATCAGGCCGGCCAGGGCCTCGCGCGCGGCGTGGCTGTCGATGGACCAGGCGGCAAGGCCCACGCCATGGCGGATATCGGCGGCGCGGCCCGCGACCACCAGGGCGGCGGCGGCATTGAACAGCACGGTGTCGCGATAGGCGCCCTGGGCGCCGTCCAGCAGGGCCTGCAGGGCGCGGGCGTTGTAATCGGCATCGCCGCCGATGATGGCGCTGATCGGCGCCTCCGGCAGGCCGGCATCGCCGGGGGTGAGCACGAAACTGTCGATCCGGCCGTCCTTCAGCGCCACCACCTGGTTGTCGCCGGCCAGGGTCAGCTCATCGAGGCCCTGGCCGTGGACGATCCAGGCATCGGTGGTGCCGAGGTTGCGCAGGGTTTCCGCCATCGGCCGGCCCCAGCGCGGATCGAACACGCCGGTGAGCTGGCGCTGCACGCGGGCCGGGTTGGCGAGCGGGCCGAGCAGGTTGAAGATGGTGCGGGTGCCGAGTTCCACGCGCGGACCCGCCGCGTGGCGCAGCGCCGCGTGATGGCGCGGCGCGAAGAGGAAGGCGCAGCGCACGCGGGCGAGGATTTCGGGGATGCGCTCCAGCGGCGTGTCCACATTCACGCCAAGGCTGGTCAGCACATCGGCCCCGCCCGAGCGCGAGGACAGAGCGCGGTTGCCATGCTTGGCCACCGTGACGCCAGCACCCGCCAGCACGAAGGTAACGGCGGTGGAGACGTTGAGCGTGCCCACACCATCCCCACCCGTGCCGCAGACATCGATGGAATCGATCGGCGCCTTCACCTCCACCATGCGGGCGCGCATCGCCTGCACGGCGCCGGTGAGTTCGGGCACGGTTTCGCCGCGCACCCGCATTGCCATCAGCAGGCCCGCGATCTGGGCGGGGGTTGCCTCGCCGGCCATGATCAGGCCGAAGGCTTCCTCGGCCTCGGCGACCGAGAGGGTTTCGCCCAAGGCGAGCCGGGCGAGTGTGGGTTTGAGCGAGCTTGTCATGTCAGGCCGCGGTGGCTGGCTGGTTGCGGCCATGGGCGAGGGCCAGGAAGTTGCGCAGCATGGCGTGGCCGTGTTCGCTTGCGATGCTTTCGGGGTGGAACTGCACGCCGTGCACCGGAAGGGTGCGGTGCTGCAGCCCCATGATGACGCCATCTTCGGTGTGGGCGGTGGCGATCAGACAGTCCGGCAATGTCTCCGGCTTCACCGTCAGGCTGTGGTAGCGCGTGGCGTTGAACGGCGAGGGCAGGCCCTCGAACACGCCCTGGCCGGTGTGGGTTACGGGCGAGACCTTGCCGTGCATCGGCGTGGGGGCGCGGATGACCTCCCCGCCGAAGACCTGGCCGATCGCCTGGTGGCCGAGGCAGACACCGAACAGCGGGATGCGGCCGGCGGCGTGCCGGATGAGGTCGAGGCAGATGCCGGCCTCGTTGGGCGTGCAGGGCCCGGGCGAGAGCACGATGGCTTCTGGGTTGCGGGCCATGGCCTCTTCCACGGTGATCTTGTCGTTGCGCACCACGTCGCAGCGCGCGCCCAGATCGCCCAGGAAATGGACGAGGTTGAAGGTGAAGCTGTCGTAATTGTCGATCAGGAGGATCATGGGGGGAGTTTGATGGGGCGGGCGCGCGCGGTCAAATTCCGGGTGGGGATGGCTGTGGTGCGGGGCGGTGTGGGCCTGCTTGTGGAGGCTTTCGGCCTCCACACGCTGATGACCGCGAACGCCCGCGGATCATGCCCAGGCCTGCGATGGCGGCTGCGAGGAGGGAGAGCGAGGCGGGTTCTGGGACGGGCAGCACGGTTCCGGAGACCTGCCACGTGCCGGGGGATGTTGCCTGGGCCTGGGCCAGTTCGGTGCGGACCTGCTCCCACTGGGTGTCATAGTAATCGAAGGATTGCTGCGCCGAGTCGGCCACGAAGCCGCTCGATTTCGTTGAGAGGAGTGAATAAAAATTGGGATCAGGGTTCGGCAAAATCTGAAAACTGATGTTCCAGGCCGAGATGTGGCCGGTGGCGTCGGTGGCGACCTGGAAGGATTCGGCTGTCCAGATGACGCTGCCGGAGAGCGGCGTGCCGAAGCTGGTGGTGGCGCTGGTTGCGGATTGTACGCCGTCGGAGAAGGAGAAGCTGAGCAGGCTTGTGCTGATGGTGGACAGCGCGAGGTTGGCCTGCAGCGGGGCCGCGAGGGTGAAGGAGCCGCTGACATCCATGGTGCTGGCATAGATTGCCATCGGGCCGCCGTTGGAGACGAAATCGTAGGGGACGCCGGTGTAGGTGTAGGTGGTGGTGGCGTGGGCCGCGAGCGGGGTGGCGGCGAGGGCGAGGCAGAGCAGTGCCATGCGGATGGGCGTGGCTGCTCGGGCAAGTCGGGGGATTGGCAAGATGGATATCCTGTTATTCATGACTATTTCATAATATTTTCTGTTTTTTGCTTATTGGCAAGATATGAAACGAGTCGTTTCAAAATGAAACGGAGATGACCTCGGTTTCAGGGCATTCCGGGCGTGGCGACGGCGCCGGACCGTTGTGATGGGTTTTCCGATGTGAGACCCGGATTGCCGAGGTGGCTTTGGCGCTTTCCGGTTGCGGAAGGCTGATCGGCTTGCGTGCGAATTTGCTTGCTTTGGGCCAGTGGCGGTGGTGTGTGCTGAAGGATGGATGTGCCTGCTGCGCCCGCCGTGATGCCTTCGGTCTCTGCCCAGTTGCGGATGATTCTGCGCGGCATGTTGGCGGTGCTGGGGCTGTGGCGGCTGGAGGCGTGGCAGGCGCTGCTGGTGCATCGCCGGCTGCATGTGGCGTTTCGGACGATCGAGGCGCTGTTGGCGCGGCATCGCGCGGGTTTCGTGTGGGGCGCGGTGCGGCTTGCGGCGGAGCCGGAGCGGGTGCGGCTGCAGGATGCGCGGGCGGTGGCGCTGCGTGCGGCGCATCACGCCAGCGCAGGCCATTTTGGATCACGAAGATGATCCCGCTGAGCACGCGACGGTCATCCACACGCGGAACGCCATGCGACAGCAGAAAATAGGGCGAAATTCGGCGAAGCTGGCTCTCAGACAGCAAGAACAGGTCACTCATGCGGGGCACCTCCGCAATCTCAGAATCACCACTCACCGCGTCGATGCAGGGAATTTAACGGGTCCTGAGCCTAAGTCCTTCGAGCGGGATGGTCGGGAGCCGAAGCGTGTCTCACCCGACGGGAAGGCTGACGTTGCGATGGATTGCCACGTCGCCTTCGGCTCCTCGCAATGACGGTGATCCGAAGCGGGATTGCTGAATGAGACTGCTGCGGGTGAGCGGATTTGGGCCTGTGTTCTTGCGATCGGGGCAATGGATGCGCGGGTTGGCTGCGGTGCGATGGAGTGCCGCGCTGCGCGGGCCATGACGGAGGGTGTCGCACAGTCCGAATTTTCTTGAATTGCGCCAGGCAGGGTGGTGTGTGCTGATGGATGGAGTTTTGCCCCGCCCTTTCGGTGCCTGAGACGATCCCTGCGCGGTTGGGGATGATCCTGCGTGGGGTTTTGGAGGTGCTGGGGGGCTGGCGGCTGGAGGTGGTGCAGCTGCGATTGGTGCATCGGCGGTTCAGCCTCGCCTTTGCCGGGATTGCCAGGTTGTTGGCGCGGCATCGGGCGGGGCGGTTGCGGCCTGTGTCGGGTGGGAGATCCGCCCGGCCGGTGACCGCTGACGATGATCCGAATTCGGCGATGGGGTGCGTGGCGGGTCGTGGACCCGCGCTGCCGCGGCGGTTTGGGTGGCTGGTGCGGGCTGGTGGGTATCAGGCGGCGGGGTTTGGATCGCAGCTTCAGGCGGTGCTGACGGAGCCGGAGATGGTGGCGTTGCTGACGGAATGTCCGCAGGCGGTGCGGCTGTTGCGGCCGCTGTGCCGGGCGTTGGCCATCGAATTGGATTGGGTGAAGGGGGCTGCGCGCGGTTCGGCGGAGCGTGTGGTGAGGCCACGTGTGACGCGGGTGCGGGTGAAGCCGGAGCCCTTTCGCATTCCGTTGCCGCGTGGCGTGATTTCGGCGGCGCGGCGGGCGGGGTTTGGAAAACGCTGTTGAGCCTTGGAGTGGATTTACGCTCTATTCGTTCCGTTTTGTTTATTTATTGAGGGGATTTTGGCGTCGTGATGCGGTCAGTGGCTTGCTTCGCTGCGCTCGCGATGATGGCGGGTTGGGCAGTTCACCCCAACCGCACCAACTCCGAATAGGCCAGCAACTGCCGATCCGCGGTCAGCAGCACGGCAGGCTCCGCCAAGGCCTGCGCCACCAGCAGCCGGTCGAACGGGTCCCGGTGGTGGCGTGGCAAGGATTTGACCGTGAGCGCCACCGTCGCTGTCACCGGCAATTCCCGAAATCCGGTCTGCACCGCGGCAGCGAAGATATCCTCCGGTGGCACACGGAAATCCGCCCGGCCCAAGGCGTGCTTGACGGCGATCTCCCAGATGCTCGCTGCGCTGAACACAACCTCACTGTCCGGATGCGACAAATCCCGCCGGCTGGACGCGGCAAGCCGGTCCGGGTCGATCACCGCCCAGATCAGCACATGCGTGTCGAGCAGCAGGCGCACTCAGCGCCCTTCGAACAGGTCGAGCAGATCATCCGGCAGCGGATCGTCGAACCCATCCGGCACCACGGCCAGCCCACGCAGCATCCCCAGCACCCGCGGCTTCTTCTCCACCGGCGCCAGCGGCACCAGACGGGCCACCGGCTTGCCGGCCTTGGCGATGATGATCTCCTCGCCGGCGGCGGCCTGGTCCACCAGGCGGGAGAAATGGGTTTTGGCGTCGTGGATGTTGATGGCACCCATTGGCTTGCTCTCCTGTGATGGACCAACCCTAGTCCACCCAGATTGGCGCGCGCCATCGAAATCGGGTGCGCGCCCAGCGAATAAAAGTTTTTTGGTTCTTTTTTTCAAAAAAGAACGGCTTTCTTCCCACCCCCCGCAACACCGCTCCCCGGACTCCACAGGACTGCCATATTGCAGGCAGCCCCTGCGATGTGGCAGGCCATGGCGGGTTTTGTGGGAGCGTGGGCGCGTGGCGCATCGGCATTTGTTGCAGATTGAGGGGCTTCATCCGCAGCAGATCGAGGCGATGCTCGATCTGGCGGAGAGCTATGTGTTGCTCAACCGCTCCGGCAAGACGCAGCGTGATCTGCTGCGCGGGCGGACGCTGATCAATCTGTTCTTCGAGGACAGCACGCGCACCCGCACCAGTTTCGAGCTGGCCGGCAAGAGGCTGGGGGCGGATGTGATCAACATGTCGGTCTCGACCTCCTCGGTGAACAAGGGCGAGACGCTGCTGGATACGGCGGCGACGTTGAACGCGATGATGTGTGATCTGCTGGTGGTGCGGCATGATCAGTCCGGCGCACCGAATCTTCTGGCCCAGAAGGTGGATGCGGCGGTGATCAATGCGGGGGATGGCACGCATGAGCATCCGACGCAGGCGCTGCTCGATGCGCTGACGATACGGCGGCGCAAGGGGCGGCTGGAGGGGCTGATCGTTGCCATCTGCGGCGATGTGCTGCATTCGCGGGTGGCGCGATCCAACATCCATCTGTTGTCTGCGATGGGCGCCATCGTGCGCGTGGTGGCGCCGCCGACGCTGATCCCGGCGGAGGCTGCGCGGCTTGGCGTTGCGGTGTTCCACGACATGGCCAAGGGCCTGGCGGGGGCGGATGTGGTGATGATGCTGCGCGTGCAGCGCGAGCGGATGAATGGCGGGCTGGTGCCGTCCGCCCGCGAGTATTTCCATTTCTTCGGCCTTGATTTCGACAAGCTGGCCCATGCGAAGAAGGACGCGATCGTGATGCATCCGGGGCCGATGAATCGCGGCGTGGAGATCGACTCGGCGGTGGCCGATGACCCGGTGCGCAGCGTGATCAAGGAGCAGGTGGAGATGGGGGTCGCGGTGCGCATGGCGGTGCTGGACATTCTGGCCCGAGAGAACCGCCGCAATGTCTGAGCCCCTGAACTCTGTGCTGATCGAGAATGTGCGCCTGCTCGATCCCGCCTCGGGGCTGGATCAGATGGGGGCGTTGCTGGTGCAACACGGCGTGATCGCCGATCTGGGTGCAGCGCTGGGCCGGCCGGACGGGGTTGCGGTGTTCGACGGCAAGGGGGCGGTGCTGTGCCCGGGCCTGGTGGACATGCGTGTTGAGCTGGGCGAGCCCGGCGGTGAGTTCCGCGAGACCGTGGCCTCCGCGGCGCTTGCGGCCTCGGCCGGCGGGATCACCACGGTGGCGGCGTTGCCGGACAGCATGCCTGCGATCGATGATCCGGCACTCGTGCGGCTGCTGCGATCGCGCGGGGAGGAGACCGGGCGGATCACCGTGCTGCCTTACGGTGCGGCCACGCGCGGCTGCCGTGGTGAGGAGATGGCGGAATTCGGCCTGCTGCGCGAGGCCGGCGCGGTGGCGTTCACCGATGGCGCGCGGGCGATCGGCAACAGCCGGACGATGCGCACCGCTTTGGCCTATGCGGCAGGCTTCGGCGCCATGGTGGTGCAGCATCCGGAGGATCCGGAGCTGGCGCGCGGTGGTGCGGTGACGCAGGGTGAGCTTGCGACACGGCTGGGTCTGCCCGGCATTCCCGCCGCGGCCGAGGCGATCTTGGTTGCGCGCGACATCCGACTTGCCGAGCTGACCGGCGGCGCCGTGCATTTCGCCCATGTCTCGACCGGGGAGGCGCTGGCGCTGATCCGCCAGGCGAAGGCGCGGGGGGTGCGGGTTTCGTGCGACACCGCGCCACCCTATTTCGACCTGAACGAGACGGCGATCGGCGATTACCGCACCTATGCCAAGCTGTCCCCGCCGCTGCGCGCGGAGGCGGACCGGCTTGCGGTGGTGGCGGCGCTGGCCGATGGCACGATCGATGCGATCGCATCCGATCATCAGCCGCGCGATGCGGATGACAAGCGCCTGCCCTTCGCCCAGGCGGCTTCGGGTGGCGTGGGCTTGGCGACATTGCTGGGCGTGACGTTGGCGCAGGTGCATTCGGGGCAGATCAGCCTGATGCGGGCGATCGAGCTGCTCACTTGCGCCCCGGCGCGGCTGCTGGGGTCTTCGGCCGGCACGCTCGCCAAGGGGTCGCCCGCCGATCTCTGCCTGCTTGATCCGGAGCGGGCCTGGCAGGTCAATGTGGGCAATCTGCCGGGCAAGGCGCAGAACTCGCCGTTTGACGGGCGGGCGCTGGAGGGGCGGGTTCTGGGCACCTGGAAGGCGGGACAGCGCGTGTTCGGCTGATTGCGGCACAAGGATGCGGATATACGTTGTATAACCGCCCGTGTGCGGAAGCCTTGAATGAGGTGTGCGATGGGTGTGGTGCAGAAATGGGGCAACAGCCTCGGGGTTCGGGTGCCAAAGGCGCTGGCCGATCAGCTCGGCCTGCATGACGGCTCGGAGATCGAGATGGCGTTGCGCGGTGGCGAGATCGTCATCTCCCCCGTCCGGCGCGGCTATGCGCTGGCCGATCTGCTGGCCGGCTGCACGGCGGAGAACCAGCCGGAGACAGTGGACTGGGGCCCTGTGGCCGGTCGTGAAATTCTGTGAGTGAAAGCCCCGCCTATGTTCCGGCCCAGGGCGATGTGGTCTGGGTCGATCTCGATCCGCGCACCGGCCGTGAGCAGAGCGGGCATCGGCCGGCCTTGGTGTTGAGCCAGCGGGATTTCGCGGCGGTGACGGGATATGCGTTCGTGGCGCCGATCACGTCGCGGGTGCGGGGCTGGCCGTTCGAGGTGGTGCTGCCGGACGGATTGCCGGTCAGCGGTGCGGTATTGGTGGACCAGTCACGCAGCATTGACATCCAGGCGCGCCATCTGCGCTACGCCTGTGGCAGCTCGCAGGCGGTGCTGGCGGAGGCCCT
The DNA here is from genome assembly GCA_903924855.1 of uncultured Rhodospirillales bacterium. GTDB lineage: Bacteria > Pseudomonadota > Alphaproteobacteria > Acetobacterales > Acetobacteraceae > CAIQQQ01. Next base: position 9,207 of record CAIYCW010000070.1, on the reverse strand, counting down.
GGGCAAGCTTCAGGCGATCGTCTCAACCGAAAGACAGACATGATGGATTTTTTGCCGCTGCTTGCGGTTGCGATCGGCGCCTATCTGCTGGGCTCGATCCCGTTCGGCCTGCTGCTGACCAAGGCCGCGGGGCTTGGCGATATCCGCCAGATCGGCTCCGGCAGCATCGGCGCCACCAATGTGTTGCGCACCGGGCGGAAATTCCTGGCAGCCGGAACATTGGCGCTGGATGCCGCGAAGGGGAGCCTTGCGATCAAGCTCGGCATCATCCTGGCGCCGGAGCATGGGATGCTGGTGGCAGGCGTGGCCGTGCTGCTGGGGCACATGTTTCCGGTCTGGCTGGGCTTCAAGGGCGGCAAGGGTGTGGCCACGGGGCTTGGCGTGCTGCTGACGGCAGCGCCGCTGGTGGCGCTGGGCAGTGCGGTGACCTGGCTCGTGCTGGCGTTTTCGGTGCGGATCTCCTCGGTTGGCGGCCTGGGTGCCGCGCTGGCCGCCCCCGTTCTGGTGTGGCTGCTGCGCGGCACGCGGGATCAGATCATTCTGGCGGTGATCTGCGCCGGGCTGATCTGGTGGCGCCATCACGCCAATATCAGCCGACTGCTGGCCGGCACCGAGCCGCGGATCGGCCAGAAGAATTGAGCGATCAGCTGGCCCGGCTGCGACTGGCGCGCACCTCCGGCGTGGGGCCGATCCTGTATCGCCGGCTGATGGCGCGCTTCGGCACGGCGGAGGCGGCGTTGGCCGCGATCCCGGACATCGCAAGCAGCCATGGGCGGGCCGATCCGGTGCGGATTCCAAGCCTGGCCGAAGCGCGTTCCGAGATCGACGCGGTGGCGGGGCTGGGCGGGCGGATGCTGTATCTGGGCCTGCCCGGCTACCCTGCCCTGCTTGCCACCATGGCGGATGCACCGCCGGTGCTCTCCGTGCTGGGTGACCCTGCTTTGCTGTCTCTGCCCTGTGTGGCGATGGTGGGCAGCCGCAACGCCTCCGCCAACGGGCGGCAACTTGCGGCCGCCATCGCCGCCGACCTGGCGCGGGCCGGCATTGCGGTCGTCTCGGGCCTGGCGCGCGGGATCGATGGCGCCTGCCATCGCGCCGCCCTGCTGCAGGGCGCCACCATCGCCTGTATCGCGGGTGGGCTGGATCGCCCCTATCCGGAGGAGCACACGCTGCTGCAGCAGGAGATCGGCCAGCGCGGCGTGGTGATCGCCGAGGCCCCGCTCGGCACCACGCCGCAGGCACGGCATTTCCCGCGGCGCAACCGGCTGATCGCCGGGCTGTCGCTGGGCGTGGTGGTGATCGAGGCGGCGTTGCGCTCCGGCAGCCTGATCACCGCGCGCATCGCGCTGGAGGAGAATCGCCTGCTGTTTGCGGCCCCCGGCTCCCCGCTCGACCCGCGCTGCCGCGGCAGCAACGGGCTGCTGCGCGAAGGTGCCGTGCTGGTGGAGTCGGCCGATGACGTGACGGCAGCACTGCCATCATTTTCGCGCGAGGCCGCAAAAGGTGCGGGGCCGCTTTTCGCGCGCGAGACGCAAGACGAGGCCCCCGCCTTGGCCCCTCACGTGACACCGCAGATCGTGGCCGCGGTCGCCTCCCTGCTGGGTCCCAGCCCTGCCGCAGTTGACGATCTGGCCGCGCACTGCCAGTTCTCGCCTCCTGAGATACGCTCGGCGCTGCTCGATCTGGAGCTGGCGGGGCGGGTGCAAGCCCTGCCCGGTGACCAGTTCGCCTTGATTGCTGCGCCGCCGCATGCTCGTAATCTCGCCGACGCTCGCCTCAGGCCTGCGTGAATCCCACCGGGAAAGCCCCTTATGCCCGACGTTGTCGTTGTCGAATCCCCGGCCAAAGCCAAGACCATCAACAAATATCTGGGCTCGGACTTCACCGTGCTGGCCAGTTTCGGCCATGTGCGCGACCTGCCGCCGAAGGATGGCAGCGTGCGGCCGGAGGAGGATTTCGCGATGGACTGGGCCGCGGATGAGCGCGGCCAGCGCCAGATCACCGCCATCGCCAAGGCGATGAAAGGCACCAAGACGCTCTATCTGGCAACCGACCCGGATCGCGAAGGCGAGGCGATCTCCTGGCATGTGCGCGCCATGCTGGAGGAAAAGAAGCTGCTGCGCGGCGTGACGGTGCATCGCATCACCTTCAACGAGATCACCCGCAACGCCATCCGCCACGCGATGGAACACCCGCGGGAGCTGGATCAGCCGCTGATCGAGGCCTATCTGGCGCGTCGCGCGCTGGATTACCTGGTGGGGTTCAACCTCTCCCCCGTGCTGTGGCGCAAGCTGCCGGGCAGCAAATCGGCCGGCCGCGTGCAATCCGTGGCGCTGCGGCTGATCTGCGAGCGCGAGGCGGAGATCGAGGTGTTCAAGCCCCGCGAATATTGGGGCATCGAGGCCATTCTCGCCACACCCGCCGGGGCCCCGTTTGCAGCAAGGCTGACCCAGCTGGATGGCCGCAAGCTCGATCAGTTCGACCTCGCCAATGCGGGTGCCGCCGAGGCGGCGCGCGCCCAAGTGGAGGCTGCACGCTTCGCGGTGAAGACCGTGGAGCGCCGGCGCGTGCGGCGCAATCCGCCGGCGCCGTTCACCACCTCCACCCTGCAGCAGGATGCCTCCCGCAAGCTCGGCATCACCGCGCAGCAGATCATGCGCCTGGCCCAGCAGCTCTATGAAGGCGTGGATATCGACGGCGATACGGTCGGTCTGATCACCTATATGCGAACCGATGGCGTGCAGATGGCGCGTGAGGCGATCCTTTCGATCCGCGACCATGTGAAGGCGACGATGGGGGCCGATTACGTGCCCGCCGCCCCGCGCGAATACGCCACCAAGGCGAAGAACGCACAGGAAGCCCATGAGGCGATCCGCCCCACCGACATCACCCGCACGCCGGACGAGATGGCACGTTACCTCGCCCCCGATCAGCGCAGGCTCTATGAGCTGATCTGGAAGCGGGCGGCGGCCTCCCAGATGGCGTCCGCCGAGCTGGACCAGGTCGCCGTCGACCTCGCCGATCCGGACAGGCCGAAAGGCCCCGTGCTGCGGGCCAATGGCTCGATCGTGGCGTTTGACGGATTCCTCAAGCTGTATCGCGAGGAGGTCGATGAGACCCTGGCTGACAGCAAGGACGACGACAACCGCATGCTGCCGCCGATGGCCGAGCGCGACCCCACGCCCACGCGCGAGATCAAGGCCGAGCAGCATTTCACCCAGCCGCCGCCGCGCTACTCGGAGGCAAGCCTGGTGAAGAAGATGGAGGAGCTCGGCATCGGCCGGCCTTCCACCTACGCCTCGATCATCTCGGTGCTGCAGGACCGCAACTATGTGAAGATCGACAAGCGCCGCTTCGTGCCGGAAGACCGCGGCCGGCTGGTGACCGCGTTCCTGACCAGCTTTTTCGAGCGCTATGTCGACACCGGCTTCACCGCGGGGCTTGAGGAACAGCTGGACGATATCTCCGGCGGCCGGGCCGATTGGCGCCAGGTGATGCGCGATTTCTGGCACGATTTCTCAGCCGCGATCGGCGAGACCAAGGACCTCAAGATCTCGGACGTGATCGATGCGCTCGATGAGGATCTGGGGCCGCATTTCTTCCCGGCCAAGGAAGGCCAGGGTGATCCCCGCCTCTGCCCGTCCTGCAGCAAGGGCCGGCTTGGGCTGCGGCTGGGCCGGCATGGCAGCTTCATCGGCTGCTCCAACTATCCGGACTGCCAATACACCCGCAGGCTTGCGGTGGACGGCGCGGATGAGGAAGGCGCGGCCACGCTGAAGGAGGGCGTGCGCAATCTGGGCCGGGCACCTGGCACCGAACAGGATGTGACGGTCCGGCGCGGCCCCTATGGTGTTTACGTCCAGCTCGGCGAACAGGTGCCGGACAGCAAGGTCAAGCCGCGCCGCACCTCGCTGCCGCGCGGCATGGATGGCGACACCATCACGCTGGAGGCGGCCCTCGGCCTGCTCTCCCTGCCGCGCATCGTGGGCATCCATCCCGAGTTGAAGGAGCCGATCGAGGCCGGCATCGGCCGGTTCGGCCCCTTCGTGAAGATGGGCAGCGTCTTCGCCTCGCTCGACAAGGATGACGATGTTCTGGTGGTGGGGCTCAACCGCGCGGTCGATGTGCTGGCCAAGAAGCTGGCCGGCGTGAAGGCGCTCGGCCCGCATCCGAAGGACAAGGAGGCGGTGATGGTCCGCCGCGGCCGCTTCGGCCCCTATGTGCAGCACGGCCAGATGGTGGCCAATCTGCCGCGGGACGTGGCGATGGAGGATATCAGCCTCGAAGACGCGCTGGCGCTGCTGGCCGAGAAGGGCAAGGTGCTGAAGCCAAAGGGCAAGGTGGCGGCGAAGAAGAAGGCCGCCCCGGCGAAGGCGGCCAAGGCCGAGAAGCCCGCTTCGGTTGCCAAGCCGGCTGCCGTTAAAAAACCTGCCGCCAAGAAGCCTGCCGCGAAGAAACCGGCAGCCAAGGCTGGCACCGCGAAAAAGCCCGCCGCCAAAAAGCCTGCCGTGAAAAAGCCCGCCGCCGCGAAAGCCGCGTCCTGAGATGGCGCGGCGCAAGCCAGATGCGCCCGGCCCGATGCCCAGCAAGGATGAGGTGCGCCGCTTCATCCGTGAATCGCCCGGCCGCGTCGGCAAGCGTGAGATCAGCCAGCATTTCGGCCTCACCGTCGAACACCGCCACGCGCTGCGCGACCTGCTGAAGTCGCTTGCCACCGACGGCGAGGTGGCCCCCGCCGGCCACAAGCGCTTCCAGGCCCCTGGCCGCCTGCCGGAAGCCATGGTGGTGCAGATCACCGGCATCGACAGCGAGGGCGATGCCACCGGCCGTCCCGTCGGCTGGGATGGCGACGGCCCGCCGCCTTTGGTGCTGATGCTGCCCGAGCCCAAGGGCCAACCCGCTTTGGCCCCCGGCGAGCGGGTGATGGCCCGGCTGCGCCCCATCCCCGGCCACGGCACCCCCAAATACGAGGGCCGCACGCTCAAACGCCTGTCCGACTCCCCGGGCCGGGTGCTCGGCGTCTACCGCAAGCTCGATCGCGGCGGGCGCATCGAGCCCACCGACAAGCGGGTGAAGGCGGATTGGCTGGTCCCACCAGGCGAGGACATGGACGCCGAGACCGGCGAGATCGTGCTCGGCACGCCGCTGCCCGCCATGCATCTGGGCCTCAAACCCGCCCGCATCGTCGAACGCCTGGGACGGATGGGCGATGCGCGCTCGGTCAGCCTGCTGGTGCTGCACACGCACGACATCCCGATGGTCTTCCCCGAGCCGGTGCTGCTGGAAGCGCGGCAGGCCAAGGCCGTGACCCTGCGCGGCAAGCGCGAGGATCTGCGCGCCATCCCGCTTGTCACCATCGACGGCGCCGATGCCCGGGATTTCGACGACGCAGTCTATGCCGAGGTGATCCCCGAAGGCTTCCGCCTCATCGTCGCCATCGCCGATGTGGCGCATTACGTCCGCCCCGACTCGGCGCTGGACCGCAACGCCTGGCTGCGCGGCAATTCCTGCTACTTCCCCGACCGCGTGGTGCCGATGCTGCCGGAGGAGCTGTCCAATGGCTGGTGCAGCCTGAAGCCGGACGAGGATCGCGGCTGCCTTTATGTGGAGATGATCGTAAGCCGGGAGGGTCGCAAGCTGCGCCACAGCTTCGGCCGCGGCCTCATGCGCTCCGCCGCCCGCCTCACCTATGAACAGGTGCAGCAGATCGCGGATGAAGGCCAGGAAACCCATCTGCCGATCGCCCCGCTCTACGCTGCTTTTCGCGCCTTGCTCGAAGCCCGCTTCGCCCGCGGCACGCTCGATCTCGACCTGCCGGAGCGCAAGGTGGTGCTGAACGAGGCGGGCCAGGTGGACAGCATAGCCCCCCGCCCGCGTCTCGACAGCCACCGGCTGATCGAGGAGTTCATGGTGCTGGCCAATGTCTGCGCCGCCGAGGAGCTGGAGCGCCTCGCACGGCCCTGCATGTACCGCGTCCACGCCCCGCCATCGGACGAAAAGCTCGACAATCTGCGGGTCTTCCTGCGCCAGTTCGACATCTCGCTGCCGCCCGGCAACGCCATCCACCCGCGCGACATCGATGGCGTGCTGAAGAAGGTGGCCGACACGCCACACGCCACGATGGTCAACGAGGTCGTGCTGCGCAGCCAGTCCCAGGCCGCCTACGCGCCGGAGAATATCGGCCATTTCGGCCTTGCCCTGGCCCGCTACGCGCATTTCACCAGCCCGATCCGCCGCTACGCCGATCTGCTGGTGCACCGCGCGCTGATCGCGGGCCTGAAGCTCGGGCCCGATGGGCTGACACCGGATGAGATCGCCCGCTTCCCGGACACCGCCGAGCACATCACCGCCACCGAACGCCGCGCCACACTTGCCGAGCGCGACGCGATCGACCGCTACCTCGCCGCCTACATGGCCGACAAACAAGGCCATGTGTTCGCAGCCCGCATTTCCGGTGTTGCGCGATTCGGCCTGTTCGTCACAGTGATTGACAATGGCGCCAGCGGCCTGGTGCCGATGGCCTCCCTGCCCGATGATTACTGGATGTTCGACGAAGCAACCCAGACCCTGTCCGGCCGCCGCACGCGCATGGTGTTCAGCCTGGCGCAGGAGGTGGAGGCACGCCTGTCCGAGGCAAGCCCGATGACCGGGGGGCTGATCTTCCATCTGCTGACCGGGCCGGGCGAGAAGAGATCCGCTGCACAGCGCTATCCGAACCCCAACCCCAGCATCATCGTGCATGACGGCGCCCCACCCTACGACCCGTCTGACACGCCGAAAGGGGCACTGAACCTGACGCCGTCCGGCAAGCCGCGCTTCGACACGCCGGGCGGGCGGCCGAAATTCGGCAAGAGCAAGGACAAAGGGGCCAAGCCAGGCTTTGCCAAACAGGGCAAGCCCGGCAAACCGGCGCGGGGGCGCAAGCCGCCCAAGTGAGCCTGCGCACCCTCGCCAGACCGGTTCTGGAGGCCTCGGCCACGCTTCGCCTGGCCATGCTCGTTCTGCTGCTCTCATTGCCCGCCGCGGCGGAGCCGTTCACCCAGAATTCCGGGCTGGATCAGCGCATGATCGCCGAGGTCACCGGCACGGCACTCGCCTTCATGTCACCGCGCATCCTGCAGCCGGAACGCCAGGCAACGCTGGTGATCTGGGGCCTGCGCGGGCTTGCCACCATCGATCCGAAACTGGCAACCGACCTGTCCGAGACCGAGCTGCGCCTGTCGCTGCAGGGAAAGCCGCTGGCCAGCGAGAAACTGCCGGCCGAGGGCGATGCCGCCGGCTGGGGCCGCGCCATCGCGGCGCTAGCGCGCGCGGCGTGGGACAGCTCCGAGCCGGTGCGCCGCGTCGGCACCACCGGGGTGATCAGCAATTTCTTCGATGAGCTGTTCAACCATCTCGACCCGTATTCGCGCTACGCCACACCGGAGGAGGCCGCCCAGGAACTGGCGCGGCGCAACGGGCGCGCTGGCGTGGGCATCGAGATGGCGCGCCAGGGTACAGGCTTTGTCCTGCGCAGCGTCGCCCCCGGCAGCCCCGCCGCCAAGGCGGGCGTGAAGCCAGGGGAGCGGCTGCTGGCGATCGACGACCTGCCGCTGGATGACGCCGATCTGGCCGCCATCAACGCCCTGCTGGCGGGGCCGGAGGACAGCATCGTCACGCTCACGCTGAAAAGCCCAGGTGCCGCCGCCAGGCCCGCCCGCAGCCTCGATCTGCGCCGCACGGTGCTGACACCGCCCACCGTGTTCGCCTCCCGCCAGGGCAAGCTGCTGCTGATCCAGGTGACCGGCTTTGCCCGCAACACCGCCGAGCGGATGGGGGCGGAGATTGTGCACGGTCTGGCAGGCCCGCGGCCGCCGGAGGGGATCGTGATCGATCTGCGCGGCAATCGCGGCGGGCTGCTGCGCCAAGCGGTGGCGGCGGCGGAGCTGCTGCAGCCCACCGGCCGCATCGCCGCCAGCATCGGCCGCGATCCGCAGGCCAGGCACGACTACGAGGCCGAGGGAACCGATCTCGCCCACGGCCTGCCGGTTGCACTGCTGGTCGATGGCCGCACCGCCAGCGCCGCCGAGGTGCTGGCAGCCGCCCTTTCCGACCAGCGCCGCGCGGTGGTGATCGGCAGCTCCACCTTCGGCAAGGGCCTGGTGCAGACCATCCTGCCACTGCCCGATGGCGGCGCACTCTCCCTCACCTGGAGCAGGGTCGTCTCGCCCTTGGGCTGGCCACTGCAGGCCCTCGGCGTGATGCCCTCCATCTGCACCAGCCTGGGCGAACAGAGCCTGCGCGCGAGCCTTGCCGAACTGGCGCAGGGGCGCCAGCCAATGACGCGCCCGCTCACCCGCCACACCGAGGCCCGCGCGCCGCTGCCCGCGCCTGAGATCCTGGAGATCCGCAATTACTGCCCGGCCAGCGAAGGGCGCGACACCGATCTGCTGGCGGCAAAGTTCATCATCGACACGCCCAAAGCCTACGCAACCGCCCTGCTGAACGTGCCGATAGCCCCCTGATTGCCACGCTCTGTGCTGCCCTGCGGCGATCGGCGGATCAGAGCCCTTGACGCGGGGCGCAAGCCTCGTCATTTTCCGCGCCTTCGCAGGGATTTGGCGGCAGCGCTGCCGGTTCCGCACCAATTATCGGCGCAAGCCCCGGAACCAAGTCATGGCAAAGACGAACACCATCCAGATCAAGCTCGTGTCCACCGCCGACACCGGCTATTTCTACGTGACCAAGAAGAACGCCCGCGCCCAGACCGGCAAGCTGGAATTCAACAAATACGATCCGGTGGCCCGCAAGCACGTCGTGTTCAAGGAAGCCAAGATCAAGTGATCCAACCACCCCGCTTGTGATCCCAACCAGCCCGCAGGCCCCGCCCGCGGGCTGTTGTGTTTTGGGGCGGAAAGGGGCGGGTTTGCGGGATGGTGGCCTTCGGCCAGACCAGGGCTTTGCCCTGGACCCACCAGGATCGGCGGTCCTGGACCTGCATCAGTTTATCTCTGACGGAAGAGGGGTGCCGACCGGCATTTGGCCGGCCGGCACCCCTCTGTCGTCAGAGATCAAAAGTCATGGGTCAAGGGGCCACTGCCCCTTGCGGGTGCAGCGACTGTCTTGGCAGTCAAGCGTGTTTCCACGTCGTCCTGCTTTTCATCATGGCGTTGAGGACAGTGAGCAGCTTATGCATACAGGCGACGATCGCGACTTTTCGCGGCTTTC
>CAIYCW010000069.1 GCA_903924855.1 uncultured Rhodospirillales bacterium | reverse complement strand
GCACAGGGGGCGCCGTGCTGCACCGCGGGCTCAAACGCCCAAGGGCAAGGCGGGCTCCCCCGTGCACCCGACTTCGTCAGCCTAAACGATCAGGCAGGCGTCAAGATACAAGGGCAGAGCCCTGCTCGGGCCGAAGGCCATCCGGCGCCAGCCGGACCGCACGCCTCCACCCCGCCCACGCATCCGCGCAGGATCTGATCTAGCCGACCGCGGTCACGCCGGTGGCGACATCGATCCAGACCAGTTGGTCGACCACGTTTTTCACGCCCGGGATGTTTTCGGCTGCCACGCGCAGTGCGGCGCGGGCGCGTTCGTCGTAGACGAAGCCGTTGAACGTCACCGTGCCGTCGGTGACGGTCACGCCCACGTTGGAGGCTGCCGTCCAGGACGAGCCGGCCAGGGTGTCGATCAGGGTTTTTTCAATTTTCGCATCCGAGTCGGGCTCGGCCTGTTCGTCCGCGATCTTCTGTTGCAGCGCGCGCAGCAGGTCGGCGCGGCTGACGATGCCCACCAGGTGGTCGCCCTTCATCACCGGCACGCGGCGGATATGGTGTTTTTCCATCATGGTGACGATGTCATCGAGTGTGGCGGTCTCCGGCACGCTCACCACGCTGGGCGTCATCAGATCGCCCACCACCCGGCTGTTGCTGTGCACGAACTCTTCCGCCTCGCGGCCCGGCCCCACGATGAAGCTCAGCAGGCGGGAGCGATGTTTGGTGCCGGTGCCGGTTTCACGCCGCCGCAGCAGATCGCCTTCGGTGAGGATGCCCACCAGCTTGCCGTTCTCATCCAGCACCGGCAGCCCGCTCACCTTGCGCTTCAGCATCAGATCAAGGGCGACCGTGATGCTGGTTTTCGGCATCACGGTGAGCACGTCGCGTGCCATCACATCCTGCGCCTGCATGTCTCTCTCCTGTTATGCTCGTTCTGGCGTTTGGTCTGCCAAACCCTCGCAACCATACTGACAGTGCAGGCCGGCTTGGCCAACTTCCTTGATCCGTATCAAGCGTTTTGCGGGTCACGCCAGCACATGCTGTCCCGAATCGACCGGGATGATGGTGCCGGTGATATGCCGGGCTGCATCGCTCACCAGAAAGGCGGCCAGCGCCCCCACATCTGCGATATCCACCAGGCTGTGTTCCGGCGTGTGGGCGGCGGCCTCATCCAGCAGCGCGTCGAACCGATCGATGCCGCTGGCCGCCCGGGTGCGGATCGGCCCCGGTGAGATCGCATGGGCGCGGATGCCGGCGGCGCCCAGCTCGGCCGCCGTGTAGCGCACCACGCTTTCCAGTGCGGCCTTCACCGGGCCCATCAGGTTGTAATGCGGCACCACCCGACTTGAGCCGTAGAACGTCACGGCCAGCAGCGTGCCGCCCTGTGTCATCAGGGGTTCCGCCAGCCGCGCCATGCGCAGGAAGGAATGGCAGGACACATCCATCGCCAGCGCGAAGCCTTCGGCCGAGCAATCCACCACCCGACCGTGCAGATCGGCGGTTGGGGCGAAGGCGATGGAATGCAGCAGGAAATCCAGCCGCCCCCAATCCTGGGTGATCCGTTCGAACACCGCCTCCAGCTGGCCGGGCTCGCGCACATCGCAGGGCAGCAGCAAAGGGCAGGGCAGCGTGTCGGTCACCGCCTGAACGAAGGGTTTGGCCTTTTCGTTGAGGTAGGTGGCCGCAAGTGTCGCACCGCCCTGGGCGAAGCTGGCCGCACAGCCGGCGGCGATGGAGTGGCTGTTGGCGATGCCCACCACCAGGCCGCGTTTGCCGTTGAGGTCGATAATCGCTGTCATGTGGGGCTCTCCTGGTGCGGGAGCAGGCCGCGCATGCCGCGCAGGATCGCCTCCTCCTCATTGGCTGGCAGCACCAGCACGCGCACGCGGCTGCCGGTTCTGCTGATCTCGCGGGCGTTGGCGGCGTTGGCGGCCTGGTCCAGCTCCACGCCCAGCCAGGCCAGCCGGTCGCAGATCGCAGCGCGCACCAGCCCGTCGTGTTCGCCGATGCCGCCGGTGAACACCAGCGCGTCCAGCCCGCCCAGCGACCCGATCACCGCATGTGCCTCGCGGGCGGCGCGATGGCAGAACAGCGCGATGGCCGGCTCGCCATCCGCGGTTCCGTGCAAAAGCCGCAGATCAAAGCTCCGACCGGACACGCCGAGCAGCCCGCTGTGGTGATAGAGCAGGTCCTCCACCGCAGCCGCACTCATGCCGTCCTGTTGCAGCAGATACAGGATCACGCCTGGGTCCAGCGTGCCGCAGCGCGTGCCCATCATCAGCCCGTCCAGCGTGCTGAACCCGGTGGTCACATCCAGACTGCGTCCTGCCAGCATGCCGCACAGGCTGGCGCCGTTGCCCAGATGGGCGGCCAGCACCCGCCCCGCCGCAAGCGCGGGCTCGCTTTGCGCCAGTGTGTGGGCGATATGATCGAAGGACAGGCCATGAAACCCGTAGCGGCGAATGCCTTTCGCCTCATAGGCCAGCGGCAGGGCAAAGCGTGTGGCCAGGGTCGGCATCGTCGCGTGAAACGCGGTGTCGAAACAGGCGATCTGCACCAGATGCGGTCTGCGCGCGGCGATCGCCAGGATCGGCGCCACATTGTGCGGCTGATGCAGCGGTGCCAGCTTACTGAGGGCCGCGAGCTGGGCCGCGATGTCAGGTGTTGCCAGCACCGGGGCCGAGAATGTCGTGCCGCCATGGACGATGCGATGGCCGATGGCGGCCAATGCCGCATCGCCCAGATGCGTCTCGATCCAGCCCAGCATGCGATCCAGCAGCGCCTCATGATCGGCGCCGGAATCCTCAGCACTCCAGGCGCCCAGCTCCGCACCATCGGCACCGACGGCGCGAAACCGCGGTGCCACCCCGATCCCCTCCAACTCGCCGCGCAGCAGCAGCGCGGAGGAGGCGGCCAGATCGAACAGCGCGAACTTGATGCTCGACGATCCGGCGTTGAGCACCAGCGCCGCCTTGCGGGTCATGCGCGGCGTCCGGCCGGGTGCTCCGGCCACGCCGCCATCAGCCGGGCGATCGCGCAGGAGGTGATGCGCGCATGCCGGTCATCCGCCCGGCTGGTGAGGATGATCGGCACCCGCGCCCCGGTCACCACCCCGGCCGCATCGGCGCCCGCCAGGAAGGAAAGCTGCTTGGCCACCATGTTGCCAGTCTCCAGATCCGGCACCACCAGAATATCGGCCTGCCCCGCCACGGCTGAGACGATGCCCTTCTGCTTTGCTGCCGTCTGGCTCACCGCGTTGTCGAAGGCCAGCGGCCCGTCCACCAGCCCGCCGGTGATCTGCCCGCGATCGGCCATCTTGCACAAAGCCGCCGCCTCGACGGAGGAGCGCAGCGCGGAATTCACCGTCTCCACCGCCGACAGCACCGCAACCTTGGGCAGCTCGATGCCCAGCACATGCGCCAGGCTGATCGCGTTGCGCACGATATCCGCCTTGGCATCGAGATCAGGGGCGATGTTGATCGCACCATCCGTCACCAGCAGCAGCCGGTCATAGCTCGGCACATCCATCACATAGACATGGCTCAGCCGGCGGCTTGTGCGCAGCCCGGTGGCGCCCGCCACCACCTCATGCATCAGCTCGTCGGTGTGCAGCGAGCCCTTCATCAGCAGGCCGGCCTCCCCGCCATGCACCAGCGCCACCGCGCGGGCGGCCGATTCATGGCTGTGCTTCGTTGCCACAAGCCGCCAGGCGCTGACATCCACCTGGGCTTCCGCGGCAGCGGCGGCGATGCGCGCCGGCGGGCCCACCAGGATCGGCACCACCAGCCCCTGCTCGGCCATCTCGGCTGCGGCCGCGATGCTCACTGCATCGCAGGGATGGGCGATCGCCATGGCAATCGGCGCAAGCGCCCGGGCGCGCTCGATGATCGGCGTGAAGCGCGCATGGCGCTGCAGCTGCACACCCGGAAGCGTGCTGCGCTTCACCCGCACCGGCACATCGGGCGCCTTCACCACAGCGGTGCCGGTGATCACCGCGCGGCCCTCCTGATTGGCGCACAGGCAGGACAGCGTCACAGAGCGATGGGTGTCATCCTTGGCCGTCACCGTGACAGAGGCGGTGATCACATCCCCCACACTCACCGGCGCGCAGAAATGCAGATCCTGCGACAAATAGATCGTCCCCGGCCCCGGCAATTCGGTGCCCAGCACCGCCGAGATCAGCCCAGCCCCCCACATGCCATGGGCGATGATGTGGTGGAACAGATCGGTGCGCGCATACTCCACGTTGAGATGCGCCGGATTCACGTCACCGGAGACCAGCGCAAACAGCGCTATGTCATCCTCGGTCAGGGTGCGGACCAGGCTTGCCGTGTCACCGACCTGGATTGCGTCATAGACGCGGTTCTCGATGAATGTCTCTGCGGCCAGATGATTCATGCGTCATACCTTCCCGACAGCGCCAATTTCGCGCCAGATGTATCGTCAAATCCGGGGTAAAGCCCAAGCGTCCTGCCCGTCCTTGACCCAGATCACAGGCCCACCCCACATCGCGCCCAGAACGCAGGCGCATTTACGATACGATGTGGTATGCAGATGCCAGCTACAGCCGACAGGACCAGATTGTGACCGACACTGCCGGATCGCCCCCGAACGCCGCTTCGATTTCTTCCTCCCGCCATCGCGTCGTTGTTGTGGGCGGCGGCGCCTCCGGCCTCGAGCTGGTCACCGCTTTGGGGGACACGCTGGGCCGCAACGGCAGCGCCGAGATCACCCTGGTCGAGCGTGCCCGCACCCATATCTGGAAGCCGCTGCTGCATTCGGTCGCAGCCGGCAGCCTCGATCGCGCCGAGCATGAGCTGAACTACCTGGCGCAGGCGCATTGGCATCATTTCACCTACCGCCTGGGCGAGCTGTCCGGCCTCGACCGCGCGGCAAAGCGCATCCATCTCGCCGCCACGCTGGACGATGAGGGCCGCGAGATCACCCCCGCCACCAGCCTCGACTATGACACGCTCGTGCTGTCGATCGGCAGTGTCACCAATGATTTCGGAACACCGGGCGCAGCGCGGTTCGCCGTGCCGCTGGAGACCGCCGACCAGGCCTCGCGCTTCAACCGCCGGCTGATCAACGCCTGCCTGCGCGCCAACGCCCAGGCGGAGCCGGTGCGTCCCGGCCAGCTCCACGTCGCCATCATCGGCGCCGGCGCCACCGGCACCGAGCTTGCCGCCGAACTGCACCGCACCGTCCGCTCGGTGGTGGCGCACGGGCTCGATCGCATCAACCCGGAGCAGGATATCCGCATCGTGCTGGTGGAAGCCGCCCCGCGCATCCTGCCGGCCCTGCCGGAGAAGATCTCAGCCGCCACCCACGCGCTTCTGCTGCAACTCGGCGTCGATGTGCGCACCGGCACCCGCGTGAGCGAGGTGCGCGCCGATGGCATCTGCATGGCCGATGGCGGCTTCATCCCGGCCGAGCTTGTGGTCTGGGCCGCGGGCGTGAAGGGGCCGGACGTGCTGGCCAATCTGGACGGGCTCGCCGTCAACCGCTCCAACCAGCTGCTGGTCGAGCAGACGCTGCAGACCACGCTCGATCCCAACATCTTCGCCATCGGAGACTGCGCCAGCTGCCCACGCCCCGGCTTTGACGTGCCGGTGCCGCCGCGCGCCCAGGCGGCGCATCAGATGGCCAGCCACATGATCCGCCAGATCAACTCCCGCCTCGCCGGCCGCCCGCTCGACCCGTTCGTCTATCGCGATTTCGGCTCGCTGGTCTCGCTGGGCAAATACAGCACGGTCGGCAGCCTGATGGGCTTCATCGTCGGGCGCAGCCTGTTCGTGGAGGGGTATTTCGCCCGGCTGATGTATCGCAGCCTCTACAAGATGCACCAAAGCGCTTTGCACGGTCATGTGCCCACCTTCTGGCGCACCGTGATGGGGCTGTTCTCCACCCGTGTCACCCCGAGCGTGAAACTGCACTGACCATGCTGGCGCCAGACGGTCTGCCGCGGCGTGCCACGCTGGCCTGGCTGCTGCTGCTCTATGCCGTGGTGCTGTTCTACGCCAGCACCGTGGTCAGCCCCACCGGCTTCACCTTTCACCCGGCCGATCCCTGGGCCCAGCTGGACCGGCTGCGCCATGTGATCGAGGCCGGCTGGGTCCCCAACGGATCGGACCAGCGCGCGGACTGGACCGCCAATCTGACCGCGATGATCCCGTTCGGCCTGCTGCTGGCAGGCGCGCTGCGCGTGTCACGCCCAGGCGCCGGCTGGGCGCTGCTGCGGCTTCTATCCGCCCTGCTGGCGCTGGTGCTGTGCGTCGCCTGGGTGCTGGCGGTGAAATACGTCCAGCTCTGGTTCCCGCGCACGGTCACGCTCAACTACATCACCGCGCAATCGATCGGCGCCCTGATCGGCGTGGCGCTGGTGCTGTGCGCCAGGCCCGCACTTGCCACCGCCTTCATGCTGCTGCGCCGCAAGGATGCCGCAGCCCTGCGCACGCTCTGCCTGCTGGCCTCGATCTGGGTTCTGTTCTTCACGCTGGAACCGTTCGACGTGGCATTGTCGCCCGGCGACCTGCACTCCCGGCTGGAGGTGCTGCAAACCTCGCTGCTGGCCATGCCGTTCGGCGACCGCCCGCTCTGGATGCGCCCGCTGCTGATCGGCGCCGGCGGATTGCTGGCAGCCCCGCTCGGCGCGTTTCTATGGATGGCCTGCACCAAGGACGGCCGCACATTCTGGGGCCGGCTGCTGGCGCAGGGGTTTTGTGTGCTGCTGCTGGTCTGGGGGGCAAGCCTGCTGATCCTCAGCGCCACGCCCTCGGTGTTCACCCTGCCCAGCCGCATGCTGGGCCTGTTGGCCGGCGCGCTGGCGGTGCAGGCCCTGCGCCCCGCCCATCTGTCGCTGCTGCGACGGCTGATGGGGCTGCTCCTCCTGGTGCCGCTCTATCTGCTCGCGGTCTGCGCGGTGAAGGGCCTGTTCGCCCCGGGCTGGCAGAGCCTCGATGCCGCCTGGGCCGCAACCGACCCCAGATTGTTCCTGCCGCTCTGGACGCATTACATCGTCACCAAGGCCAGTGCCGCCAAAAGTGTCGCGGTGCATGCCGTGCTGTTCGCCCCGATCGGGCTCTGGTTCTGGGCGCGGGCCGCAGCCGCGCGGCCGATCGGCCTCGGCCGGCAGCTGTCCTGCGCGCTGGCGGCGATGCTGATCGCAACCGGGCTGGAGATCGGCCGCTGGCTCAAGCCAGGCCTGGCGCCCGACTTCAACAACAGCGTCGAGGCGGCCGTGGTGGCCTGGGGCGTGCTGATGCTGTCCCAGCATGTCTGGGCGATGCTGGAGGATCTGGTGAAGGACCGCACGCCATGACCCGCCTGTTGCGCATCGCCCTGGCCGGCCTCCTGCTGCTGCTTGCGGTGGGGCTTGCGCTGTCCTGGCCGGTGCGACCCACCAGCATCACCCAACCCGCCCTGGCCCTGGCCAGCCTGGCGCTCGCCGCCAGCCTCTGGCGCGCGCCATCCCTGCTCTTCGTGCTGCTGCCCGGCCTCGCCTTGCTGATCGATGCCTCGCCCTGGACCGGCTGGCTGCTCACCGGCGAGCAGGATGTGGCGGTTCTGGCCATGCTCGCAGGCCTGCTGCTGCGCGGCCCGATCCCCGCTTTGGCCCTGTCCCGCCGCACGATTCTGGTCCTGGCCGCGATGAGCGCCATGACGGTGATCGGAGCCCTGCTGGGCATCCTGGTCCCCGCCCCGCCGGGCGGCTCCGATCTGGTCTATCTCTCTCCGCTCGGCAGCCTGCGCGCCGCCAAGCCCTGGGTCGAGGTGATGGCATTGCTGCCCTGGATCACCGATGGTCTGCGCCGCCGCCAGGGCGGCCGCGCCCTCACGCTGGGTCTGATGCTGCTGGGCGCCGGCGTTGCCGCCAGTGCGGCGCTGGAGCGGGCCGCCTTCGCCCATGTGTTCGACATGGCGTCAGACTACCGGGTGACCGGCACGTTCAACTCCATGCATGTCGGCGGCGGCCATATCGGCGCCGCCATGGCGCTGGTGCTGCCGTTTGCGGTCGCGGCCTTCGGCCTGCGGCTGCGGATGATGGCGGTGCTTCTGTTGCTGCCGATCCTCTACGCGCTCGCCGTCACCTTCGCCCGCGCCGCCTATGCGGCCGGCTTCGCCGCCGTGCTGATGATGGCGCTGGTGGTGATCTGGCAGGGCCGCAGGCGGCCGCACCGCGTGGTGCTGCCCGGCCTGCTGGCGCTCGGTCTGGCAGGGCTCGTGGTGGTGGCGGCCCTCGATCTTCCCTTCATGGCGGCCCGCCTCGCCGTGGCGCGCGACGATCTTGCCTTTCGCGCCGAGAACTGGCGTCACAGCCTGGAGCTGCACGGCCCCTCACCACTGACCTGGGCGCTGGGCGCCGGGCTTGGCACCTATCCCCGCCTGTCCGCCGCCGCCTCCCCCGCGACGGACGGACCCTCCTGGTATGTGGTGAACCAGACATTGCCCGGCCTCGATGCGCCAGGCCTCACCCTGGTCTCCCGCCTGCCGTTCTTCCTCGGCCACCGCGTGCCGCTCTCGGCCATCGGCCAAAGCCTCGATCTGTCCTTCGCCTGGCGCGCCCATGCCGTGCAGCAAGAGGCCCAACCACCGGTCACGACCCTTGGCGGTGTCACCGCCCTCGTCTGCGAAAAACTGCTGCTCTATTCGTTCGACTGTGCGCAGACGACCGCGCCCCCGTCCCAGCCGGATGCGTGGCAGAACGTGCATGTCCGTCTCAACAAGGTGGGCGACCCCGCCCACACGCCGTCACGCCCGCTGGAGCTGAGCTTCGCAACCGCGCCTGGTGCGGTGATCGACATCGCCCATGTCTCGCTGTCAGGCCCTGATGGGCGCAACCTGCTGCAGAACGGCGATTTCAAAGAGGGCGCCACCGCCTGGTTCCCCACCGACGATCATCACTGGATCTGGCGCACCTTCGATCAGTTCCTGACGATGCTGTTCGAGACCGGGGTGATCGGCCTGCTGGTCTGGCTCTGGTTCCTCACCGAAGCCGTCCGCGGCGGCCTGCGCGCCGCACGCGGACGCGATGCCATGCTGGGCGCGGCCCTGGCCGGCGCCGTGGTGGCGGTTGTGGTCAACAGCCTGTTTGACGCCGTGCTGGAGGCGCCAAGGCTCGCATTGGTGATCAACCTCGTGCTGGTGAGTGCCGTGGTGGCAGGCGATCAGAAAGACAACAAGCCTCTCTGAACCACCCACCCCCGCCTCATTCCGCCACGCACCGCCCAATCAGCGAACGAAAAAAGTTTTTTTGCTTCTTTTTGTTCACAAAAAGAAGACTCTTCCCCCTCAAACAGGCCGCCCCGCCCGATGATAAGGATGCCCCAAAGCAATCGCCTGGGCCCGGAACAGCTGCTCCGCCAGCATCACCCGCACCAGCATATGCGGCCAGGTCAGCGTGCCGAGGGACAGCGTGGCATCGGCCCGGTCCATCACCCGCCGCTCCAGCCCTTCAGCACCGCCGATGATGAAGGCAAGTGGCTTGCCCATCTCGCTCCACCGCGTGAGAGTGGCCGAGAACGCCTCGCTTGAAAGCGCAGGCGCCCCCAGATCGAGCGCGATCGCCAGATGAGACGCCGGCACAGCGGCCAGGATCGCATCCGCCTCCCGCCGCTTGATCTCGGCGGCCGAGCCCCGGCCATCGGCCAGCTCCGTCACCACCAGCCGCGGCCGCAGCCGTTCATTGTAGCGGTTGAACAGCGCTGCTTCCGGACCGTTGCCGATCCGTCCCACCGCCACAAGGCGCCATTCACTCAGCGTCAGACGCCGCGGCCGGATCGCTGTGATCGTCGTCAGCGCCCCACATCCGCTCCAGCGCATACATCTCGCGCGCTTCCGGCTTGAACAGATGCACCACGATGTCACCGGCATCGATCAGCACCCAGTCCGACCCGCCAGCGCCTTCGATCTGGATGCGCTTGAGCCCGGCCTCCTCCAGCTTCTCCTCCAGATGCATCGCCATGGCGCTGATCTGCCGGTCGGCGAGCCCACTTGCGATCACCATCCGATCGGCGAAGGAGGCGCGGCCCGCGAGGTCGATTGCCACCACCTTCTCCGCCTTGTCGTCCTCCAGCGATGCGATGATCACGCTTTGCAGCTGATCCAGCCGGGAGGGTGCGGCGCGCTCGCGCACCCGCTCCGCGGTCTTGCTCGGCCCCGCGGCCGCAGCCTTCTTGCGCGGCGTGCCAGGCGTTGCCGGCACGCCCGCGGCCAGTTTCGGGGCGGCGCGCTTGCGCACCGGCTTGGTTGGCGTCTCACCGCCGCCCGACCCGGGCGGGCCCGGCGGTTTCGGCGGTGGCGGCGGGGAGGCGGGTTTACGGGCGATGGCGAAACACTCCTAGAAGCCGGGCCCGGATTGCGGTGGCCGACTGTGAATTCTGTGGCGCGGGCAGGAACACCCAGGAAGGCGGTCCCAGACCCGCAAGTGCCGGCGCGCAGCGCTCCAGCCGCCGGAACCGGCGCAGCCGAAGTGCCGCCTGTCCGGCCAGCGCCCGGTGATTGTAGGTCGGACGCGGCAGGACGGCAAAGACGCTGTGACGCGCGATCTCCAGCCACTCATTCCACGCCGGCAGCTGCACCAGATTGTCCGCCCCCATCAGCCAGACAAACTGGATTCGCGGGAACATCTGATGCAGCCTTCGCAGCGTGTCCACCGTGTAGCGCGTGTGGATGCGGGCCTCGATGGCGGTGGCGATGATCCGATGCCCATCCGCGATCGCCCGCGCCGAGGCCAGGCGCTGCGACAGCGTCGCCATGCCCGCGCTCTGCTTGAGCGGATTGCCCGGCGAGACCATCAGCCACACCTGGTCCAACCGCAGCCGCCGCAGCGCGATGCGCGCGACATGCAGATGCCCCTCATGCGCCGGGTTGAACGAGCCACCGAGCAATCCCACCCGCATGCGCCTGCGGTCGCCAAAACGCGGAACGGGGTCGTGGTGGTTCAGGGCCGCACCTGGCCGGTGCCGCGCACCACATAGCGAAAACTGGTCAGTTGCTCCACGCCCACCGGCCCGCGCGCATGCACCCGGCCGGTGGCGATGCCGATCTCGGCACCGAAGCCGAACTCCCCGCCATCGCAGAACTGGGTGGAGGCGTTCCACAGCGTCACGGCACTGCTGGAGCGGCGCAGGAAATCCTCCGCCACGGCGGCATCCTCGGTGATGATCGCCTCGGTGTGCGAGCTGCCGAAATGCGCGATATGCGAAAGGGCGGCATCCGGCCCATCGACCACCGCCACGGACAGCACGGGGGCCAGCCATTCGGTGTGGAAATCCGCATCGGTGGCAGGCGGAAGGTCGGAAACGATCGCGCGCGCCCGCGCATCGGCGCGGAACTCGCAGCCAAGCGTGCGCAGGTCCCCGATCAGCTGCGGCAGCAGGGCAGGGGCGATCGCCGCATCGATCAGCAGCGTCTCGGTGGCGCCGCACACGCCGGTGCGGCGCAGCTTGGCATTGGCCAGCACCGCGCGCGCCATCGCGGGGTCGGCTGCCGCGTGGATATAGAGATGGCAAAGCCCCTCGGCATGCGCCAGCACAGGCACCCGCGCCTCGCGCTGCACCCGCTCCACCAGCGAACGGCCACCGCGCGGGATGATCAGATCGATCAGCCCGCTCGCCGCCAGCATCGCCGCCACAAAGGCGCGATCGGTGTTGGGCGGGATCTGCACGCAGGTCTCGGGCAGCCCGGCCGCGCGCAGCCCCGCGCTGAACGCGTCATGGATGGCGCGCGCCGAGTGCAGACTGTCCGACCCGCCCCGCAGGATCACCGCATTGCCGGATTTCAGGCAGATGCCGGCCGCATCCGCCCCCACATTCGGCCGGCTCTCATAGATCATGCCGATCACGCCGAGCGGCTGGGCGATGCGCGCGATGCGCAGCCCGTTGGGCCGCGTCCATTCGGCCAGTGTGCGGGTCAGCGGATCGGGCAGGGACGCGATCTCTTCCAGTCCCTGCGCCATCGCCTCCACCCGGACCGGTGTCAGCAACAGCCGATCGCGAAACGCGGCACTGCCGGAGCCTGCGTCAAAGGCCGCGATGTCCAGCGCGTTGGCGGCCAGAATGGCCTCGCGCCGGGCGCGGATCTCGCCCGCCGCGGCCAGCAGCCCGGCATCGCGCGCAGCGCCCGAAAGCCGCGCCAGCGCATCGGATGCGGCGCGCGCCGCAGCCCCTGCCTCGCGCACCCAATGGCTCGCACCGTCCGCCTCGATATGCATCATTTCCTCCGTTGCGGACTGTGCCTGCACCATCGCGATTAGAGAAGCACCAGATCGTCGCGATGGATCACCTCATCGCGCCCGCGCCAGCCCAGCAGCGCCTCGAACTCGCTGGATTGGTGGCCGATGATGCGGCCCGCGTCCGCGCTCGAATAGGCGGACAGGCCGCGCGCCAGCACACGCCCCGCCTCGTTGCGCACCTCCACCGGATCGCCGCGTTCGAACTCGCCCTCCACCAGCTTCACCCCGGCCGGCAACAGAGACTTGCCGCGCGTCAGCGCCCGCGCCGCCCCCTCATCCACCACCAGCACGCCGGCCGGCTGCAGCGAGCCGCCGATCCAGCGCTTGCGCGCCGTGCGCCCTTCCGGATTGGCCAGAAACCAGGTGCAGGGCGCGCCCTCGCGAAGCGCACGCAGCGGCCGCTCCACATGGCCAAGCGCGATCGCCATCGCACAGCCGGCCGATGTCGCAATCCGCGCCGCCACCAGCTTGGTGCGCATGCCGCCGGAGGAATAGCCCGGCGGCGGATCGCCTCCCATCGCCTCGATCTCAGGCGTCATCTGCTCCACCACCGGAATATGCCTGGCCGTCGCGTCCCGCTTCGGATCGCCGGTGTAAAGCCCATCGATGTCGGACAGCAGCAGCAGCTGATCGGCCTGCACCATCTCCGCCACCCGCGCCGCCAGACGGTCATTGTCGCCGAAGCGGATCTCGGTGGTGGCCACCGAATCGTTCTCGTTGATCACCGGAACGCAGCCAAGCCCGGTCAACGTGGTCAGCGTCGCCCGCGCATTGAGATAGCGCCTGCGATCCTCGGTATCATCCAAGGTCAACAGCAGCTGCGCCGCCGTCAGCCCCTGCCGCGCCAGCACCTCGGACCAGGCCTGCGCCAGGCGGATCTGCCCCACCGCGGCGGCGGCCTGTTTCTCCTCCAGCCGCAGCTTCTTCTGCGTCAGCTTCAGGCTGCGCCGTGCGAGTGCGATCGCACCGGAGCTGACCACGATCACATCCGTCCCACCCCGTCGCAGCTCCGCGATATCCTCTGCGATGCCGTCCAGCCACGCCATGCGCGGTGCCGCCTTGGCCGGGTCAACCAGCAAGGCGCTGCCGATCTTGATCACCAGGCGCCGTGCCGCCCCAAGCGTGGGCAGCGCGCTCATTTGCTGGCCTTCTCCGCCCGGTCCGCCTCGATCGCCGCCCACAACGCGTGCAGCACCTCCGGCACACCCTGGCCGGACACGCCGGAAAGCAGCATCACCTTCTGGCCGGAGGCACGCTCCAGCGCGCTGCGCCGCCCGGCAATCTCATGCGGGCTCATCGCATCCATCTTGTTCAACGCCAGGATCTCAGGCTTGGTGGCAAGCCCGCCGCCATAGGCGTGCAGCTCCTCACGGATGGTGCGCCACTGATCCACCACATTGCCGGCCGCCCCATCGATAAGATGCAGCAGCACAGCACAACGCTCCACATGGCCCAGGAAGCGATCGCCCAGGCCCAGACCCTCATGCGCGCCCTCGATCAGGCCGGGGATGTCGGCCAGCACGAATTCCTGCGTCATCGACAGCCGCACCACGCCCAGCTGCGGGTGCAGCGTGGTGAACGGATAATCGGCAATCTTGGGCTTTGCCGCACTCACCACCGAAAGAAAGGTGGATTTGCCGGCGTTGGGCAGCCCCACCAGCCCCGCATCGGCAATCAGCTTCAGGCGCAGCCACACCCAGCGCTCCTCGCCCGGCCAGCCCTTGTCGGCCCGGCGCGGCGCGCGGTTGGTGGACGACTTGAAATGCGCGTTGCCATGCCCGCCATCGCCGCCACGCAGCAGCACCACGCGCTTGCCCGCCTCATCCAGATCGGCGAGCAGGGTTTCCTGATCATCATCGAAAATCTGCGTGCCGATCGGCACCGAGATCACCACATCCTCCGACGCAGCGCCGGTGCGATCGGAGCCCGCGCCATTGCCGCCCTTGCGGGCGCGGAAATGCTGGGTGTAGCGAAAGTCGATCAGCGTGTTCAGATTGGCGACGGCCACGAACTCGATATTGCCACCGCGCCCGCCATTGCCGCCATCGGGGCCGCCATATTCGATGAATCGCTCCCGCCGGAACGCCACCACGCCGTCCCCGCCGTCACCGGAGCGGCAATAGATCTTGGCCTGGTCGAGGAATTTCATGGCGGAGCCCTGCGGGCACTTTCAAACGAAGGCAAAAAACAACGGGGGCCGGCTTGCGCCGACCCCCGCGGAACATCTCTCGGAGCGGCGCGCGATTACTCTGCGGCGACAGCCATCGGGATAACCGACACCGTCACGCGATCATCGGCGCGCTTGAGGAACTTCACGTGGCCGTCGACGAGCGCGAAGATCGTGTGATCCTTGCCCAGGCCGCAATTGGTGCCCGGCTTCACGGCCGTGCCGCGCTGACGGATGATGATGTTGCCGGCGACAACGCTCTGCCCGCCGAACTTCTTCACGCCAAGGCGGCGGCCTTCTGTATCGCGCCCGTTGCGCGAGGAACCGCCAGCTTTCTTATGTGCCATGGTTGGGTGCTCCTATCAGGCCGCGATGATGTCGGACACGCGCAGCACGGTGATCTGCTGGCGATGACCGTTCTTGCGGCGCGAATTCTGCCGGCGGCGCTTCTTGAAGATGATCACCGTGTCCAGGCGATCCTGGGCCACGACGGTGGCGGTCACCGAAGCGCCGGCCACCACGGGGGCGCCGATGGTGAGCTTGCCTTCGCTGCCCACGGCCAGCACATCGGTGAAGGTGATGGTGGTGCCGGGCTCGGCCTCGAGCCGCTCCACCTTCAGCACGTCATTCTGCATGACGCGGTACTGTTTTCCGCCGGTGCGGATCACTGCGAACATCGTGGCTGGGTCCTGAACAAACAAACTGAGACGCGTGCATGGCCTCGTCGCGCGCTGCCGCACGCAAAACCGTCACATCGGGAAGCGCGGGTTATAGCCACAGCAGCGCCTGAGTCAATTGCAATGCGCAAGTGCACCGCGCAACCCCGCCCCGAATGCAGCGTTGCATCCAACCCGATCTCCGTCTATACGGCGCGCCTCGGTCTGGAGAGGTGACAGAGTGGCCGATTGTGACGGTCTCGAAAACCGTTGTACCAGCAATGGTACCGTGGGTTCGAATCCCACCCTCTCCGCCAGACCGCACCGCTCAACCCTGCTTGGCGCATAGCTCCGGTCATCATCCGTTGATGGACCAGCAGCCGAATCACGCCTTGCCCGGCCCCCGCCATCTCGCGCGCACGACATGCGATATCCGCGTTGTCATCTACGGCCGGCATTCCGACGACTGGATGGCAGCGCTTGGGCCCGGTGCCCCGGTTTGGCGATATCTGCCGCGCGTCGCCGAAATCGTCGAGGTCGCTGATGCCGGGGCTGCCGCCACACTTGCGTCCTGCCGCGGCCACCAGCGCACCGTGATCATCCCGCTGCTGGAGAATCATATCCGCACCTGTCCGCCAAACGCCCACGCCCTCATCGCACCGCCTGCCATCATCGATCTGCTGGCCTCGAAATCCGCCTTTGCCGCCCATCTCGAGGCGCACAACCTGGCCGCGCTCGCCCCTCTGCGGTTTCAAACCGCAGCCCACGCGCAATTCCCCTGCGTGATCAAGCGCACCAACCTCAATGCCGGCCAAGGTGTCGCCATCGCCGATGATCGCGCAAAGCTCGACCGCCTCCTGCAGCAGGAGATGTGGCGTGGCCAAGACGTGGTCCTGCAGGAATGGATCCCGGGCGACACCGAGTGTGTCACCCATTGCCTGTGCAAGGATGGCCGCATCCTTTGGCATGCAAGCTTCGCCTATCCCATGGGCGATCAGCCCGTGGTCCGCTGCCCCGCCAACAGCCGGCAGATCCACAGCGTGCGCACCCCTGCCGCGGCGCTCGCCGCCTTCGAGGCCATTCTGCGCCCGCTCGCCTATACCGGCCCCTGCAACATCGACCACAAGATCCTGCCCAACGGGCAGATCAAGATCTTCGAGATCAACCCAAGGCTCGGCGGCAGCCTGCTGCGCCCGGCCACCACGCGCCATTTGGCCGCCCTGCTGTCCTGCCTGCTGGACACCGCCCTCACCGGCGCTCCCAGCCGCTCGGCCTCGGTGTGGGCCTACCGGCTGCGCAGCTGGATCGAATGCCGCAAGGACGAGCTCATGCTCAAACGCGCGCAGCGCGCAGCAAAGGCGCTCAGAACTCGACCTCCAGCTCGGTGAACGCCTCCACCTCCGACTCCGCAGCGGCGAACCATTCCCGCATATCCGGATGCGCCAGCGTGGTCGCGCAATAGGCGGCGGCGGCATCCGACAGCTTCACCCCATAGCTCTGAAACCGCGTGCACACCGGCGCATACATCGCATCCGCCGCACAGCGTTTGGCGCCGAACAGCCACGGCCCGCCCCAGGTCGCCAGACACTCCTGCCAGATCTCCTCGATGCGCGCGATATCGGCCCGCACCGCCGACCACAGCGGAAAATTCTCCCGCCGCATGCGCAGATTCATCGGCAGCGTCGAGCGCAGCGCCTCGAATCCCGAATGCATCTCCCCCGAGATCGACCGGCACCGCGCCCGTGCCGCCCGCTCCTTCGGCAGCAGCCCGGCCCTTGGGCGCAACTCATCCAGATATTCGGCAATCGCCAGCGTGTCCCAGATCTGCACCCCGTCATGGATCAACATCGGCACCCGGATCGAGGAGGCGCGCAGCAACAGCTCGGCCCGGCTCGCCTCGTCATTCGGGTCGACCAGCTGTTCGCGAAACGCAACCCCGGCCATCCGCACCAGCAGCCAGCCGCGCAGCGACCAGGAGGAATAGTTCTTGCTGCTGATCACCAGCACCGCCTCGGCCGGTTTGCCGTGTGGCGGGCTTTGGGAGGCTTCGGCTGTGTCCATGGCGAAAATCCTGCAATGATCAAATCTGTTGCACCGCAACACGGTGGTGCAGCAGCCTGGACAATGCAATCGTCATGACAGTGCCGCCTGTGGGGACCGAACCGAACGCATGATCTATCAGCTCCACGAGGCGCAGGCCCGCCTTCTCCGCCAGGCGCAGTTCGCAGCCCGCCTCTCCGGCACCTGGCTGCAGGCGTTCTGGCCGCATCAGCCGCGCCCACCCGGCATCGCCCAACTCACCGCCGCCTGCGAGGTGATCGCAACCGGCGGCATGACCAATGTCTGCCCACCCTTCGGCATCGACACCGTGCTGTCCGGCAACCGGGAGGTGGCGGTCGAGGAACAGGTGATCGACCAGACCCCGTTCGCAACCCTTCTACGCTTCGCCAAGGAGGGCGTTGAAGGCCAGCCGAAAATGCTCGTCGTGGCCCCGATGTCCGGCCATTTCGCAACCCTGCTGCGTGGCACCGTGCGCACCCTGCTGGCCGACAACGATGTCCACATCACCAACTGGCACAATGCGCGCGACGTGCCGCTCTCGGAAGGCACCTTCGATATGGACGACTACATCGCCCATATCATGCGCTTCATCGAGGTGCTGGGCCCAGGCTGCCACGTGCTCGCCGTCTGCCAGCCGGCGGTGCCGGTGTTGGCCGCGGTCTCGCTGCTGGCGCAGGCGGGAAGCCCGTGCCAGCCCCGCAGCATGACGCTGATGGCAGGCCCGATCGACACCCGCATCAGCCCCACCGCCGTCAACAAACTCGCCAACGACAAACCGATCGACTGGTTCGCCCGCAACCTGATCGGCACCGTGCCCCACGGCGCTGCCGGCGCCGGCCGGCGCGTCTATCCCGGCTTCATGCAGCTTGCCGCCTTCATCGCGATGAACGCCGAGCGCCACCGCAAGGCCTATGCCGATTTCCAGGACAATCTGGCGCATGGCCGCACCGAAAAAGTGGCCGCACACCGCAAATTCTACGACGAATATCTGGCGGTGATGGATCTGCCGGCGGAATTCTACCTGCAAACCGTGGAGAAGGTGTTCCAGACCCACGATCTGCCCCGCGGCGCCCTCACCTGGCGCGGCCAGACCGTCACCCCCGCCGCCATCCGCCGCACCGCGCTCTTCGCCATCGAAGGCGAGCTGGACGATATCTGTGCCATCGGCCAGACCATGGCAGCGCTTGATCTCTGCGTCGGCCTGCGCCCGTCGATGAAACGCTACCACCTGCAAACCGGCGTCGGCCATTACGGTGTGTTCAACGGCCGGCGCTGGCAAAGCGAAATCTACCCCCGTGTGCGCACCATGATCCAGGCGCACAGCCTGCAGTGATGTCTGGCGGCAGGCACTCCGTTCAGGCCGCAACCAGTCCCAGATGCTGTTCCATCGGCCTGAAATCGCGATCATCATGCAGCAAGGCATGGTGGTGCTCGATACAATACGTGCCGATGATGATGTCAGCCGTCTTGCGCACCGTAAGGCCGATATCCCTGAGCCTGCGATAGTTCCGCGCGGCCTTCACGGCGAGGTTGGGGGTCAACAGCGGCACAACAGTAAACCGGCGCAACAGCGCTTCGATCCGTGCCGCGTGAGCCTCATCCCTGGCCCCTTGCAGCACCTCCAGCAGAACCAGATCACCAACCAACAGAGACTGCCGGCCAGCCTCCGCCTCAAGCCTGGCAGTGGCCGGCGTTTGCAGCCCGCGCAGCTGCGCGATCCAGACAGAACTGTCGACGACGATCACAGCGCCGCGTCAGGCGCAGCCCCCTCTCGCATCGCATCCAGATCGCCATCCCAGCCCAGCCCCTTCAGCTCGGCCACAGCCTCGGACTGCGCATGCAGGCGAACCACCAGCCGCAGACCGGCCTCCACCGTCGCTCGCTTGGTCGCCAGGCCCGACGCCTGCATGGCCTCGAACAGCAACGCATCGTCGATCTCAATGTTGGTCCGCATCACGGCCATCCATCCATGTGTAAAGCCCGCGCATAATATACACATAGCACTTGGAAAACACGCTCGAATTGACCCCGTCCGGCCGCCTACTCCACCAACCTGATCCCCGCCGGCCGCAAAATCCCATCCGGCATCGGCTTCGCCCCCTGCACCCGCGGCCCCAGGCCCCAGAGATAGGTGAAGTGAAACAGCACCAGATTGCCCCGATCCGCCGCCGCGATCGCACTCGCCCGGCGATACGCCGCTACCCGTGCGGCCGGATCGGTGGCGGACGAGCCGTCCAGCAACGCCTGGTCCAGCGCAGGATTGCAATGATGGCCCCAGTTCAGAAACCCGTTGCACGCCATCCAGATGCTGGCATTGCCGTCCGGATCGGCCCGTCCGCTCCAGATGCTCATCGAGGCCTGAAAATCCCCGCTGCGCGAGGCCTGCACCATCGTCGCCCCATCCTGCGGCACCAGCGTGATGTCAAACCCCGCCTCCGCCGCCATGGATTGCATCACCTGGCCGATCTGGCCGTTCACCGGATCGGTGCCGATGATCAGGCTGAACGGCACCCGCGCAAGCCCCGCCTGTTTCAGCAGCGCCTTGGCCCCCTCCAGATCGCGCGCCGGCACCGGCAGATCCGGGTTCCAATAGCGGCTGCCCGGCGCCTCGGTCTGGTTGTTCGGCACATAGGCGCCCTCGAACACCACATCATTGATCACCCGCCGGTCGATCGCCTTCTCGAACGCCGCACGCACCCGTGCATCCTGCCCGATCGGCGTCTGCGATCTCGCCCCGTTGGCCAGGTTGAAGGTCAGCAGCTGAAACCCGATCGCAGGCGATTGGATCAGCCGCAGCTTCGGATCGGCCTTCAGCCCCGCAAGGTCGGTCGGCGCCACGCGGTTGTGGATGTCGATGGAACCCGCGCGCAGATTGACCATGCGCACCCCGGGATCGATCATCGACAGAAAGATCACCCGATCCGGCCCCATCGCCGCCGCATTCCAATGCGCTCTGTTGCGCTCCAGCGTGATGTGGTCATGCGCCACACGCTCAACAAAACGATACGGCCCGGTGCAGACCGGGTTGGCGACGATCTCATCCTCGGTCTTGTCCAGAATGCGCGGCGACATCATCGTCCCCGGCCGGTTCGCCAGCAGTGACAGCAGCGGCGCATAGGGGCGGGAGAGCAGGATCTTCGCCGTCAGCCGGTCCGGCGTCTCCACCCCCGCAATAGGCTGCATCTCGCCCTTGCGCAGGCTGCCCGGCATCGTCTGATACCGCTTGAAATTCGCGGCCACCGCAGCCGAGGTGAAGGGCTCGCCATCCTGGAACACCACATCCGGGCGCAGATGCAAGGTGAGCGACAACCCATCCGCCGCCCACTCCCAGGACGTCGCCAGCTGCGGCACATAATCCAGCTTGTCGTTCACATCGAGCAGCTGATCACACATCCAGTTGGTGACGATCCGATCGCCATAGCTGCCCGAGATCGCCGGATCGAGCGGGTCTGGGTCCTGATCCAGCGCGAAGCGCAGCACAGTCTCCGCCGCCATCGCGGGCAGGCTGGCCGCAGCCAGAAACAGGGATGCAAGCAACACGCGAAGACAGGTCATGGCCAAGCTCCGAAACGTCCCCGCCATGAAAGCAGCGCTGTGCCGCCATGCGAAGCACAATCGATGCGGCAGCGCTGTTGCGCAGCCAAACCCCGGCATGCTGCGATGCCGCACGCAAGGAGATCTCCCATGGCCAAGCAATATCCCGCCATCAGCGACACACAGGCGGCCTTCATCGCCCGCCAGCACATCTTCTTCGTGGCAACGGCGGTGGCGGACGGTCATGTGAACCTCTCCCCCAAAGGCATGGACAGTCTGCGCCTGCTCGGCCCCAACCGGGTGATCTGGCTCAACGTCACCGGCAGCGGCAACGAGACGGCCGCCCATGTCGCGGTCAATCCGAGAATGACACTCATGTTCTGCGCGTTTGACGGCCCGCCGATGATCCTGCGCCTGTATGGCGAGGCCAAGGTGATCCACACGCGTGATGCCGCCTGGGCCGAGCTTTACCCTCATTTCACGCCGATCGCCGGCGCCAGGCAGATCTTCGACCTGCAGGTCTCGCTGGTGCAGACCTCCTGCGGCTTCGCGGTGCCCAACTTCACCCATGCCGGCGATCGCACGCTGCTGCGGGACTGGGCGGAAAAGCGCGGCGATCAGGGCATTCAGGACTATTGGAGCGACCGCAACCAGACCAGCCTGGACGGCCTGCCCACCCATATCCTGGCCTGACCGCTCAAACCCGTATCGCCTTTGAGGACTGACACCGATGTATCTGCGCCCCGCCTTTGTCGAAACCGATCTCGACCGCATCGAGGCGATGATCCGCGCCAATTCCTTCGGCGTGCTGGTGACCCAGACCGAACAGGGGATGGAGGGCTCGCACCTTCCCTTCACCGTCGCCCGCCAGGGCGACACGCTGGTGCTGACCGGCCACCTGGCCAAGGTCAACGCCCAGGTGGCGCAATTCCAGGGCGGGGAGGCGCTGGCGATCTTCCAGGGCCCGCATGCCTATATCGCGCCCAGCTGGTACAAGGCCCAGCCGGCCGTGCCGACCTGGGATTACAGCGCGGTGCACATCCACGGCACGCTTGCGCCGCTGGACGACCCGATGGACATGCTGGAGACCCTCGCCACCGACGATCCCGGCCGGTTCGACATGCGCGCCACGCCGGAGAAGTTCCAGCAGGTGATGCTGGCCGGCATTCGCGGCTTCCGTTTGGTGGCCACGAGGATCGAGGCGCAGTGGAAGATGAGCCAGAACCGCAGCGTGGAAGACCGGCTGGGCGTGATCGCCGGCCTGCGCGCCCAGGGGCAAGAAGATGTCGCCCGGGAGATCGAGGCGACGCTGCCCGAGGTATGAAGCAAGCAAGCGCTTCTTTTTGAAAAAAGAAGCAAAAACTTTTATCACTGGGCGCGCGGCGCCCCCTGCAACCCACCACGCACATCGCCAATTTTGCCACGGCCCAACTGAAAAAAGTTTTTTTGCTTCTTTTTGTTCACAAAAAGAAGAATCCTACCCCCCTTCAATCAAACCCCAAAAACCCCGGCATCCCACTGATCGGCGCCGCCGCGCGCAGCTTCTCGATATCCGGCACCGGCCGCGCCGTGCGTGGATCGCCGGAAAGCAGGGCCTCCAGCGCCGCCGCCACCGCCAGCACCTGCGCATCGCCGCCGCGCCGGCCCACGATCTGTAGGCCGAACGGCATGCCGTGGCGGTCCAGCCCCACCGGCAGCGAGAGTGCGGGATGCCCCACCGTGGTCGGCGCATAGGCCAGGGCCAGCCAGTGGAAATAGGTCTTGGTCGGTTTGCCGTCGATCTCGGCGGGGTAGAGCTCGCTCCACGCCCGCGGGCTGATGGTGATGGACGGCGTGATCACCACGTCATGCGTTTCAAAGAAGGCCTGCCAGCGATGATACAGCACGGTCTGCTGCTTCATCGCGCGCGCCACGTCCATCACGGAGTAGCCCAGCCCTTCCTCGTAATTGGCCCGCACATTGGGGCCCACCTGGTCGGGCGTGTTGCGGATCTTGTCGGCATGCGCCGCCACGAAGCTGAGGGCCCGCAGCACGCCGAACGTGTCATCCATCTCCGTGCAATCCGGTGCCGCATCCTCCGCGCGCGCGAAGGCGCCGCGGAACAGCGCGGTCTTCTCGGCAAAGATCTCGGCAATGTGCCGCTCGGTCGGCGCGAAGCCGAAATCCGGGCTGAACGCCGCCCGAATGCTGGACAGATCAACCGGCGGCAGCGGATGAAAATCCGTGGCAAGCCTGGTCTGCTTGCCGAACACGGTGGTGGCCAGCGGATCGCCATTCCCGTCGGACGCCATCACCGACAGCAGCAGCGCCGTGTCCGCCACATTGCGCGCCATCGGGCCCAGCACCGGCAGGTTGGACCAGCCAAACACCCGCTTTTCACTGCCCACCAGGCCTGGCGTCGGTCGGAAGCCCACAATGCCGTTGAAGGCGGCCGGGTTGCGCAGGCTGCCACCGGTGTCAGAGCCGCTGCACAGCGGCGCCATGCCGGTGGCGAGTGCCACACCCGACCCGCCGGAGGAGCCGGCTGCCGATTTCGACGGATCGAACGGATTGCCGGTGGCGCCATAGACCGCGTTGCGCGTGTTGGCCCCGGCGCCGAATTCGGGGGAGTTGGTCTTGCCGATGATGATGCCACCGGCCGCCCGGATCCGCGCCACGGAGTGCTGATCGCGCGCCGGCATGTTCCTGGCAAACAGCGGGCTGCCAAAGGTGGTGGGCAGGCCCTTTGCATCCTCCAGATCCTTGATGCCGACGGGCAGGCCGTGCAGGGCGGGCAGCGCCTCGCCCTTCATCGTGGCGGCGTCGGCGGCCTTCGCCGCGGCCAGCGCGCCCTCGAAATCCCGCGCCACCATCGCATTCACCGCATGATCCACCGCCTCGATGCGCGCGATGCAGCTCTGGGTCAGCTCCACTGCGGAGAGTTTGCGCGCGCCGATCAGGCGGCGGGCGGTGATGGCGTCGAGATCACAAGGCTGCATGGGAGGCTCCGGGACAGAATCGTCCCTGAGCGTAGACGCAAAAACGCCGCCGGCAAGAGCCACGCTCCAATTCAGGAGGGCTCAGCCAGACGGCGTTTTCAAAACGGATCAACCCTCCCGGCGCGGCGATGCCGGGACTGGTGGGTCAGAAGCCTTCGCGCTCCAGACGCTTGCGCTCCATCTTGCGGGCGCGGCGAACGGCCTCGGCCGCCTCGCGGGCGCGGCGCTCGGATGGCTTTTCAAAATGGCGGCGGAGCTTCATCTCGCGGAAGATGCCCTCGCGCTGCATTTTCTTTTTAAGCGCCTTGAGCGCCTGATCGACATTGTTGTCACGAACCAGAACCTGCACTTGGCCGCCTTCTCCTGTAAGCATCGCACCCCGCCGATCGGGGCGCACAAGCTGGTCCACGCCAGGGCTTCTGGCCGGAAGGCGTGCGCTATAACATGCACGAGCCCCGCTGCCAAAATGTTTTGCAGGGCCATATCGCAGACAGCTGAGGATCGGAGCACGCATGGCCATTCTGAAAATCGCGCGCATGGGCCACCCCGTGTTGCTGAGACGCGCCGACCCGGTGCCGGACCCCACCGCGCCCGAAATCCGCAAACTCGCGATGGACATGCTGGAGACCATGGAGGATGCCGGCGGCGCGGGCCTTGCCGCCCCGCAGGTGCATGTTCCCTTGCGCATGTTCGTCTTCCGCGTCAGCCCCAGCCGCGTCACCGGCGATCCGTGCGACGTGCCGCTTGGCAATGCGGTGGTGATCAACCCGGTGGTGGAGCCGATCGAGGGCGATGTCCGCCTGCGCTGGGAGGGCTGCCTGTCGATCCCCGGCCTGCGCGCCGCCGTGCCGCGGCCCTGGCGCATCCGCTATCAGGGCTATGACCTTGAAGGCAATCTGCGCGGTGACGAAGTCTGCGGCTTCCACGCAGGCGTGGTGCAACATGAATACGATCATCTGGACGGGATTCTGTATCCGATGCGCATGACCGATTTCACCCAGTTCGGCTTCTCCGAGGAACTCGCCCGCGCCGCCGAGGCCGCCGAGGCCGAACGCCGGGAGGCCGGCCGATGAGCCGCCCCGAACGCAGCGCCGAGCGCGACGCAGCCCTCCTCGCAGCCCTCGATCTCGTGGCCACGCATGGCTGGTCGATCGCAGGCCTGCGCGCGGCCAGCCCGGATTTCGCCGATCTTGACATGCTGTTCCCAGCCGGCGCCCTCGATCTGATCGAGACCTATTGCGACCTCGCCGACCGCCAGATGGAGGCGGATGCCGAAGCCGCCGATCTCACCGGTCTGGGCCTGACCAAACGGGTGCGCGCGGTGGTAGCCCTCCGGCTGGAACGCCAGCGCCCGCATCGCGAGGCGATCCGCCGGGCGGTGGCCGTGCTCGCCTTGCCCGGCAATACCGGACTTGCCGCACGGATCACCGCGCGGACGGTCGATTCGATCTGGCATGCGGCAGGCGACAGCTCGGCCGATTTCAGCTGGTACACCAAGCGCGCCATCCTGGCCGCCATCTACTCGGCAACGCTGCTGTTCTGGCTGCGCGATTTCAGCGAGGACGACTGTGCCACGCTGGCCTTCCTCGACCGCCGGCTGCAGGGCGTGGGCCGCATCGGCAAGCTGCGCGGCCGGATGGATGCCGCCATGCAGCGCCTCGGCACCCGGCTCCACCCGGCGGCCCGGGCGAGCTGAATCGTCCGCGCGTATTTGTTTGCGTCTGGCAGAATTGTTTGCGCGAATGAAGTATTGGAAACAGGGGCGTCAATCAATATTGACCGCCCCTGGGTCCGTCCCTGCGGCGTCGTGATAAGCTTTCCTTAAGCATTTGCCTTCACTCTTCCCCCAACCCAAGGGGGATGAATGATGACTGCAGATGGACGCAGCGATGCGCCCGCCACAGCGACAGATGTGGTGATGGAGATGACCCGCCCGGCGGCAGAAACCGCGGCACCGCCCGCGCTGGACCGGCGCCGCCCGGGGCGGATTGAGATGGTCAACCCGGCGCTGATCCCGCTGCTGCGCCAAGATGCGGTGCAGCCGGTCAGCGCGCATGGCGCGTCGTCCTTCAACTTCCCCCGCTTCGCCTGGACCAGCGCACCCGCCTGGCCCGCCCCCGGGCAGCCCTCACGCATCCTGCCGCAGATCCTCGCTGCCCCGGCCGAGGCGGAGGCGGACCCGCTGCGGGCCTCACAGGGTATTCTGCTCGCGGTGGTGCTCAGCTCGCTGTTCTGGGGCGGTTGCTTCTGGATCGCCACCCTGCTGGGCTGATCCTGGCTGTGATGCCGCCATCCGGCTCACACCAGCTCGATCGCATCTCCCATGGCAATCCGCCCGCCTTCCACGACATGGGCGTGCACCCCCAGGTCGGAATGCCCGAAATGGGTGAGCAATTCGCGCACCGGGTTGGCATCACGCTCCGTGGTCTGCGGGTTCACCTCGGTGGCCGGGCAGCGCACGGTGCGCTTGAACACGCGAAGCCGCGTGCCGCCCACCAGCAGCTCCCGGTCGATCCAGTCATGCTCGGCCCAGGCCGCCGTCCCACTGAAATAGATATTGGCGCGAAACCGCAGCCGATGCCGCGAAGCCCCTTGCTTGGCCTCGTAATCGGCGAGGCTCGCCAGGTTGATCAGGCTCACCGTCTTGGTCTTCTGGTCGCCGAACACGAAGCCCGGAATGTGATGAAACACCGGCTCGCCCCGCGCCTCATCGCCCAGAAACCCGGTCAGAAAGGCGGCAATCCGGGCGCGCCCCTCCGCCTGCAACGGATCGGCCGACAGCGAGGCCCCATCCGGCGCCTGCAGCGTCAGCAGGCTCGCCCGCGGATCGAACTGCGATTTCAGCCCTGCTATGCGCGCATTCGCCATCAGGCACATGAAATTGGTCTTCTTGATCCACACCGGCGCCGCCGGATCAAACGGCGCATCGCCCTGCGCCAGCGCAAAGGCGCGATCCCAGGGCAAGGCCTCGCCGGCGTGCACCTCCACCTCCTCCAACGCTTCGGCGCTGAGCCCCTTCACAGGGTAGCGATAGAGATGTTCGATGCGCATGGCGAAGCTCCGGACAGGGTCTGCACGCAACGATACCGGCTGCCGCGTCTTGAGTCGTCAGGAATGAATACCCATCTCCCGCTCACGGGGTTGCGCCGTCGCCTCTTCAGGGGCGGCCCAGCCCGTCGCCTTGAAGGGACATCACGCACATGGATATCGAGAAATTCACCGACCGCGCCAAAGGCTTCCTGCAGGCGGCGCAAACCATTGCCATCCGCGAGTTTCACCAGCAGCTGACGCCGGAGCATCTGCTCAAGGCCCTGCTCGATGACGAGGAAGGGGCCGCCGCCGGAATGATCCGCGCCGCCGGCGGCGATGACGCAGCCGCCCGCACCGGCGTGGCGCTGGAGCTGGGCAAGCTTCCCAAAGTGCAGGGTGCCGGCGCCGGCCAGCCGCAGATCACGCCGCCCTTGGTGCGCATCCTCGATGCCGCCCAGACTTCCGCCACCAAGGATGGAGACGACTACGTCGCCCAGGACCGCCTGCTGGTCGCCATCGCCGCCAGCGACGCCCCGGCCGCCCGCGTGCTCAAGGCCTGCGGCATCACGCCGCGCGCGCTGGAACAGGCGCTGGCCGATATCCGCAAGGGCCGCAAGGTCACCAGCCCCAACGCCGAGGCCAATTTCGACGCGCTGAAGAAATACGCGCGTGACGTCACCGCCCTTGCGCGGGACGGCAAGCTCGACCCGGTGATCGGCCGCGACGAGGAGATCCGCCGGGCCATGCAGGTGCTGGCGCGGCGCACCAAGAACAACCCGGTGCTCATCGGCGAACCTGGCGTCGGCAAGACCGCCATCGTCGAGGGCCTCGCATTGCGCATCACCAATGGGGACGTGCCGGAAGCCCTGCGCAACAAGCGCCTGCTCTCGCTCGACCTCGGCGCCCTGGTCGCCGGCGCCAAGTTCCGCGGCGAATTCGAGGAACGGTTGAAATCGGTGCTGGCCGAGATCGAGCAGGCCCAGGGCGAGGTGATCCTGTTCATCGATGAGATGCACACCCTCGTCGGCGCCGGCCGCGCCGATGGCGCGATGGACGCCTCCAACCTCATCAAGCCGGAGCTGGCCCGCGGCGCCCTGCACTGCATTGGCGCCACCACGCTCGATGAATACCGCAAGCATATCGAAAAGGATGCTGCCCTTGCCCGGCGCTTCCAGCCCATCTTCGTGGGCGAGCCCACCGTGGAGGACACCATCTCCATCCTGCGCGGCATCAAGGAGAAATACGAGCTGCATCACGGCGTGCGCATTACCGATGCCGCCCTGGTCGCCGCCGCCACCCTCTCCAACCGCTACATCACCGACCGCTTCCTGCCCGACAAGGCGATCGACCTGATGGATGAGGCCTCCAGCCGGCTGCGCATGCAGGTGGACAGCAAGCCCGAGGCGCTGGACGAGCTGGACCGCCGCATCCTGCAGCTGAAGATCGAGCGTGAGGCGCTGAAGAAGGAGGAAGACGCAGCCTCGCGCGACCGTCTGGCCAAGCTGCAGCACGAACTGGCCGAAATCGAGGAGAAATCCGACGCTATGACGGCCGCCTGGCGCGCCGAGAAGGAAAAACTCGCCGCGGGGCAGAAGCTAAAGGAGCAGCTGGACGCTGCGCGGAGCGAGGAGGAACTCGCAAGGCGCAACGGTGAGCTGACGCGGGCTTCTGAGCTGCATTACAGTATCATCCCCGATCTGGAGCGCCGCATCGCCGCCGCCCAGGATGGCGGCAATCTCGCCAACGAGGCCGTCACCGAGGAAAGCATCGCAGCCATCGTCTCCCGCTGGACCGGCGTTCCGGTGGACAAGATGCTGGAAGGCGAGCGCGCCAAGCTGCTGCGCATGGAAGACGCGCTGCGCGCACGTGTCGTCGGGCAGGAGGACGCGCTGCGCCACGTGGCCAACGCGGTCAGGCGTGCCCGCGCCGGCCTGCAGGACCCCAACCACCCGATCGGCAGCTTCCTCTTCCTCGGCCCCACCGGCGTCGGCAAGACCGAGCTGACCAAGGCGCTCGCCGAATTCCTGTTCGACGACGACAAGGCCCTGCTGCGCATCGACATGAGCGAGTTCATGGAGAAGCACGCCGTCTCCCGCCTGATCGGCGCCCCTCCGGGCTATGTCGGCTACGACGAAGGCGGCGTGCTGACCGAGGCGGTGCGCAGGCGCCCCTATCAGGTGATCCTGTTCGACGAGGTCGAGAAGGCACATGAGGACGTCTTCAACGTGCTGCTCCAGGTGCTCGATGACGGCCGGCTGACGGACGGGCAGGGCCGCACGGTGGATTTCCGCAACACCATCATCGTGCTCACCAGCAATCTGGGTGCGAACATCCTGGCCGCCCAGCCGGATGGCGAGGATCTGGCGATGGCCTACAAGGGTGTGATGGACATCGTGCGGGAGCATTTCCGCCCGGAATTCCTCAACCGGCTGGACGAGATCGTGCTGTTCCGCCGCCTGCAACGCAGCGACATGCCCTCCATCGTCACCATCCAGCTGGCCCGCCTGCGCGCCATGCTGGAAGGCCGCCACATGACACTCGACCTCGATGCCAGCGCGCTCGATTGGCTGGCCTCCGAGGGGTACGACCCGGTCTATGGCGCCCGTCCGTTGAAACGGGTGATCCAGCGCAGCCTGCAGAACCGCCTGGCGGAGCTGATTCTGGGCGGCGGCGTGATGGATGGCGACGTGATCCACGTCACGGCGGATGGGCGGGGCTTGGCGATCAACGGCCGCCTGTCGGAAGCGGCCTGAGGATTGGCGCCTGGGGAGGCGTGAGTTTTGTGCATGCCTCCCCGAACAGCCTTGTGGAACCGTTGGATTTCTGCGGTTTTCGGGGCGATCCTGGTGTTTCGCGGCGAGTTATCCCCTGCAAATTTGGCG
>CAIYCW010000068.1 GCA_903924855.1 uncultured Rhodospirillales bacterium | reverse complement strand
GGATCAATCGCTGACCATTGCTCATCACTCAGCCAAAACTCGCCAGCCATGATCCAAACTCCACAATCTGAGAGTTTGAATCACAGCACTGCCGAGCCGATCAATGTGGTAATTGGGTTTGGAGCCTAGAGCAACGTCCGACCTGACTGAACCGCTGCGCGGTCAGTCAGGTCGGACTAAGTTGCTCTAGATATTGTGGTTTATAGAGCACGACCGTCCGATCGATTGGTTCCAATCGATCGGACCGTGCTCTAATCAGGGCTGGCCTTTGGCAGGTTCCAGCTCTGCCGGACCGCCACGAGGCGCAAGAGCATGGCAAACGCCGCTCCCAGCGGGGCGGTGACCCAGGGCGGGATTGCGACATAGCCGCCAAACGTGACCAGACAGGCGCCGGCGAAGGCCGCAAGTGCGTAGATCTCGCGCTGCAGCACCATCGGTGTGCGGGCGGTGAGCACGTCGCGGGCGATGCCACCGCCGATCGCTGTCAGCATGCCGAGCACCGCTGCCATCAGCGGGTTGAGCCCGGCCTCCAGCGCCTTGCGTGCCCCCACCACGGCAAACAGGCCCAGTCCGATCGCATCGAACAGCACCACGGGCGCTGCAAGCCTTCGGATGGTCTGGTAGCTGAAGAAACAGACAAGGCCGGCCGCGAGCGAGATGGCCAGGTCATGCCAGGAGGCAAAGGCGGCCGGCGGCACGGCGCCGATCATCACGTCTCGGAACACGCCGCCGGAATTGGCGGCAACGAAGGCCAGAAACACCACCCCGAACAGATCCAGCCGCTGCTCGACCGCCCGCGTGCCGCCGCTGAGGGCGAAGACGAAGATGCCGACAATATCCAGGATCTCGATCAGCATCACGCGTCCTTGCCGCGCTTGCGGGGCCTGGCAGGTTCTGCGGGGTAGCGGCGGGAAAGCTCCCCGATGAAGGCATGCGCCAGCCAGTCGGACAGCTTGTCCAGGGATTGGCGGAATTGCTGGCGTTCCGCCTCCGGCAGGGCCTGCAGGATGAGCTCCTCCAGGGCGAGGCTCAGCGGGTCGGCCTCGCTGCGCAACGCCACCCCTTTGTCGGTGATGAACAGGCGGAACTGTCTGGCGTCGTGCTCGTCCAGCTCACGGCGGATCAGGCCGGTCTTGATCAGCCGCGACAGGATGCGCGAGGTCGCCGAGCGCTCGAACCGTGTCTGTTCCGCGAGCCGGGTGAAATTCACCCCGGGCTGATCGCCCACCAGCCGCAGAACCCGCAATTCCTGCACGTCCAGCCCGAAGCGACGCTCGAACAGCTTGGCCGCCGGCTTGATCGCGTCTTCGGAGATGGAGGCGAGTTGGTAGGTAAAGCTCTGTTTCAGCATTGTTTTTAACGTCCCTGAGCGGATCACGCTAACGCAAGATAAATGTTGCAACAAGATATAGTTGTAATTTACAACAGTCTGACAATCGGTCGACAAGCCGAGACGCCAGACACGGTCTTCGAAACTGTGACACCAGAGGGAAATCTCCATGAGCCAAGCCGTCCTTGCCAGCGCAGCGCCCGAGGCGCTGAGCAGACCTCGCCTGATTGCCGCCTGCACCATCGGCAATGCGCTGGAATTCTATGATTTCGTGGTGTTCAGCTTCTTTGCCGGCACGATCGGCGGGCTGTTCTTCCCAGCGCAGGATGAGACGGTGCAGCTTTTGCTGTCGTTTGCGACATATGGCGTGGGC
This sequence comes from uncultured Rhodospirillales bacterium, assembly GCA_903924855.1. Classification (GTDB taxonomy): domain Bacteria; phylum Pseudomonadota; class Alphaproteobacteria; order Acetobacterales; family Acetobacteraceae; genus CAIQQQ01. The sequence continues at coordinate 17,752 of CAIYCW010000068.1, read as the reverse complement.
TTCTTCCTGCGGCCGCTGGGCGGCGTGGTGCTGGGCGCCTACGCCGATCGGCGCGGGCGGAAGACCGCGACCGTGCTGACACTGTTCCTGATGGCGGCGGGCACGGCGCTGATCGGTCTTGCACCGACCTATGCGCAGATCGGGGTTGCCGGCCCGCTGATCGTGGTGGCGGCAAGGCTGCTCCAGGGATTCTCCGCCGGTGGAGAGGTGGGCGCTTCCACCACGTTGCTGGCGGAATCGGCACCCCCCAGGCAGCGCGGCTTCTATGGCAGCTGGCAGCTGGCCAGCCAGGGCCTGGCCGTGCTGGTGGCCGCCGGCATGGCCTGGACTCTGTCCAACCTGCTGCCGCCGGATCAGCGGAAGGCCTGGGGCTGGCGGGTGCCGTTCCTGCTGGGGATCTTCATCGTGCCGGTTGGCCTGTGGCTGCGCGGCGCGCTCAACGAGACCCACGCCAATGCGGATGACAGCCGCACCCGCAATGTCAGCGCGCTTTCGGTCACGTTTCGCTGCCATCTGGGCAAGGTGATCGCAGGTGTCGGCATGATCATCGGGGGTACCGCCTCCAACGCCATCGTGGTGCTGTATATGTCCACCTACGCGGTGCGCCAGTTGCACATGTCTCCAAGCAGCGGTCTGTTTGCCGGGTTGATGGCAGGTCTGGTGACGCTGGTGTGCGCGCCGATTGCGGGCGCGCTGTCCGACCGGTTCGGGCGGCGTGTGGTGGCGGGCTGGTGCTACGGGCTGATGGCGCTGTCGATCTATCCGGCGTTTCTGCTGCTCAACGCGAGCCCGGTGCTGCCCACCCTGCTCGCGGTGGTGATGGTGCTGGGCGCGCTCAATGCGGGGGGTGGTGCGCCGATCATCGTCACCCTGGCGGAGATTTTCCCGGTTGAGGTGCGGGCGACCGGTATGTCGCTGGTCTATGCGCTGGGCGTTGCCATTTTTGGCGGCTTTGGCCAGTTCATCGTCACCTGGCTGATCTCGGCCACCGGCAGTCCCGTGGCGCCGGCCTATTACGTGATGGCCTGCTGTGTCTGCACATTGGTGGCGCTGCGCCGCATTCCGGAGATGGCACGCAAGATCCTGGCGTGATGCGGCACTGAGGCCGAGGCTGAAAAGAAACGCCGGGAGCCTTGCGGTTCCCGGCGTTGCTGTTTGGATCACACGGCTAGAGCACGGTCCGACCGATTGGAATCAATCGGCCGGACGATCGTGCTCTAGAAATCATAATATCTAGAGCAACTTAGTCCGATCTGGCTGACCGCAAAGCGGTTCAGTCAGATCGGACGTTGCTCTAGGTTCAGGCGGCGTTCGCCCGGCCGGTGGCAAGGGCGCCCACCGCATCGGCGGTGGCGGCTGACAGGGTCCAGCCCAGATGGCCATGGCCGGTGTTGTAGAACACGCGGGGGTTTTTGCCCTGCATCACGCGCGGCATCATGTCTGGCATCATCGGGCGCAGGCCGGCCCAGGGCACGGCATGGCGCGTGCTCATGCCCGGGAAATGGGCGCGGCACCAGGCCACCAGCGGCGCCACGCGTTCGGCGCGGATGTCGCGGTTGAAGCCGTTGAACTCGGCGGTGCCGGCCACGCGGAACCGGGTTTTGCCAAGCCGGCTGGTGACGATCTTGGTCTTGTCGTCCAGCAGGCTGACCCAGGGTGCCGCCGCCTGATCCGCGGGCTCCGGCAGGTTGACGGTGATCGAGTAGCCCTTCACCGGATAGACATTCACCCGATCCCCCAGGCTCTGGCCCAGCTCGCGCGAGGCAACGCCGCTGCACACCACGATCTTGTCGAACCGGCTGATCTCGGCATCCGGCAGTGTGTCATCCAGACGCGGTTCGGTGGAGCGATGGCTGATCGTGACGCCGCTGTCATCCGGCCTGATGCTGAGGGTTTCGGTGGACAGCCGCATCACCACACCCAGCCGCACACAGGCTTCGGCCAGGCCGTTGGTGAATTTGTGGATGTCGCCGGTGAAATCGGAGGGTGTGTACCAGCCACCATAGAAATTGCCGTGCAGGGCCGGCTCCAGGCTGCGGATCTCCTCGGGCGTGACCGCGCGGCGTTCCAGCCCGCCACGGGCCAGCATGGCGGAGACGCGGCCGGCCTGCTCGAATTCCGCCTTGGTTGCATAGAAATGCAGGATGCCGCGTTCCTCGCAGTCGAAATCAATCCCGGCCTCGGCCGCCATGCGTTGCAGATGGCCGCGGGCCTCCAGGGCCAGGCGCACCGTGGTGACGGTGTTCTGCTCGTGCTGCGGGATGGCGGAGACGAATTCCGCCATCCAGGAGAGTTTGTGCCAGGAGGGTTTCGGGTTCACCAGCAAGGGCGCCCCGGGCTGGAACATCCAGCGCAGGCCTTTCAGCACCGTGGCCCAGCTGTTCCAGACCTCCGCGTTGGAGGCGGAAAGCTGGCCGCCATTGGCGAAGGAGGTTTCCATGGCGGCATAGGGGTGGCGGTCGAACAATGTCACCCGGCACCCGCGGCGGGCCAGATTATAGGCGGTGGTGACGCCGGTGATACCGGCGCCGATCACGGCGATGCTGGGCTCGGTGGATTCACGATTTGCTGCAACAGACATGACGGCTCCATTCCGCTTCACGCGGTGATGGCCCCCTCTGTCATTGGCCTGAGAGCATCATCGTCCCCCAGGAATTGGGCGGCGACTTACACCATCGGCGAGGGCGGATGCCCTGCTTTTCAGAGTCGATTCCGGTTCAGCGGTCCGGGTGCCTGAGAGTTTCCGGGGCGGTTGCTCCGTCGGCGCCGCCCAACCGGGCGATCTCTTCCGCTGCGAATCATGTGTGAGGCATAATGTTGTATATTACAACAAAATTCGTTGCCGACCGGGTGGATGTAATGGAGGATGGCGGACCCGATACGATTCGAACGTACGGCCTCTGCCTTCGGAGGGCAGCGCTCTATCCAGCTGAGCTACGGGTCCACTGAAGGCTCAATAGCGCGAAACCGCGCGTCGTGTCACCCGGGTTGCTTGACCCAGTCGCAAGCTGCCTGCATGGCGGAAGTGGGCTGCGTGCCGTGCAGGGCGAAAGCCGCGATATCCGCGATCGGGGCGGCGCGGCCGAGATCGCGGGTCAGCAGATGGTAGCCGTTCGGATAAAAGGCGCGCAGCGCCGGGGTCGGCAGGCGCTGCCAGAGCGCGCGTGTGGCCTGGGCCGGCACCAGCTCGTCATGGCCGCCATAGAGGAACAGGCCGGGGGCGGTGAAATCCGGCGCCACGCGCAGCGCGTCGTCCATCAGATCGACTAGGCCGCGCAGCGTGTCAAAGCGTGTGGTGCGGATGGTGCGCGGGTTGCGGGACAGCGCAATCAGCGCCTCGGTGTTGTCGCTTGGTGTGATCCGGACCGGACCACGACCGACGGCCAGGCCCGGCACCAATGTGGCGGCGGTCCAGAGCGCTGCCTGCATCATCCAGTTCATCCGCGCTCGCCCCCACACCGCGGGCGCCGAGAGCACATAGGCATCGACGTCGCAGGCGAATCGGGTGGCGGCGAGCATGGCGATGGCGCCGCCCATGCTCTCCCCCAGCAACACCAGCCGCATGCCGGGGTGGCGGGCGCGCAGCAGCCGCGCCATGTCCGCCGCGTCCTGCGCCATGGCGGCCCCGCCCGCCCACAGCGCCCGGCCGGGGCTTGCCCCGAAGCCGCGCAGATCCGGCGCATAGACGGCGATGCCGCGGCTGGCCCAATCCGGTGCCGGGATCGCCCAGGCGTCGCGGCTGTCGTTGAAGCCGTGCAGCGCCAGCATCACGGTGTGAATCTCGCCCTCGGGCATCCAGCGCCGGTAGGGCAGCCTTGCGCCGTCGCGCATCAGAAAGGCGTCCGGCGTTTCGGTGGGGGGCATGATGGTGGGTCCGGGCAGGGCGGATTGCGACACGCAGCCGGCAAGCGGGCCTGCGATGCCGGCAAGTCCGATCAGGGTGGCACGACGGGTGACGGGCATGGTTGAACGCATTGTTCCCATCGCTATCATGCACCGCAAGAGACGCCCATATCGGGGCGGATGAAGGATCAGTTGGATGAGCCAAACAAGCGATGTCGAGACCATCATTGCGCATGACCGCACGGTTGCCTGCGATGGCGGCGATGGGCCGCTGGGCCATCCGCGCGTCTGGCTGCGGATCGAGGATCATGACGTGACCTGCCCGTATTGCTCGCGCCATTACGTGCTGGCTGCAGGCGCTGGTGAAGGCTCCGGCCACTGAGCGAGACCGCCCCCGGCTTTTCCGGCAATCTGGTGCTGGTGGACGGCTCGGGGTTCATCTTCCGCGCCTACCATGCGCTGCCCCCGATGACGCGGCCGGATGGCACGCCGGTGAACGCCGTGTTCGGCTTCACCAACATGTTGACGCGGCTGATCAAGGAGCACACCGGCACGCATCTGGCGGTGATCTTCGACGCCGGGCGCCTCACCTTCCGCAATCGGCTTTATGATCTCTACAAGGCGCAGCGCCCGGAGCCGCCGGAGGAGCTGCGCCCGCAATTCGCCCTGGTGCGCGAGGCCACGCGCGCCTTCGGCGTGCCGGCGATCGAGCTGGAGGATTGGGAGGCCGATGACCTGATCGCCTCCTATGCGGCCGCCGCGGTGGCGGCCGGGGGCACGGCCACCATCATCTCATCGGACAAGGATCTGATGCAGCTGATCCGGCCCGGTGTGGCGATGCAGGATCCGCTGAAGATGCGCCCGATCGGGCTTGCCGAGGTGATGGAGAAATTCGGCGTCCCTCCCGAGAAGATGGTGGAAGCCCAGTCGCTGATGGGCGACAGCGTGGACAATGTGCCGGGCATTCCCGGCATCGGCCCCAAGACGGCGGCCAAGCTGGTGCTGGAGTTCGGCGATCTGGAGTCCATTCTGGCGGCGGCGCCCGCGATGAAGCCCAGCAAGATGCGCGACAATCTGATCGCGCATGCCGACAAGGCGCGCATCTCGCGCAGGCTTGTGGAATTGCGCGACGACGCGCCGCTGCCGATGCCGATCGATGCCATGGCGGTGGCGGAGCCGGACCGTGCGGTGCTGTCGGCTTTCCTGACGCAGCAGGGCTTTCGCTCCACCTTGCAGCGATTGGGGCTGGAGGAGGATGCGCAGGCCACCGCACCGGCACCCGCACCGGCACCCAGGCCGGGGATCAATCTGGATCTGTTCGCAGCCCCGGAGGCCCCGCTGCGCCAGTCCACCGATGGGTTCGGCCCCTATCTGTGCATCACCGATCTTGACACGCTCAACGCCTGGATTGCCGAGGCCACGGCGCAAGGGTTCGTGGCGGTGGACACCGAGACCGATTCACTCGATGCCCGTCATGCTGTCATGACCGGCTTCTCGCTGGCGCTCAGCCCCGGGCGTGCCTGCTACGTGCCGCTGCGCCACAAGAGCGATGCGGCGCAGATTGCGGTGGAGGACGCGGTGGCCGCGTTGCGCAGGCTGCTGACCGATCCTTCGGTGCTGAAGATCTTCCAGAACGCCAAATACGACATGGCGGTGTTCGCGGGCGCCGGCATCGGCAAGGTGGCCCCGTTCGACGACACGATGCTGATCTCCTACGCGCTTGATGCCGGGGCGCACGGGCATGGCATGGATGAGCTTTCCACCCTGCATCTGGGCCACACGCCGATCAGCTATGACAGCGTCACCGGCACCGGCAAATCGCGCATCCCGTTCGCCGCCGTGCCGCTGGATGCCGCCACCGCCTATGCGGCCGAGGATGCGGATATCACGCTGCGGCTGTGGCAGAGCCTGAAGCCGCGGCTGCGCGAGCAGCAGGCGCTTGCGATCTATGAGCAGGAGGAGCGCCGGCTGGTGCCGGTGCTGCTGGAGATGGAGGCGGCCGGCATCAAGGTGGATCGTGCTGATCTGCAGGCGATGTCGTTGGATTTTGCCGCCCGCATGGCGGTGATGGAGACCGAGGCGCACGCTCTGGCCGGGGAGGCGTTCAACCTCGGCTCGCCCAAGCAGCTGGGTGAGATTCTGTTCGACCGGATGAAACTGCCTGGCGGCAAACGGATGAAGACCGGCGCCTGGGGCACGGATGCCTCGGTGCTGCAGGATCTGGCCGATCAGGGCGTGGAGCTTGCCAGCAAGATCCTCGAATGGCGCCAGCTGGCCAAGCTGAAATCCACCTATGCGGATGCGTTGGTCGAGCAGATCGACCCGGCCACCGGGCGTGTGCACACCAGCTTCGCCCAGGCGATTGCGGCGACGGGGCGGCTGTCCTCCACCGATCCCAATCTGCAGAACATCCCGATCCGCACCGAGGAGGGCAGCCGCATCCGGCGCACCTTCATCGCCGAGCCCGGCCATGTGCTGATCAGCGCGGATTATTCCCAGATCGAGCTGCGCCTGCTGGCCCATGCCGCCGATATTCCGGCGTTGAAGGCAAGCTTTGCCGCCGGCGAGGATATTCATGCCCGCACCGCCTCTGAAGTGTTCGGCGTGCCGATGGCGGGCATGGACAGCACCACGCGCAGACGGGCGAAGGCGATCAATTTCGGCATCATCTACGGGATCTCAGCCTTCGGCCTGGCCCGGCAGCTGCAGATCACGCCCGGGGAGGCGAGGCAGTATATCGATGCGTATTTCGCCCGTTACCCGGAGATCCGCGCCTATATGACCGCGCGCGTGGCGGAGGCCAAGGCGCATGGCTATGTGCTGACCGCCTTTGGCCGCAAATGCTGGATTGCGGGCATTGCCGACAAGCTGGCGGCGCGGCGCTCCTATGCCGAGCGCCAGGCGATCAACGCGCCGTTGCAGGGCGGGGCCGCCGATGTGGTCAAGCGCGCCATGGTGAAGCTGCCGGCGGCTTTGGCCGGTGCCGGGTTGACGGCGCGCATGCTGCTGCAGGTGCATGACGAATTGCTGTTCGAGGCGCCGGAGGCCGAAGCGCCGGCGGTGGCCGAGCTTGTGCGCGGCGTGATGCAGCAGGCAGCCCAGCTCTCGGTGCCGCTGCTGGTGGAAACCGGGATCGGCCGCAGCTGGGCCGAGGCGCATTGAATGGTGTCGCACTCCTCCTCCGACAGGCTTCCCGGCTCGCGCCTTAAATCATTTCTGATCGATGCGATGTTTCGCAGGCTGATACCGACGATCCTGGGGCTGCGTTATGGCTGGGTTGACCTGCTGGGCTGGCGGCTTGGACATCCAAGCTGCCGCTATACTTCCTCCATGACCAGCGGGTTGTTTTCGATCTGTACGACCGTGTTGGCGGAGGTGATGCGGCTTCAACACTTGGGGCTGAGAGTGGATGCGATCGATGTCTCCCGCACCTTCAAGCCCTACAAGGACGCGCCTGGCGATGATGTGAGCAAGGTTCTGTTCCGGATGCCGGCCACATGGCAGCCGGACCGGCCATTGGCGTTCGATGTCTGGGATGTGCACCGGCCGTTCAAGACCCAGAACCTGGCTGGGCTTCACGCAGCGGCGATGACCCTGGTCCCCCCGTCCGACATCGTGCAGGCGCGGGCAGAGCACCTGATGGAAAGCCTTGGCGTCGTTCCGGAGGACACCATTGCCTGCTATTACCGTGGAACTGACAAAGGCACCGAGATCGATCTGGCGCCGGTTGAGCGCTATATCGGCATCATCGAGCGCATCGATGCGATGTGCGGCACGCCACGCGACATCTATCTGCAGACCGACACGCTGAGGGCCCAGCGCGCCTTACAGGCCCGGTTCGGCAGCCGGGTGAAGATCTGGGACGCGCTTCCCGCAAGTGATGGCACGGTTGGCATTCATCTGATGGATGTCACACAGGAATTCGGTGTGTCCCGCCAAGAGATGGGCATCAACATGCTGGCGGCCGTGCTGGTTCTGGCGCGGTGCCGGCATGTGATCACGACCAGCGGCAATGTCGGCGCGTGGATTGCCTATTACCGTGGCGATGCCAGAGACCTGTATCAGTTCGGCGCGGATGGCGGGATGATCGAGCCGGATGGTGTCAGCACAGACGAGACCCGAGAGGCGGCCCGGCGCGCGACAGTCCCGCTGGGCTGACCAAAGCTTCAAAGCGACGGCGTGGGACCGTTCTCCGGATCAGCCATCACTGTTTGGATGGCCGCCACCAGGTTTTGCGACATCACCGGCTTGGTGACCATGGCGTTGATGCGCAAGGTTGCGGCGCGCTCGCGGTCTTCCGCCAGCACGAAGCCGGTCAGCAGGATGATGCCAAGGCGGCGGGCGGACCAGGGCGGCGCGCGCAGGGTTGCCGCCAGTTGCAGCCCGTCCATCCGCGGCATGCGCTTGTCGGTGACAACCACGGCAATCTCCGGATCGGCGGCCAGTCGGGTCAACGCCTCGGCGCCGCTGCTTGCGGTGACCACATCGAAGCCGCGCAGTTCCAGCGCCTCCGCCAGTTCTGCGGCGAGCTCCGCTTCGTCGTCCACGAGCAAAATCCTGGACATGTTCAGCCTGCTTTCGGGTTTTGAGCCTGTACTCGTCTGACTCTTGATGACATTTCCAGATTAGCGCGTTTGCACATTTGCCGGTAACTTACTGTCATCGAAATTTGTTGTGTTATGGTTCAATCGAACCGTAACATTTATGATCATGGCCCAGAGCGATGAAGCTGGCAGGAGTTTGGGTGGTCGATGGAGGCGGCAATGGCTGAGCGTTGCCAGGCCAAGAGGCCGTCCTGCAGGCGCATCCATGTTTCCTGACCGCAGCACCCGCACTCTGCTGACGATCATCCTTGTCACGACTGTCATCGTCCTGTCCGGTGGGGTTCTGCTGAGCCTGCAATCCTATGAGTCCACGCACCGCAAAGTGGAAGGACGCATCAACGCGCTGGGCGCCATCCTGGCCGAACAGGCAGAGCGCAGCTTTCCCGGGAAGCCGGATTTCGTGTCACGCCTCTATCGATCCGCCGCCTTCGACAGCGGCGAGATCATCTCGGTGTTCCGCGATGACGCAACATTGCTGGCCTCGAGCCAGGCAGGTGTTGCAGCCGGACATGATCTTGCGCGGCCGGATGCGCTGCAGGCCACGCTCCGGCCGGCAGCGGCGCATGAAGGTGTGGACCCGGTCAGCGGACAGAAAAGCCTGATCGCCGCGGTGACGCTGCACAACCAGCCGATCACCATCGTCATCTCCCGCAGCATGGCCGACGCGTTTGGCAACTGGCAGCGACGCAGCATCGCAACAGGCGTGGCCTGCCTGGTCATCCTGCTTGCCAATCTGCTGCTGGCGCGCTTGATCATCGCCAATCGCCGCGGCCAGCTTCGGCAACGCACACTGGCTGACAGGCTGGCTGAGCAACGCGCCACGTCACTGGCGCTGCAGCAGGTCAATGACATGGCGCTGCAGTCCGGCCTGAGCTTCTGGCAGGCAACCATCAACCCCGACCTGTCGGTCAGCCAGCACGGCCCCACGCAAACACTGCAGATCTCAGGCATCGGTGCCAGCAGCCCCACCGATATCCTGCGGCGGCTGGATGCGGTGGAGACGATGAAATACCAAGCCTTTCTGGCACAGCTTCGCACGCAGAATGACGTGACGGTGGTGCTCAGAATCGCATCCCCGGACCCGCAGGCACATTGGATCAATGTTCGCGCGCATGTGATCTCACGCGCCGATGGCGCCGCCCATTGCGTGGTCTGCGCCCAGGATGTCTCAGCCGAAACCCGTAACCGCGCCGATCAGTCGATGCAGGCGCGCCTGGCGGCGCTGACCGATCTGGCCGGCGGCATGGCCCATGAACTCAACCAACCTTTGGCCATCATCGCCAGCGCCGCCGAAAATGCAGGCGCCCTGCTGGAGAGAACACCGGCCGATCTCGTTGCTGTGCAGGCCAAGCTGACGCGCATCGGAGCACAGGCACACCGGGCCAGCACGCTGATCGGCCATCTGCGCGACCACAGCAAACCAGCCCCCCGAGCCCTGGGGTTTGTGGACCTCGCGGATTGCATTCACCGCGCGCTGGGGCTGACCCAAGGCCGCATGGCGGATCATGGCATTCATGTCACCACCGATCTGCCGCCAAACCTGCCGCTGGTGGCGGGCGCCGAGGCTGCGATCACCCAGGTGCTGGTGGCGCTGCTCACCAATGCGGCCGATGCGGTGATCGAGGCCAGAACGCCCACACGCTGGATCGCCTTGCAGGCCAACGCGACCCATGAGGAAACCCTGCTCACCGTGGCGGATTGCGGCGGCGGCCTGGACGCGGACATTCTCGATCGCGTCTTCGAGCCGTTCTTCACCACCAAACACCCCCAAGCCGGCAGCGGACTCGCATTGTGGATGGCACACACCACGATGCAGGCCCAACATGGCCGCATCACGGTGCACAACGGGGCTGAAGGCGCGGTGTTCAGCCTGTATTTTCAGAACACCCTGGCAGCGGTTGCGAATCCGGGCTGATTTTTCCCTCAGCTGTGATAGGCAACACTGCCCCGCTTTTCGGGCGATGCCGCAACAGGAGGGCATGAATGCGTTGGTTTGCCGCCTGGGCCGCATCGCCGGTGCGCTTTCTGCTGGCGGGCGTCATCTTCGTGCTGCTGGTCGCAAGCCTCGCGGTGATCGGATATACCTCCCTCGGCTGGAGCCTGGGCGATGCGATCTACATGGTCGTCGTCACCATCTTCACTGTGGGCTACGAAGAAGTGCACGCGGTGGACAGCATAGCACTTCGCACCATCACCGAATTGCTGATCGTGTTCGGCTGCACCGGCATGATCTTCCTCACCGGCGCCCTGGTGCAGGTGGTCACCCTCGCCCAGGTTCAACTCGTTTTTGGACAGAAACGCATGTCACGTCAGATCGAGGCCCTGCGCGGGCATGTCATCATCTGCGGCTTCGGGCGGATCGGCCTGATGCTGGCACGCGAACTGAACGCGGCCCAGACCGGGCTGGTGGTGATCGAAGCCAATGCCGAACGGGCCCAGGAAGTGCGCGAGATGGGCTTTCTCTGCCTGCACGCGGACGCGGCCGATGAACAGGCGCTGGAACAGGCCGGCATCCAACACGCCCGCGCGGTGGCCGCCGTCGTGCCGTCCGATGCGGCCAATATCTTCATCACGCTCAGCGCGCGCGGGCTCAACCCCACCGTCCAGATCATCGCCCGCGGCGTGCAACCCTCCACCGAAAAGAAATTGCTGCAGGCCGGCGCAAATTCCGTGGTGATGCCAACCCATATCGGCGCGGAACAGGTGGCCTCGCTGATCCTGTTCCCGGCAATCTCCGACCTGATCCAGTCCAGCGACCGCAGACGGCGCATGGAACGGGACCTGCAAGCCCTCGGCCTCGAATTGCAGGTGGTGCGGGTGGATGAAGCCAGCCTGTTCGCCAATCACAGCGTGGCAGAGATCGAACATCAAGCCGCCGGACAATTCTTCATCGTCGCCATCGAACGCAAAGACAGCCGCCAAGTGGAACGCCCCACACAAGACACCCTGCTCCACGCCGGAGACGGCATCACCGTGCTGACCCGCGCCGGCCACGGCGAACTGGTGCGCCATTTCGGCGCCGCCGAGGCTTCGGTTTGAGGCTTGGTATGTGGAGTTTCGATCTGCGGTCAGATGGCCTTCGGCCCGAGCAGGGCGCCGCCCTGCACCCGCAAGGGCTTGTCGCCCTTGACCCATGACTTTTGATCCCTGACGTGAATGGGGGGTGTTGTTCGGCCTCGGGCCGATCAACACCCCCCATTCACGTCAGGGATAAACTGATGCAGGTCCAGGACGGCAGTCCTGGTTGGTCCAGGGCGAAGCCCTGGCCGCGCGGAGCGCATCCGGCCGAAGGCCGGAACGCCGCACTGCGACGCCTCAGGCAGAGGCTTTCACGGCGATGCCGGACTCGGTGAACAGTTTCTGCAGTTCGCCGGACTGGAACATTTCGGTGACGATGTCGCAGCCGCCCACGAACTCGCCTTTGACGTAGAGTTGCGGGATGGTGGGCCAGTTGGAGAAGGTTTTGATGCCTTCGCGCAGTTCCGGGTCTTCGAGCACGTTGGCGGTGGCGAAGGGCACGCCGAGATGGCTGAGGATCTGCACCACGCGGGCGGAGAAGCCGCATTGCGGGAAGTGTGCGTTGCCCTTCATGTAGAGCATGACGGGGTTGGTGCTGATATCGGTTTCGATCCGGGCGATGGTGGCGGCGGTCATGCTGTGGGGTCCTTATTCAGGGGCGGATGTCTGCAGGGCGAGGGCATGCAGTTCGCCCCCCATGCGGCCTTGGAGGGCGGCGTAGACGATCTGGTGCTGTTTCACGCGCGACAGGCCGCGGAAGGCTTCGCTGACCACGGTTGCGGCGTAGTGATCGCCGTCTCCGGCCAGGTCGTCGATCGAGACCCGGGCATCCGGCAGTGCGGATTTGATAAGGGCCTCGATTTCAGTGGCTGGCATCGCCATGGGTCTGGTCCATCCATTCGGGGAAGAAGCGGGCGTGTTCGGCCTGCAGGCTGCTCAAGGATATTGTAACGCCCCCTGGCAAAGTCAAATCCGAACCGCCGGTGGTGCCGATCTCGATGGCCGGGATGTCTTCGGAGACGGCGGCGACCAGAAGGGCGCCGGGGGCGCGGGTGGCGATGAGGTAGCGGCCCTGGTCTTCGCCGAAGAACCACGCATGTGGGGCGATGCCTGCGGGCGGCGGGTTGAGGGTGGCGCCAGTTTGGCCGGCCATGGCCATTTCGGCGACGGCCACCAGCAGCCCGCCATCGGCCAGGTCGTGGCAGGCGGCGACGTTGGCGGTGAGGATCTGGTGGCGGACGAAATCGCCGTTGCGGCGTTCGGCTGCGAGATCGACCGGTGGGGGCGGGCCTTCCTCGCGGCCGAGGATTTCGCGCAGCCAGAGGGATTGGCCGAGATGGCCGCGTGTCTCGCCGATCAGCACCAGGGTGAGGCCGGGTTTGAGCGCGAGGCCCACGGCGTCGGCTGCGTCATCGAGCACGCCGAGGCCGCCGATGGCGGGTGTGGGCAGGATGCCGCGGCCTTCGGTTTCGTTGTAGAGCGAGACGTTGCCGGAGACGACCGGGTAGTCGAGTGCGATGCAGGCGGCGGCCATGCCTTTGATCGCGCTGGCGAACTGGCCCATGATTTCGGGTTTGGTGGGGTTGCCGAAATTCATGTTGTCGGTGATGGCGAGCGGACGGGCGCCGACGGCGGTGAGGTTGCGCCAGGTTTCCGCCACGGCCTGCATGCCGCCGATCTCAGGATCGGCCTGGACGTAGCGGGGTGTGCAATCGGTGGTCAGAGCGAGGGCGCGTTTGAGGCCTTCGAGGCGGACCACGGCGGCATCGGCGGCACCGGGGCGTTTGACGGTCTGGCCGCCCACGGTGCTGTCATACTGATCGGTGATCCAGGCGCGCGAGCAGAGATCGGGGCAGCCGACCAGCTTGAGCAGGGCGGCTTCGAGGCCGATCGGGTCGGCGGTCGGGCCGATTGGCGGTTGTTTGGCGGTCTCGGCGGTGGGGCGGTGGTAGAGCGGGGCCTGGTCGGCCAGCGGGTCGAGCGGAATGTCGGCTTCGACGACGCCGTTGTGTTTGACGACGATGCGGCCGGTGTCGGTGATGTGGCCGATGACGGCGAAGTCGAGGTCCCATTTCTCGAAAATGGCGCGGGCGATGTCTTCGCGGTCCGGGCGGAGCACCATGAGCATGCGTTCCTGGCTTTCGGACAGCATCATCTCATAGGCGGACATGTTGGGTTCGCGTTGCGGCACGTGGTCGAGATCGAGCTCGATGCCGACGCCGCCCTTGCCGGCCATCTCGACGGAGGAGGAGGTGAGGCCGGCGGCGCCCATGTCCTGGATGGCGACGATGGCGTCCGTTGCCATCAGTTCGAGACAGGCCTCGATGAGGAGTTTTTCGACGAACGGGTCACCGACCTGGACGGTGGGGCGTTTTTCCTCTGAATCGGCGCCGAATTCGGTGGAGGCCATGGTGGCGCCGTGGATGCCGTCGCGCCCGGTCTTGGAGCCGACATAGACGACCGGGTTGCCGATGCCGGCAGCGGCCGAGAGGAAGATCTTGTCGGTGGCGGCGATGCCGACCGTCATGGCGTTGACCAGCGGGTTGCCGTTGTAGGAGGGGTGGAAGTTCACCTCGCCGCCCACGGTGGGCACGCCCACGCAATTGCCGTAGCCGCCGATGCCGCGCACCACGCCATCGACAATGCGCTTGGTGCGCGGGTGTTTCGGGTCGCCGAAGCGCAGCGCGTTGAGGTTGGCAACCGGACGGGCGCCCATGGTGAACACGTCGCGCAGGATGCCGCCGACGCCGGTGGCAGCGCCCTGATAGGGTTCGATGAAGCTTGGGTGGTTGTGGCTTTCCATCTTGAAGATGGCGGCCAGCCCGTCGCCGATTGCCACGACGCCCGCGTTCTCACCGGGGCCGTGAATGACCCAGGGCGCCTTGGTGGGAAGGGTTTTCAGCCAGACGCGGGAGGATTTGTAGGAGCAGTGTTCCGACCACATCACCGAGAACACGCCGAGCTCGGTGAAGGAAGGGGTGCGGCCCATGATGTCCAGCACGCGCTGGTATTCATCCGCCGAGAGGCCGAATTCGGCGGCGAGTGCCTGATTGACTTGCTTCATGATGGGCTCCTCAGGCGGCGAGAGCGGCTGCGAGGCCGTCGAACAGGGGTTTGCCGTCGGTGCCGCCCATCAGCGGGTCGACCAGGTCTTCCGGGTGCGGCATCAGGCCGAGGACGCGCAGATTGGGAGAGAAGATGCCGGCGATGTTGCGTGCCGAGCCGTTGCGGTTGGCGGCCGTGGTGAGCGCGCCTGAGGGTTCGGCGTAGCGGAACGCCACCAGGCCCTCGCCTTCCAGCCGGTCGAGATCCTCCGTCGAGGCGGTGTAGTTGCCATCGCCATGCGCCATGGGGACGCGGAAGGTCTGGCCCTGCTGGTAGTGGCCGGTGAAGGCGGTGTCGGCGCGTTCGACGCGCAGGTGGCAATCCATCGAGAGAAAGCGGAGCCCTGCGTTGCGCAGCAGGGCGCCGGGCAGCAGGCCTGCCTCGGTGATGATCTGAAACCCGTTGCAGACGCCCATGACGTAGCCGCCGCGCGCGGCGTGACGTTTGACCTCCGCCATGATCGGCGAATGGGCGGCCATGGCGCCGCAGCGCAGATAGTCGCCATAGGAGAAGCCGCCGGGGAGCACGACGAGGTCGATGCCGTCCAGCGTGGTTTCCTTGTGCCAGACCATGCGCGGCTTGTGGCCGGTTGCGAGTTCGAGTGCGATCGCCATGTCGCGTTCGCGGTTGATGCCGGGGAAGACGACGATGGCGGCCTGCATGTCAGACGATCTCCACCGAGAAGCTTTCGATGACCAGGTTGGCGAGCAGCGCGCGGGCCATGGCCTCCGCGGCTTCGCGGGCCTTGGCGGGGTCGGTTTCGGCCAGGTCGAGCTCGATGCGCTTGCCGACGCGGACTTCGCCCACGCCCGCGAAGCCGAGTGTTGCCAGGGCCTGGCCGATGGCCTTGCCTTGCGGGTCGAGGACGCCGTTTTTCAGCATCACGGTGACGATGGCTTTCACGGGCGGGCTCCTTGAGACGAAATCGGCGGCGTCAGTTCAATAGCGCGAAGGCGCGGATTCGGTGATGGGTGGCGACGGGGCCTGCATTGAGCGGGGCCCCATGCCGGATGGCTTTACTGCATCGTGTCCGGACCCTTGAGGTCGCGCATGCCGGCTTCGGGGAGGATGCCGAGGCGGCGGGCCACTTCCTGATAGGCTTCTTCCACACGGCCGAGGTCGCGGCGGAAGCGGTCCTTGTCCATCTTCTCGTTGGTCTTGACGTCCCACAGGCGACAATTGTCAGGGCTCAGCTCGTCGGCGAGTACGATGCGCATATCGTCATTGTCGTAAAGCCGGCCGAACTCGATCTTGAAGTCCACCAGCGTGATACCGACGCCGAGGAACAGGCCGGTGAGGAAATCGTTGATGCGCAGGGTGAGCGCCACGATGTCGTCCATGTCCTGCGGGTGGGCCCAGCCGAAGGCGGTGATGTGCTCCTCGGCGACCATCGGGCTCTGCAGCGCGTCGTTCTTGTAGTAATATTCGATGATCGAGCGCGGCAGGCGGGTGCCTTCAGGGATGCCGAGGCGCTTGGACAGGCTGCCTGCGGCGACGTTGCGCACGACGACCTCGATCGGGATGATCTCGACCTCGCGAATCAGCTGTTCGCGCATGTTGAGGCGGCGGACGAAATGGGTGGGCACGCCGATCTCGCCCAGGCGCTGCATCAGGTATTCGCTGATGCGGTTGTTCAGCACGCCCTTGCCGGTGATCGTGCCTTTCTTCTGCGCGTTGAAGGCAGAGGCGTCATCCTTGAAATATTGCACGAGGGTGCCGGGTTCCGGACCTTCGAACAGGATTTTGGCTTTACCTTCATAGAGCTGGCGGCGGCGGGCCATTGGGCGGTTCCTCGGAGGCACAGGGCCTCGGTGGCACAAAGCCCGACAGCGGGCGTGCGCGCGCGGGTATAGCAGGGGTCCAACCCTGGTGCCACACGCCGGACACATATCCGACACGCCAGGGCGGCGGCGGCCAGCGCCGATCGGTCAGGTGATGATGGCGTGGCCGCCGACGAAGCTGGTGTGGCTGGTGAGCAGATTGGCGGCTGTCAGCCCGGAATTCAGGCCGGTCAGCACGATGCCGTGGTGGGTATCGGTGCCGGCATAGATCGCAATACCGTGCTGCGCGCCGAGTGTGATGTCCGAGGCGGAGAGCACGCTGTTGGCGGCTCCCATCAGGTCGATGTTGAGATCATCCAGCGTATACTGGAAGCCGGCGATGGTCTCGATACCGCTGGTCGATGTCAGCGAGAACTCCACCGTGGCGGCGACGCTGCCCAGCGTCACGGTATCCGGCGAGCCGGTGATGCTGATCGCCCCGGTGTTCAGACCGGCGGTGACCGAGGCGCTGTTGGCGGCCAGATCGACCGTGGTGACCTGGCTTGCCGTGCTGAGATTGGCGGTGGTGCCGGTGTTGATCACCTGGGTGGACAGGCGACCGTCGCCGTTGAGGTCCTGGTTGAATTGCTGCTCCAGCTGTTCGAGCGTGAAATTCTGCCCGGAGACCACGCCGGTGACCAGGCTTGAGAAGTTGCCGGTGCTGTCGACATTCCAGACGATGAAGGAGTCGGCGCCGTTGCTGAACGCCACGTCATAGCCGCCGCCCACCGCCACCGCCCCGATCGGGTTGTACGGCGCGAATTGCCCGGCGGTCACCGGCGCGCCACCGACCTGCAGCTCAACGCCTGGGTTGCTGCCGTTGATGAGCACATAGGTGGAACCGACCAGACCGAGCGTGGTGGTGTTGTCCACCTGAACGATTGTGGTGGGCTTTGGCCCGATCGTGCCATCGCCGTTGAGGTCCGTGCCGAAATTCGTCTCCAGGCTTTCCAGCGCGGCGCTGCTGCCGGCCAGCACCCCTGTGGCAGAGCCAGTGTAGTTGCCATTTGCATCGACATTCCAGGCGACGAACTGGTTGTTCCCCAGGCTCCACATCACCTCATAGCCGCTCGTGGCTGCGATGACCGCAACAGGGGCGACAGCCGTGCCGAACTGCCCGGTGACGACAGCAGCACCTGACAGCATGAGTGTCGCAACCGCCGTGCTGCCCTGATAGAGCTGATACTCATTGGCCGCCTGCACCAGCTTCAGCGCGCCGTTGGTTTCGATTGTGGTGAGCTTCACCCCGTTCGTGCCATCGCCATTGAGGTCCGTGCCGAATGTCGTCTCCAGGCTTTCCAGCGCGGCGCTGCTGCCGGCCAGCACCCCTGTGGCAGAGCCAGTGTAGTTGCCATTTGCATC
>CAIYCW010000067.1 GCA_903924855.1 uncultured Rhodospirillales bacterium | reverse complement strand
GGATCAATCGCTGACCATTGCTCATCACTCAGCCAAAACTCGCCAGCCATGATCCAAACTCCACAATCTGAGAGTTTGAATCACAGCACTGCCGAGCCGATCAATGTGGTAATTGGGTTTGGAGCCTAGAGCAACGTCCGATCTGACTGAACCGCTTTGCGGTCAGTCAGATCGGACTAAGTTGCTCTAGGTATTATGATTTCTAGAGCACGACCGTCCGACCGATTGAGTCCAATCGGTCGGACCGTGCTCTAGCGCCAGCGCAGCAACCAGCGCTCCAGCAATCCCAGCACGAAGGACACGCACAGCCCCAGCAGCGACAGCACCACAATGCCGGCGAGCAGCGCATCCGTGTCATAGAGATTGCCGGCCTGCAGCACGAAGGCGCCGATGCCGCGCTCCGCCCCGATCATCTCGGCCGCCACCAGCAGCACGATCGCGGTGGCCGAGGTGATGCGAAAGCCGGAGAGTATCGCCGGCAACGCCGCCGGCCAGATGATCTTCGCCACGATCGACCAAGGCTTCAGGTTGAAGGACTGCGCCATGCGGATCAGCCCGCGCGGCACCCCATCCACCCCCGCCAGCGTGTTGATCACGGTGGGAAAGAACACGCCGAATGCCAGCGTGATCACCTTCGAGCCCTCACCGATGCCGAACCAGATGATGAACAGCGGCACGAGGGCGATCTTCGGGATCGGAAACAACGCCGAGACCAGCGACAGCCCGGGCGAGCGCGCCAGGGTGAACAGGCCGAGCGCCAACCCCACCGCAAGCCCCGGCACGGTCCCCGCCACCCAGCCGATCGCCAGGCGCTGCAGCGAGGCGCCCAGATGCGCCCACAACTCGCCGGATGCGATCAGCGCGCCCAGCGTCCGGATGATCGCCTCCGGTGAGGAGGCGAACTGCGTGGAAACCCAGCCCCGCCACGCCGCCATTTGCCACAGCGCGATGGTGCCGATCAGCGTCACCACAGACGCCCAGCCCACCGGCTGGGACACATAGCCACCGCCCCGAAACGCAACCCTTGTCTCGGCCTCATCCGGCATCGGACAATTCCCGCGCCGCATCCGCCGCCTCATCGCGCAGCAGCGCCCACAGCTCGGCCTCCACCGCCAGCAGGGCGGGATCGCGCGCATCGCGCCCGGCCAGCGGTGCCTCGATGCGCAACACCCGCCGCACCCGCCCCGGCCTGCGGCCCAGCAGCACGATCTGCTGCCCCAGCCGCGTCGCCTCCGCCAGATTGTGCGTGACATAGACCGTCGTCATCGCCTGGCGCGCGATCAGGCCGGCAAACTCCTCCAGCAGCAGATCGCGCGTCTGCGCGTCCAGCGCGGAGAGCGGCTCGTCCAGCAGCAGCACCGCCGGGCGCACCGCCAAAGCGCGGGCAATGCCCACGCGCTGGCGCATGCCGCCCGAAAGCTGGCGCGGCCAGGCATCGGCAAACGGCTCAAGGCCGGTCAGGCGCAGCATCTCCGCCACGCGCGCCGCCCGCTCGGCCCGGGTGAGCCGCGTGTCCTCCAGCACCAGCGACACATTGCCCGCAACACTGCGCCAGGGCAGCAAGGCGAAATCCTGGAACACATAGGTGAGAGGGTTGAGACAGTCAGGCGCCACAGCGCCGCGCTGTGCGACCATGCCCTCACTCGGCGCGATCAGCCCGCCCAGAATGCCCAGCAGGGTGGACTTGCCGCAGCCGGACGGGCCCACGATCACCGTCACCTCACCGGGTGCGATATCGAGATCCACCCTCTCCAGCACGCTCAGCCCGCGATAGCGGTGCGACACGCAACTCACGCGCAGCCCGAGCCCGCTGCCCTGCACCGCACTCATCGCGTCGGCAGAAACCGCGTGTCGATGATGGCTGTGGCGTCGACATCGCCCTTCACCATGCCCTGCGCCTCGAACCAGGCAAGCTGGGCGCGCACGTCATCCACATCCAGCGCCGCCCCGTCATCGTACCAGCCCAGCCCGTCCAGAATCTTCTGCCGGCCATCAGGATCGGAGCCGAAGACATATTTGCGGATATCGGCAATCGCCGCGTCCGTCACCGCAGCGGCCGCACCCTTGGCGAAGAACGCCGCCCGGTAATCGGCCACACCCTGGCGATAGGCATCGCAGAAGCCGTGCAGCGCCGCTTCCTTGGTCTCGATGGTGGCGCTGGGGGCGAACAGGGCGGTGATCTGATAGGGCACGTAATCCCCCACCCAACCGATGATATGCACATCGCCAGAATCGAGCAGCGGCTTGGCCTGAGAGGCGATCGCCATTGTGGCGTCCACCTGGCCGCTGCGCACCGCGGCCACCATGTTACCGATCTGCTGCAACGGGCGCAGCTGCATCGTCTTGATGTCAAACCCGCCGCGCTCGGCCAGCCGGCCCAGCATGTAGTGAAACGACGAACCATACTGGGTGATGCCGAAGCTGTGGCCGCCGAGCTTGCCGATGTCGGTCAGGCCGGCCTGCCAGGCGGCGTTGGACACCACGATGGCGGTGAGGTTGAAGCCGCCCTGCTCATGCAGCCCGCCCCCGATCACCTTGAGGCTGCCACGCCCGGCCAGGCTGAAGAAGCCACCGGTCAGCGCCGTCACCCCCACATCGATGTCACCGGCCACCGCTGCCGCCGCGATCGGCTGGGCCGCCTCGAAGAACACGAAGGACACGTCCACACCATGGGCTGCGAACATTCCGCGCGCCTGCGCCAGATAGAACGGCGCCGGTGACAGCGTATGCAGCATGCCAAGCCGCAGCCTTGTCGCGGCACGGGCGGGCTGACCGGCCACCAAAGCGATCGGCATCGCCCCGATCACCGACCGCCTGGAGATCCCGCCCCGCATGGCGGCTACTCCGCCGTCTGCGGATGCGCCGCAGCGGCGGCGGCAGGATCGGTGGCCGCATGGATGCGTTTGATCAGCGTCTCGCGCCTGCGGCGCTTGTCGGATTTGGACAGCATGCGCTCCGCCACATGCGCCATCATCAACTGGGTCGGGCTCAGCGTCCGGCCGCGCCGCACATCCCGATCGATCGCCATCAGCGTGCGCAGCGCCATCGACTCGCTGATCAGCCCCACCAACTCGGCGAAATATTTCGACGTCTTGTAGAACTCGGTCAGCAGGAACAACGCGATGCCGATGATCAGGTAGTAGTCGATCAGCCCCGCCACCGGCAGCGGCAGGTCGCGATACATCCAAGGCGTCCCGGATTTCGACCATTCCTTTGCCAGCGGATGCGCCGGCACCGACAGGTTGATCATGTTCGGGAATTCGCCGGCCACATTCACAAAGCTCGGCCCCTGATGCACCTCGGCCAGCGCCTCCAGCAGCATATAGACGATCGCCGGGTGCAGATCCTTGTTCACCACCACGTTCACCGTGGCCGAGACCAGCTGCACATCGTCACTCGGCACACCGACCGACATGCTGTAGATCCGCCGCGGCAGCATGGTCGGGCGCAGATAGGGCTCCAGACGGCTCAGCGTCTCGGCATCGGTGAGGCTCAGCATCTCCAGATTGTCATCAAGCGCCATCGATGCGATCAGCGCGTTGTTCGATGCCAGCATGAACATGCCGGCATCGGCCCGGCCATTGCGCAGCGCATCCGCCGCCTCGGTCAGCGGCATGAAGCTGATCTGGGAGTTGGCCTTGGTCACCCCGTAATCCTGCAACACCCGCAGCGCCGCCTCACTGGTGGCACTGCGCTCGGGCGGCATCACAATGCGCCGCCCCCGCAGCCCGGTCAGCGAATTCACCTGCCCCAGACCGGTGGAGTAGAAGATGTAAAGCGGCTGCACCTCGGTGGAGCCGAGCGAGACCGTGTTCGGGTAGTTTTCCCGCTGCACACGCTGTGCGGTGAACCCCACCTGCACACCGTCCGTCCCGTGTTCGACATGGTTGATGATGTCGAGCGAATCGGGATTGACCTTCAGTTCAACATCCACACCATGCAGCTGCAGCAGCGCCTGATATTTCCGCGCCGTCTCGTAATAACTGCCGCCGATCGGCCCGGTCTCGATCACCACGCGCTTGGGCGGGATCGCCCGGATCACCGCGATGGCGATCAGGCCGGCCGAAATCAAATACAACAGCCAGCGAAGACCCCGCATCGGGGAGAACCCGGCACGCTCACCTGTGGACCGAGGCGCCATGTCTGAACCTTATTCCTGTGCCGCAGCCAAGGCGGGGCTGCCTGCTGTCTTGGCCGATAGATACCGCCGCAGCCACATAACGCCAACAAATCCAGTTTGCATCAAGCAGCCGAACACCAGAATGCCCAGGGCGAAAAGCTTCAACCGATCGCCCAGCGCCGGCAGTTTCTCCGCTTGGCGCAGGATCACGGTGATCCCCTCCGTCACACCGATCGCAGCGCCCGCGGAGGACGACATCACCATGACGAAGAACGCCCGTGCCAGGTTGGGCAGCAACAGCAGGGCGGCAAGCCGCGATCCCTCCCGCCAATGGCCCAGCGCCTCCGCCCCGTTCTCCGACACGTAGGAGGCGCTGTACGGCACCAGCGACAGCGCCACCACCGCCGAGGGCGCGATGGCAACGTTGTGGCCGAACAGGCTAAAGGCCTGCGGCATCACGTTGAGCAGGAAGAACATCACCACGAAGGTGGGGGCTGCGCGCAGCAGCGGCACCGTGGCGCCATAGACCAGCCGCCCGGCCTTGCCGGCCAGCTTGGCAAAGGCCAGGGGCACACCCACAACCAGGCCCATCAGCAGCGATGTCAGCGCAATCTCGAAATTCAGCGCAACCCCCGCCATCAGCTGCGGCAGAAACGAATCAGGCAGGCTCGGCAACAGCGATATCGTCATGAGCGGGCAATCCTGCGTTCCAGCACATGGCGCAACACCATGCACAGCCGCACCACCACCAGCACCGCCAGCGTGTAGAAGATCAGCAACAGCCAATAGGTGGTGGCACGATCCGCCGAGAAGGACGTGCTGTCGGTGAGAGCGTTGAGCAGTTCCGGCGCCCCCACGAAACTCGCGACCGGCGTGCCCTTGGTGGCGTTGATCAGAAACGCCATGATCTGCACGATCGAGCGCCTCAAGGCGAGCTGCAGCAGCGAGGCCCCGCCCGGCGCGGTGCTGACGCCCTGCTGCAGCGCCTCCGCCCGCAGCACGGCCATCGCCTCGGCGATCGCCTGGCCGGCATAGCTGCCATTGGTCAGCCCCAGCGCCAGCATCGAGGCGATCATCGCTGCCGTGGCGGAGAAGGTGAACATCGCATTCGCAATCGCCGCCGCGATCACCAATGTCAGCACCACCGGGGAGGATTGCAGCAGCATAATCACACCACGCACCGGCAGGCGCAGCGCAATCCCACCAAACCCAAGACAGACCGAGAACAGCAGCGCGAACAGCAAGGTCGCAGCCAACGTGCCGCCGATCAGCATCACCGAGTTGATCAGGCCGTTGCGCACCAGATCCCAAGCCGGCGCGATCTTGAACATCGCAAGTGTCGGATGAATCCCGAGCTTCGCCCCCAGCCAATCCTCCACCCCCGTCACCGACGCCGCAAACGGGGTCGGCGCCAGATCGGTGGACAGCGGCGGCGCCACGCAGCCAGGGTCGGAATTGGCGGCCGGCTCGTTGCACTCGGCGCCGGCCCACACACGCTGCTGCGCCTCCAGAAACCCGGTGCCGATATGGTTGCGCCGCGCCAGATCCAGAAACACGCCATCGCGGTGAAAGATCTGGCTCAGCATGCCCAGCGTCACCGCCAGCCGCCCCGAGCCGTCACGCGCCACCGCCATGCCCCAGGGCAGCTGATCGAACAGGAACTTGGTGTCGTAGCTGATCGCGAACACCGGATCGAGAAAGGCGCTGGCGAGGAAACTGTCATCCTGCGCGATAAGCGAACACGCCTCCGCCCGCAGCCGGTCCACCAGCTGGGCCGGACTGTCGAACAGCAGCAGCCGCCCGCCATGCAGCGAAATCTCGGAATTGGACGCATTGCCCACCGTCACACACACCGACCGGCCGCCCAGGGCCGCGAAATCCGGCACATGCAGGTCGCGCGGGCCCACCAGCGCGGTGCTGGAGGCGTAGTAATGCGGCCGGATGAACCGCGCCTGGCCGTCGCGCAGCGTGGTGTGGCCCATGGTGGCGATGGTCAGATCGATCTGGTTCTCGCCCAGCAACGCGATGCGGTTGGCCGGCGTCACGCCGACGAAGCGCACCTCAACCCCCATGCGGCGCGCCAGTTCGCGCGCAATGTCGATCTCATAGCCGCTGCGCGTGCCAGCCTCCTCGAAGCCGAACAGCCGGTAATTGCCGCGCACGCCGACGCGCAGCGTGCCGGCACAGACGATGCGCACCAGCCGATCCGGCTCATCCGGCCGGCAGCCCTTGGCCGCCTCGGCCCGTGCCCACGCCATGGTGCTGGCAAAGGCGGCATCGGGGCTGGAACTGTCCGCAGATGGCAGCGGCGTCGCCTCCGCAGCCTGCGCCCATGCGCATGATGCCCAGACGCACGGCCCCAGAGCCGCCAGCACGACCATCATGACCGCGGCGCACCGACCGCGCAGCAGGGCAGCCATCACATATCCCATTCAGGCCGCGATATCGCTGAGGGAAGCAGCAGCGGCGATCTCAATCAGATGCATCTCGATGAACACATAAGGTCCAAGCTGGTGCACCGAACGGTCCTCCTCGGCCACGCGCACGCTGTGCGTCATCCGGCACAGCTTCTCCTGCGGCAGCGGCAGCATCACCGTGTTGAGGATGCGGGCCACCAGACCCTGCGCGGCCAGCATCTCGTGGGTGCGGTCGATGTCCACGAAGGCGTTGTGCGTGATCACCGCCCGCCCGCCGGGGCGAAGATGCGCGCCGAGGCCGCGCAGAAACGGATCGAGCAGCCGCCTGCCATCCGGCCCGCCATCGCTCCAACTCACCAGCCGGCCCGGAAAATCACCGCGCTCGGTGGGGAAATGCGGCAGATTGGCCACCACCAGATCAAACCGCCGCCCCTCCACCGGCGCCCACATGTCGCCCGAGCAGAACTCGCAGCGCTCCGACAGACCCACCATGCCCATCAGCTTGCGGGAGGAGACCAGCGCGTCCTCCTCCACATCCACACCGCACAGCCTTGCCGCACCAAGCTTGCCCAGGGCGGCCAGCACAACGCCGCTCCCGGTGCCCAGTTCCAGCACGCTGGCGCCACGGACATGGCTTTGCATCTGGTGCAGCGCCTGAATCAGGGCCGCGGTATATTCGCTTGGACGCAACAGATGCATGGCTCGGTCTATTTCAGAATGGCCGGCTTCATCGGGCCCCTGGGCTGCAATTGCAACATCGTTCATCGGGACTCCTTGACACCAAACGCATCACCGCGCCGTCAATTGACCCGATCTGATGGTAAATCAAACACAAAACCCGCACGCGCATCGATGCAAGATCAAATTCATAAAACCGACACGAATATGTCACATCACGCCGATTGTCCGACACAGCTCAAGCCGATCGGCCAGTTCATCGACCAGGGGCGGAAAGCCCAACGCACTCTCCTGCCCCCGCTGGCGTGACAGGTTCGGATTGAAGAACGGATCGGCCGCACAGACCCTCTGATGGCGGCGCCACACCAGATCCTCCTGCGCCTGCGCCAGCGCGGCCTGCTCCGGCGAGAAATGGCTGCCGAGCGAGATCGTCTCGTGATGGAACAGCAGCGCCTGCGCCGACCAGATGATCGCATGCCCGGCCCCGATCAGCCGCAGGCACAGATCAACGTCGTTGTAGCCGGTGGCAAACTGCTCATCAAACCCGCCCAGCGCATCGAAGGCGGCGCGGCGCAGCAGCAGGCAGGCGCCGGTGACGCAGGACAGTTCCTGGTCCAGCACAGCACGGTGCAGGGGTCCCGGCTCATCCCGCCCCAGCCCACGAAACGCGTGATCGGCCACACCGCCGGCTCCCAGCAGCACGCCGCCATGCTGCACCGTCTGATCCGGATAGAGCAGCTTGGCGCCCACGGCCGCCACGCGCGCATCCTGCAGATGCCCCGCCATCACCCGCAGCCAGGCGGGATCCGCGGGGGAGACGTCATCGTTCAGCAGGCACAGCAGGGACGCCTCGCTCTCCGCCGCCCCCAGATTGTTGGCAAGTGCGTAGTTGAACCGCGCCATCGGGGCGATCACCACCCGCACGCGCGCATCCTCCAGCAGTGGTGCCAGCACACGGCGCTGCTCTTCGGTAATCTCACCTTGCTGGGACAGCACGATGATCATCTCCAGACGCGGATAATCCGTCTCGCGCAGCACAGCGCCCAGACAGGGCACCACATGCGGCAGACGCCCGGTGCTCGGCACCAGCAACGTCACCAGCGGGGCATCCTCACCCACATCCGGCCGCACCATCAGCGGGCGCGCACTGTCATCCACGCGGCCGATCCAGCCTTGCGGCAGGTGCCTGCGCACCACGTCTCCCAAGGCGGCGGCAGGGGCCGGCAGCGTGGCCTGACTGCGATGGGTGAGCAGAAACGGGGCCGATGCGCCTGGAAGCGCTGACGTCCCCAGCCAGATCGCAAGCCGCAGCGTCTCCGCCCACTCCCACACAAAGGGCGGCAGGCCGTCCATCAACGCACGGTCGAACAGATGCACCCCAGTGGTCAGCACGCCCGATTGCAGCAGCGATCGGCTGGGTTGCGGCTTGAACCGCGGGTCATGCCGCCTGGCTTGCGCATCCAGCCGATCCTCATCGGCACAGATTGCGCGATGTCCGCCCTGCAGCGCCAGGCGTTGCAGCACCAGCAGCGCGCCATCGCGCAGCACCTCGCCCGATTGCAACACCGCAACAAAGCGCTCGGAAGCCCCGGCGATGACCGGCAGCACCGCATCCGCCTGTCCCGCCACCACCACGCAATGCCGCGCGGCTTCCGGCAGCGAGGCCAACGTGGCACGCAACGCCGCATCGCCCGCCTCAGGCCGGTGGCAGATCAGCACGAGCGGCAATCCCTCCGCCTCTGCCGGCCGCACGCACCAGCGATCGAACAGATGCCGCCACAGCCGATAGTCGCGCGGCATCGCGGCACACACCGCGCGCATCGCCAGATACCAGCGCAGCCGCCCCGCCCCGCCGCGCAGCGCGGCCAGCGCACCGGGCGGATCGGTCAGGCACAGCAGCGCCGCGGCCACGGGCTTGCCAACCGCAACCCGCCACACCGCAGCCGAGACATTCGCAGGACGCGGCAGGCATCCCTCGATCTCGGCGCGCACCGCCTGCACCGGCACGCTCAGCACCCCCAGATGCAGACTCCATCCAAAGCCCCGGATCAGGCGCCACAGATAGCGGCGCTGCGGCGGCACCGCGCTGTCGGTGGGAAACAGCATCGAAACCGGGCCGGTGTCGCCCGCGCGCAGCGCCACCAGCACGATCTGCCAGGCGCCCAGACGCAGCCGCCGCGCAGGCAGAACCAGCAGGCGGCGCTCACCCGCCGACACGCGCCCGCCAATCCGCCAGCAGTTCGTCCAGCGTGTCATCCCAGCGCCGCACCGGGGTCCAGTCCAGCAGGCGACGTGCCAGCCCCGCATCGCCGCAGACCCGCTCGACATCGGTGGGCCGCTGCAGATGCGCTGCCGGCTCCACCGTGATCGTCATCCGGCTGCGCTGCAGCAGCGCCTGCAGCACATCGCCAACCCGGCGGCTGGTGCCGGAGGCCACATTGATCGCAACACCCGGCGGCAAAGTCTCGGCCCGCTCCAGCACCGCCGCATAGGCCGCGCACATGTCGCGCACATCCATGAAATCGCGCCAGCGCTCCAGCGCCCCCACCTGCATCACCGGCAGCTGCAGCCCCTGTTCGATGCGCGCGATCTGCCGGGCAAAGGCGGCGGTCATGAAATCCGGCCCCTGCCCGGGCCCCACCTGGCTGAACGGGCGCAGCCGCACCAGGCGCAGACCGCGCAGCGCCATCTCCCCCAGCGCCACATCCACCGCGGCCTTGGAGGCCGCATAGGGATTGGCCGGCTGCAACGCCGCCGTCTCGTCCAGCGTCAGGCCGGAGCGAAAGCTCAGCCCATAGATCTCGGCGGACGAGGCGTGCACCAGCAGCGTGCGCGGCAGACGGGTGCGGATGATCTCGGCCAGGGCCAGCGTGCCATCGACATTGACACGCCACGTCGCCATCGGGTCCCGGAAACTCGCCCCCACCGCTGCCTGGGCGGCCAGATGCACCACGGCATCGGGGGCGGCCTCCAGCAGCAGCCGCGCCATGCCATCGCGATCTTCCAGATCGAGCGGAACGATCGCATCCGCGCCTTCCACGACGCCCTCACGCGAACATGCCAGCAACCGGCTGGCCGGAAACCGCGCGCGCAACGCGGCCACCAGATGCCGTCCCACGAAGCCGGAGGCGCCGGTGATCAGCACGCAATCCGGCCCAGCCATGCCGATCAGCCCTGACGGACGAGCAGTTGCGCGCGATGGCGTGCCAGATCGGCCTCCACCATCTCGGCGATCATCGCCTCCAGCGAGATCTCCGGTTGCCAGCCCAGCACACGGCGCGCCTTGCTCGCATCGCCCAGCAGCACATCCACCTCGGCCGGACGCAGATAACGCGGATCGGTGCGCACGAAATCCGCCATGTTCAGCCCCACATGGGCAAAGGCGATCTCGCACATCTCGCGCACCGAGGTGGTGCGCCCGGT